>NZ_JBHZGM010000008.1:0-185033 GCF_043392685.1 Metapseudomonas phytobenefica | reverse complement strand
GTAGCCCGCGAGCTCATCCACCGACAGGCCGTCGGCCCCCGGTGCGCCCCGGTTGTTCACTACCCGTCGATACGCACGCCTCAAGTTCGCCGGTGACAACACCCGCTCCATCAGCGTGTTCGGCTCCGCTTTCGTCCACGTTACAGACGCCATCGGTGTCTGCGCACTGTCAGCCGGCATGCGCGGATTCCGTCCGCCATGCCGGGGAACAGCCTTCTCCTGGGGAGAAGCTTCTGCGGTTCGACATCCCATGAGACTCCAACGCCTACCGGCGGTATGACCTGTTCGGCCCTTGGTGGCGTGGTTGGCGCCACTTACTACGGCCTCGGCTGACTTCTGCACGCTCATCCCGTCGTCTCTCGACGCCCGGTAGCACGCTGGCAAGCGCACAGATCTCCCAGGGTAATTCGCGCGACCTTCCGGCTTATGCCTGGCGGATTTACGTCGTAGCGTGCCGTGCAAGTACCGGGCTTTGACGATTTGGGCCGCCTCACCCCGCTACGCCGCCTCCATCCGCTTCCTGTTCGTCAGGCCAGCCATTTGCTTCCGGCTTCCTTCAGATTCGCAGTCACCCGCGACACCCTTGCCTTCCGCTAGCACTTCCCCTTGCCGGGCGTGCAGAGGACTTCCACCTCCAAGTCGTCCAGTTCACCACCACAGTGAACCGAACAGCGCCAGTCACGGCGCTACGCGCCATGCCTGGCGCACCCATAAAAAACCGCGGCCGAGGCCGCGGTTTTCATCCAGCTGATCAGGCTCAGTGGGCCAGCAGCGAACCACCGACCTTCCCGGCGAGCTTCTCTGGACGGATCAGGAAGCGCGCCAGGGCTGGCAGCAGCCACAGGGCACCGAACATGTTCCAAAGGAGCATGAAGGTCAGCATCAGGCCCATGTCGGCCTGGAACTTGATGGCCGAGAAGATCCAGGTGGCGACACCGATGGCCAGGCAGAGGCCGGTGAAGAGCACGGCCTTGCCGGTGGACTTCAGGGTCTCGTAGTAGGCCTCCTGCAGCGGCAGGCCGGCACGCAGGAAGCTTTCCAGGCGGCTGTAGATGTAGATGCCGTAGTCGACACCGATACCCACGCCCAGCGCGATCACCGGCAGGGTCGCCACCTTCACGCCAATCCCCAGCCACGCCATCAGCGCGTTGCCCAGCACCGAGGTGAGGATCAGCGGCAGCACGATGCACAGGGTCGCAGCAATGGAGCGGAAGGTGATCAGGCACATCACGGCGACGCAGATGTACACCAGGATCAGGATGGTCAGTTCAGCCTGGGCGATCACCTCGTTGGTGGCCGCTTCGATGCCGGCGTTACCGGCTGCCAGGAGGAACTGCAGGTCTTCCTTGTTGTGCTTGCTGGCGAACTCTTCCACCGCGGCCACGGCGCGAGACAGGGTCTCGGCCTTGTGGTCGTTGAGGAACACCAGCACCGGCGCCAGCGAGCAGTCGGAGTTGTACAGGCCTTCGGCGCGGCTGATGGAGTTGTTCAGCACGTCCTGGTTGCGGGACAGCGTTTCCCACTTCAGGTTGCCTTCGTTCATCCCTTTGATCACCTGCTTGGAGACGGTGACCATGGAGATGGCGGACTGCACGCCCGGGGTGTTCTCCATCTTCCACATCAGCTCATCAACCGGCGCCAGGGCCTCATGGGTGGAGCAGCCCTCGGGGCCGGTCTTGACCATGACCACCAGCACGTCGGAGCTGGTGGAGTAGTTGTTGATGATGAAGTTGTTGTCCTGGTTGTAGCGCGAGTCCGGACGCAGTTCCGGAGCGCCCTGGTCGAGGTCGCCGATCTTCAGGTTCTGGCTGTACCACAGGCCGCCACTGAAGGCGATCAGGGCGATGACCACGGAGATCGGCGCCACCACCGGGTGGGCGAAGTTGGACAGCAGGCGCCAGAACGGATGGTCGCGCTTGGCGTCCCGCTTGCTGCGCTCGACGGCTTTCTTGCTGATGCCTACGTAGGAGATGGCGACCGGCAGCAGGATCAGGTTGGTGAAGACGATCACCGCCACACCGATGGACGCGCCGATGGCCAGCTCGCGGATCACGCCGATGTCAATGATCAGCAGGGTGATGAAGCCCACGGCGTCCGCCAGGATCGCGATCATGCCGGGCAGGAACAGCTGGCGGAAGGTCCGCCGGGCCGCCGTCAGGGCGTTGTCGGCATCACTGGATTGCAGGGCGATACCGTTGATCTTCTGTACGCCGTGGGAAATACCGATGGCGAAGATCAGGAACGGCACCAGCATCGAGTACGGGTCGAGACCGAAGCCGACGGTGTGCATCAGGCCCAGCTGCCAGACCACCGCCACCAGCGTGGTGATGAGCACGGCGATGGTGCTGCGGATGCACCAGGTGAACCAATAGAGCAGCACCAGGGTGATGAGGAAGGCGATGCCGAAGAACATCACCACCATGATCAGGCCATCGATCAGGTCACCCACCTTCTTGGCAAAGCCCACCACGTGGACTTTCACGTTGGGGTTCTGGGTCTGGTACTTCTCGCGGATCTTCTCTTCCAGCTCGTGGGAGAACTGGCGGTAATCGAGCTTCAGCAGCTTGCCCTGGTCGTTCGGGTCCGGGTAGGACTCGAGCAGGGGCACGTCGACGATGCTGGACTTGAAGTTGTTGGCCACCAGGCGGCCGATCTGGCCGGACTTGAGCACGTTGTTGCGCAGCTCTTCCAGGCTGGCCTCGGAGCCGTCGTAGGTCTGCGGGATGACCTCGCCGCCGGCGAAGCCTTCCTCGGTCACTTCGGTCCAGCGAACGCTCGGGCTCCACAGGGACTTCAGGCCGGAACGATCGACGCCGGGGATATAGAAGACCTCGTCGTGGATCTGGCGCAGGGTCTCCATGTACTCCTTGGTGAAGATGTCACCGTTGACCGCTTCCACCGAGATACGCACGGTGTTGCCCAGGTTGGCCAGGTCATTGCGGTGTTCGAGCATCTTCTGAATGTACGGATGATGCAGCGGGATCATCTTCTCGAAACTGGTGGACGGCCGTACGTGCATGGCCTGCCAGAAGAGGAAGACGCTGACCAGCAGGCAGATGGCAATCACCGCCGGCCGGTTGTTGAAGATCAGGCGCTCCAGGAAGGTCGCCTTGTCCTGGTGATGGGTACTCATCGAAACTCTCCGCCTTTTCTTTTCTTATAGTTGGCCCAGCTCGGCGCCGGTCGGGGACGCTACGCGCACACCGCCCTGTCCCACCAGGATCAGGTTGCCTTTCTCGTCGGCGATGACACTGGCCAGCGACAGTCGATCGCTGCGGTTCACCACGCTGAAACTGCGGCCACTGTCGGTGCTCTTCAGCACGCTGCCGCCGTGACCGACCACCACCAGGCTGCCATCGGGCAGCAGCGCGCCGCCGGACAGGCCGAACTCCAGTTCGCCGTTGCCGGCCTTCAGCGGCACGGTTTCCCAGGTGTCGCCGAAGTCCGCGGAACGGAACAGGTGGCCACGCAGGCCGTAGGCGATCACGACGCCCGGCTCGGCGCTCCCGAGGACACCGAACAGCGAGCCCTCGTAGGGGCCTTCGAGGCGCTCCCAGGTCTCGCCCCAGTCGGCGGAACGGAACATGCTGCCGGCCTCGCCCACCACGAACAGGCCGGAATCCTTCACCGCGGTGATGGCGTTGAGGTGGTACTGGTCTTCGTTGTCGAGGCGGTCGCTGACGTCTTCCCAGTTCTTGCCGCCGTCGCCGGTGGTCAGCAGCGCGCCATAGGCGCCCACGGCGAAGCCGGTGCTGGCGTCCTTGAACCAGACGTCCAGCAAGGGGGCTTCCCGCTCCAGGTCTTCGTATTGCCGGGTCCAGGTCGCGCCGCCGTCTTCGCTGGCGAGGATCTGCGCGTCGTGGCCGACGGCCCAGCCTTTCTTGTCATCGATGAAATAGACAGCGGTGAGCATCTGGCGGGTCGGCACCTTGGCCTGGGTCCAGGATTTGCCGTTGTCGTCGGAATAGAGAATGTGGCCACGGTCGCCAACGGCCACCAGGCGCTTGCCTGCGTGGGTGACGTCGAGCAGCAGGCTGCTCACGGCCTTGGGCGATTCGATGGAGAGGATGGGCGCATCAGCGGCCAGCGCGGATGCGGTAATGGGCGCAGCGGCTGCAGCAAGGACGGAGAGCACGCTGAACAACGAGAGCGCTTTGGCCAGCGGCGAGTGGAAGCGGAACGCCGGCTTGTGGAGGCTATCCACACAGACGCCGGACGGGGTGCGCCGCATGACGGGCTCACTCATACACCTTTCCCCTTTTTGTTATAGGTGGACGCTGCCCAGGGCAGGCAGCGCCCTAATCCTAGCCAGCTTTGGAAAGCCTGCACAATCAGCGGGACGTTATGTTTTGTTAAGCGCCGGTGGCGCTCTGTAACAGGGGTTTCGCGCCATGCGGAAACGAAAAAGGCCGCTACGGATAGCGGCCTTCTTCAAAGAGCACTGCGGGATCAGCGAGTACCGCGACGACGCAGGGCGGACGGCTTGAAGTAGCCATCGTCCGGAGTGGCCTGGGTGAAGTCGATGGTGGTCGGCTCTTCGTTGTCCAGGTTCTGCACGTGGTAGCGGCGGGCCTGCAGGTCGTGGAACACGTCGAGTGCGGACCAGGTGGTCGGCAGGTCGTAGTAGTTCTTCAGGTAGGCCACCGATACGCGCCACAGTTCGCCACGGCCGTCGTACTGGTCGACCACGGCGGCTTGCCAGCTGTCCTCGTCGAGGAACAGGGTGCGCTTGGAGTAGATGTGGCGGGCGCCCGGCTTCAGCTTGCCTTCCACGACCCACACGCGGTGCAGTTCGTTACGGGTGACGGCCGGGTTCAGGTGGCCCGGTTGCAGCAGGTCCTTGTACTTAACCTCAGGGCTGGAAACCTTGTAGTTGTTGTACGGGATGTAGATTTCCTTCTTGCCCACCAGCTTCCAGTCGTAGCGATCCGGAGCACCGTTGAACATGTCGGTGTCGTCGGCGGTACGCAGGCCATCCGCGGCGGCGATCGGGGTGTCGTAGGCGAGGTTCGGCGCACGGCGCACGCGACGCTGGCCGGCGTTGTAGGCCCAGGCCTGGCGCGGTTCCTTCACCTGGTCGAGGGTCTCGTGGACCAGGGTGGCACCACCGGCCAGGCGCGCCGGGCTCTTGGTGAAGGACAGGTAGTAGAACAGGATGTTGTTCAGGTCGGCGTAAGTACCTTGCGGGTTGTAGTACGCGAACCGGGCTTCCTGCTGAGAAGTCACCAGCGAGTAGTCGCCATTGCGCTGCACGGCTACTTCCGAGGCGCGGCGCACGATGTAGGAGCCACGATAACGGGTGATGTGGTTCCAGAGGGCTTCGACGCCGTTCTGCGGAATCGGGAACGGGATGCCGCCGTAGGCGTCGGCAAAGCCGTTGCCGCCATCCAGCAGCTTGGCCGTGGTGGCGTTCTTGATGGTGTTGTCATACACCCACTGCGGCGCGGAGCCGGAGCGCCGGGTCTGGTACACCGGCATCTGGAAGCTGTCCGGATAGGCATTGAACAGGGCGATCTGACCGGGGGTCAGGTTGGCCTTGTACTGGTCCAGGTTGGCCTTGGTGATGGTGAACAGCGGCTTGTCTTCCGGGAACGGGTCCGGGTGGTGCTGGCCGGACTTGTAGCCCGCCGGAACCTGGGTGATGCCGCCGGTCCAGGCCGGGATGGTGCCGGCGGCGTTGCCGGCTTTTTCGGCGCCGAAGGGGGTCAGGCTGGTGCCGAGCCTGGCGGCGTCCTGGGCTGAAACCGAGGCCAGGGAGCTGCTGGCGGAAAGCGCCAGGGCAACCGCGGCGCCAATCAGCGAAAGCTTTTTCAGCATGTGGGTTCTCCGTGATGAGTCTGTATCGGGCGCCCCGGGGCGCCCGTATTGTTCTTGTTGGGCTTAGAAGGAGTACTTGACGTTGAAACCGATGTTGTCGCGGTCACGAACCGAGTTGTTCTGGCCGCCACCGTAGAACTCGGTGTACTGCAGCTCGGCTTCCAGGCTGTTCAGGTAGGTCGCCTTGACGCCGAGGGTGTACGCCTTGCGACCTTCGATGAAGCTGCCGGTCTGGTAGGAGTTGCCCTCGAAGTCGTCCTTGTAGACGACGTAGGGGGAGACGTTCACGCCGGCGTAGACGTCGTTCCAGGTACCGGACAGCAGCAGGGTGTAGCCGTAGGCGTTCTTGTTGACCTGGTCGTCACGATCGCCGCCGGACACGTAGGAGCTGTTGCCGCGACCGGAGTAGTAACGGTTCTCGCCGTTGAACGCGGTGTACTGCAGGCTGCTGCCGCGCAGGTGCTCGGAGGCCAGCTCGGCCACGCCGATCAGGGAGTCGAAGGACAGCGACGGGCCGAAGTTGTAGATGGTGCCCAGGGACGCGTTGAAGGCCTCCACGCGCTCGACGTTGTGGATCTGGTCGCCCAGCTTCACGTCCTGGCCTCCGATATTGACGGTGGCGCCGGACGCCAGTTGCGGCGACTGGATCAGCAGATCGCCCAGCAGGTCGTTGGTGGTGGCAATGCCGATCGGCAGGTTCGGACGATAGGCCAGCTCACCGAACACCGAGGCCTCGCCAATGGTGGTGTTGAAGCTGAAGCCGTACATGCGGATGTCTTCGGCGTACTCGCGCTGCGCTTGCACGGCGTTGGCCACGTCGATTGTCGCCATACCACCAGCGGCGTTGATGGAAGCGGTGGTCAGGGCGTTGGAATAGGCACGCGCCAGGTCGGGGTTCAACGCCGGGTTTGCCAGCACGGCCTGCAGTTGAGCGACCGAGATGCCGGCCTGTGCTGCGACTGCCTGCTGCACTTGCGGTGCCAGCACGGTAGAAGCCGCGCCTGCGATCTGTGCCAGGTCCAATCCCGCGTAGTCGCCCAGGTTGGCCGCGATGGTCGGCTCCTTGGCGTGGTAGTTGACGAAGTAGAAGCCGAACTCGGTGGAGTTCAGTTCTTCGGCGATATAGCGGAACGCCACGCCGAACTGACCGTCGTTCTTGGCATTGATGTCCGGGCCGATGGAGGCCACTTTGATGTTGCCGTTGGCGTCGATGTTGCGGCCGCCCTGGAGGCCACCGATGCCCGCTGCGCTGAAACCACCGTACAGGGGCGCCAGGGGCTGCAGACGCGGCTGGGTCGAATAGGCGGTGTTGCCGCCATCAGCGAACAGGTCGGTCTCGGAGTAGTAGGTACCCACCGGGTCGATGGCCGATTCCTTCCAGTTCCACTGGTAGAAGGTTTCCATCGACAGGTTATCGGTCAGGCCGACGTTGAAGCTCAGGGCTTCCACCGGCACCAGCACTTCCTTCAGCTCGGAGCCCGGCAGGCGGAACTTGGCGGCGTCCACCGGGTTGGTGGTGTTCACACCACCACGGTAGAAGATGCCCTCACCCCAGTTGAACACCTGCTTGCCGATACGCCCGGTGACCGGCATGTCGGCCACGTCCCAGTTGCCGTAGAGGTAGGCGTCGAGGATCTGCGCATCACGGCCGGCCTTGTGGCGGGTCTCGTGAGTGAAGCTGTCATCCTTCGGGAAGTTCTGGCTTGGCTGGACCGGGTTGTTGTTGTCCAGGTAGTCGTTGCGCTTGTCCATGATCTGGGTGTCATAGAAAGCGGTGCCACGAACGAACAAGCCGTAGTTCTTGTAGGTCGCTTCCAGGTCGGAAGTGATCTTGTAGACCTCGGAAACCAGGCCGGTATCGAAGTTGCGGTTACCGTCGTTGGTGTTGATGTCGTCGTTGGTCTTGTCGCGCCCCTGGACGCGCCACAGCTGGCCGTAGGAAACAGTGGTATCCAGGGAACCGGAAATTTCGTCGTTGGCGAAGCTGAATTCCACCGCCTGCGCTTGGGCGGCGACTAGCAGGGGCAGGATACCGGCAAAGGCGAAACCTGCCTTGGCCGGTGCAAAACGCAACATGGGCTTGCGGGACTTGAGCTCCATCGAGTCTTACTCCGTGGACTGATCACTTTGTTATTGGCAGCCCGTCAGGCGGGCTTGTTTGTCCAGCCGCTTCGCGGCCTCGTCTTGCTTCGGCAGGAAATCCCCGGCGCAGAGCACGCCCCGCCCGGAATGCACCGAAACAGGGCCAGATCGCCAGCGGAGTTGCAACCATGGTGCCAAGTCGGAAACGAGTGTCAGAAAAATTTCGCAATACAAGCGACGAATTTCAGTCAAACAAGTGACTGATCATCCACTGATCAATTTCAAATTTTCTGTCCGATCTTGTCGGACGATCTGGCTCGATTTGTCACTCAAGAACACACTTTCAGGGCATGCACGCCCATACCAAAAGCTGCCTGGTCAAGCCTTTTCTGGCCTTTTCAGACCGCCTGCGCATAAACGCGACCCTGGATATTTCCTTGGGTAACAAAAAAGCGTTACCGGCACTAACCGGTAACACTTCATGAGGGGATGATTTCAGAGGGGGTGGCAGCCCGCACTCACGGGCTGCCGGAGGCGCGTCAGGCGAGGCTCTTGCTGACCACTTCGTAGACGTCGCTGGACAGCTCGCCGGACGCGAGGATGCGCTCCAGTTCGGCCTTCATCAGCTGCTGGCGGCCGGCGTCGTACTTGCGCCAGCGGGTGAGCGGCGCCAGCTGGCGGGCAGCGATCTGCGGGTTGAGCGCGTTCAGCGTGATCACATGGTCGGCAAGGAAGCGATAGCCGGTACCGTCGGCCCGGTGGAAGTTCACCAGGTTCTGGTTGGCGAAGGCACCGATCAGGGCGCGCACCTTGTTCGGGTTCTTCAGGGTGAAGGCGGGATGTGCCATCAACGCCTGGACGCGCTCCAGGCCGCCCGGCAAGCCGCAGCCGGCCTGGACGCTGAACCACTGATCCATCACCAGCGGGTCGTCCTTGAAGTAGTCGGCGAAACGCGCCAGGGCCTCGGCCTTTTCCTGCTCGAAGCCGGAATTCACCAGCACGGCCAGGGCCGAGAGGCGTTCGGTCATGTTGTCGCAGCCGTTGAACTGCTCCAGGCAGGCTTCCAGCACCTCGGCCTTGCCGCTCTGCATCAGATACGACAGGGCGATGTTCTGCAGGGTGCGGCGGGCGATATGCGCAGCCTCGGCCACGTAGGCGGTGTCACGGGAGATCGCGCGATTGGCCTGGTAACGAGCCAGCAGGGGCTGGAACAGGGCTTCGCCGATGGACTGGCGGGCGAACTCGCGGGCAGCGTGGATGGCGTCCACATCGGCCACTTCGCTGATCTCGGTGAGATAGGCCTCGCTCGGCAGCGACAGCATCTCGGCCACCATTGCCTGATCCAGGGACTCGTCTTCCAGCAGGGTGCGCAAGGCCGTGATGAGGCGCGGGTCCAGCACCAGCTTCTCGCCGCGCTGATGCTGGCCGATCAGGTCCTGCAGGACCTGCACCGACAGCTGCTGTCCGGCTTCCCAGCGATTGAAGCCGTCGGAATCGTGCTGCATGAGGAACATCAGCTGGTCGCGGTCGTAGGGGAAGGCGAGCTTCACCGGCGCCGAGAAGCCACGCAGCAGAGACGGCAGCGGACGCTCCGCGATATCGACGAAGGTGAAGGTCTGCTCGGCTTCGATGACCGACAGCACGCGATTGCTGCCCTGCGCCGCGGCTTCGCCCGCGAGGCGCAGCGGCAGGTCATTGCCAGCGGCATCCAGCAGGCCCAGTTCCACGGGAATGACGAAGGGTTGCTTGTCTTTCTGGCCCGGCGTGGCAGGGCAGCTCTGGCGGAAGGTCAGGCTGTAGGTCTTCGCCGCCGCGTCGTAGCTGTCTTCCACCTGCAGGCGCGGGGTGCCGGACTGGCTGTACCAGCGCTTGAACTGGGTCAGGTCGACGCCGTTGGCATCTTCCATGGCCTTGATGAAGTCATCGCAGGTCACGGCCTGGCCGTCGTGGCGTTCGAAGTAGAGATCGGTGCCCTTGCGGAAGCCCTCGGCACCCAAGAGGGTGTGGATCATCCGCACCACTTCCGCGCCTTTCTCGTAGACGGTCAGGGTGTAGAAGTTGGAAATCTCGATGAAGGAGTCCGGGCGCACCGGGTGGGCCATGGGACCGGCGTCTTCGGCGAACTGGTTGGTGCGCAGGAAGGCCACGTCCTCGATGCGCTTGACGGTGCGCGAGTTCATGTCGGCGGAGAACTCCGCATCACGGAACACCGTGAAACCTTCCTTCAGCGACAGCTGGAACCAGTCGCGGCAGGTCACGCGGTTGCCGGACCAGTTGTGGAAGTATTCGTGGGCCACCACTGCTTCGACCCGCTGGTGCGCGGCATCAGTGGCGGTTTCCGCCTTGGCCAGCACGCAACTGGAGTTGAAGATGTTGAGCCCCTTGTTCTCCATGGCGCCCATGTTGAAGTCGTTCACCGCGACGATCATGAAGATGTCCAGGTCGTACTCGCGGCCGTAGACCTCCTCGTCCCAGCGCATGGACTTCTTCAGGCTGTCCATGGCGTGCTGGACCTTGTCGATGTTTTCCGGCTCGACGTAGATGCGCAGCGCCACTTCACGCTGGGTCATGGTGGTGAAGCTGTCTTCCACGCACCAGAGATCGCCCGCCACCAGGGCGAACAGGTAAGCGGGTTTCTTGAACGGGTCCTGCCAGGTTGCCCAGTGCCGGCCGCCCTCCTCCGCCCCGCTGGCCACCGGGTTGCCGTTGGACAGCAGTACCGGGTAGCGATGCTGTTCCGCGCTGACGGTCGTGGTGAACTTGCTCATCACGTCCGGGCGGTCGAGGTAATAGGTGATCTTGCGGAAACCTTCGGCCTCGCACTGGGTGCAGAACATCTTGCCGGACTTGTACAGGCCTTCCAGCGCGGTGTTGGTTTCCGGGTGGATGCGCACGGTGCTGTCGAGGGTGAAGCTGGCGGCCAGCGGTTGCAGTGTCAGGTGGCTGTCGTCCAGCTGGTAATCGGCACTGCCCAGTTCGCGATCATCCATGGACAGGGACAGCAGCTCCAGTTGCTGGCCGTCGAGAACCAGCGGCGGCAGGCCCTCGCCCCGTTCGGGGTTGCGGCGCATCACCAGCTGGGCGTGGACCAGGGTGTGGTCCTCGTACAGCTCGAAGGTCAGGTTGGTCTCGTCGATCAGGTATTCGGGAGCCTGATAGTCCTTGAGGTAAATGACTTTCGGTTGCTCGGTGCGCATGGTCGTCTCTTTGATTGCTGGGCGGTCCCGAAACCCTGGGCCGCTCTGGATGAATGGGTCAAGGTCGGAGTATGGACTATTAGTCCGCCGACCTGACCCCGGGGCTACGCGGCGCTGATGGCCAACTGGTAGGCCGTGAACTTGCGCAGGTTGATCACGCCGGTGTCGAGAATCAGATACTGGCCCTTGATTCCCCGCAGCGTACCCTCCACCACGGGCGTCTTGTCCAGATCGAAGCTGACGACCTTGGTCGGATAGGCGTCCACCGGATAGCTGATCTCGATGGGCTGGATGTCGCTGACCGGCTGGATGGCCTGCAGGCCGAAACGGTCCTGGAGCGCGCGGAGGCCTTCCGCACAATGGTCGAACAGCTCGTCGCGAATGCTCTGGAGGTCCAGCGGCGGCGCCTCGCCCTTGAGCATGGCGCGCCAGTTGGTCCGGTCGGCCACCTGGCTACGCAGCAGGTCTTCGACGAAGCCGGATTGCTGGCGGGTGGCCACGCGCATGATCGGCAGCGCCTGGCTGGCGCCCTGGTCGATCCAGCGGGTCGGCACCTGGCTGGCGCGGGTAATGCCCACCTTGACGCCCGAGGAGTTGGCCAGATAGACCACGTGGTCGGTCATGCAGAAGCGCTCGCCCCACTCCGGCTCGCGGCAGGTGCCATCGGCGTAGTGGCACTTCTCCGGACTGACGATGCAGCTGTCGCACTGCGCCAGCTTGGTGAAGCAGGGGTAGCAGTAACCCTGGCTGAAGCTCTTCTTCGTCTTGCGCCCGCAGTGGAGGCAATGGATGGCGCCGAGGAATTCCAGGCGCAGCTGCCTGCCGATCAGCGGGTTCGCCGCGATATCCGCCTCGCCGAGGCGGAAGCCGTATTGCACGGGTGATTCAAGGCGCACCGACATCTTGCTGAGTGCGCCGCGTCCGAGTTCCAGCATCAGTGAACCGAATTCGACTTGAACAGGATATTGGGGATGGGTTCGGACTTGGAGCTGCACTCCTGCGGGCCCATGTAGCCGGTGCGCTCTTCCTCGGGCAGGTTCTTCAGCTCCCAGGCGATCACCGCCTGCAGCGACAGCTCCTTCTGCTCCTGGGTCAGCTTGCGGCCGTCCGGCCACTTGCCGATTTCCACGGCCAGCTTGAGGCTTTCGTAGACATCCTGAGTGATGTTGCTGATCAGATGGGCAAATGACGACATGGGCTATTCGGGTCCTGGGAGTGGGACGGAGCGCGCATTCTACCGGCGCAGGCGCGCCAATGCACCGCCGAGCAGCCCGGTGGCGCTACCGGCGACCAGCCCACCGACATGGGCGCCGTTGGCAATGGCGCCAAAGCCCAGGGCGGTGATCAGGCCGGACAGGCAGATCAGCAGCCAGACCAGCATCATCGCCATCACGCCCGGTGGCAGCCGGTAGGCCGGGCACGGCGCCAGGCGCTGGAACACCCAGCAATGGCCGAGCAGGCCGTAGAGCACGCCGGACAGGCCGCCGAACAGGGTCGCACCGCTGCTGAAGTACTGGACGAAGTTCGATACCAGGCTGAAGCCCAGGGTCAGCGCCAGCAGCATGAAGCCGCCCTGGCGCGATTCGATGCGCCGGCCCAGCTCCCAGAACCACATGCCGTTCATCGCCAGGTGGAGGATGCCGAAGTGGATCAGCATCGGCGAAACCAGGCGCCACCACTGCCCCGCCTCCAGGCCCTCGGCCAGCGGCGAGAAGTAGACGTAATCGCCCTCGATCTGGAAGTCCTGGAAGCTCAGCCAGCGGATGACCGAGAAGTTGTCCCCCAGGTTGGTGAGAGTGGCGACCACCAGGGTGACCAGCAGCACCAGGCTGGTGATGCGGCTGTGCATGAGCTGCGCGAGTAATCCGGCACGTTCGGGCGCCTTCGGTGCCTCCACCTGCAGCTGGAAATGCGGATCGCCATCGGGGAATCGTGCATAGAGTCCACGCACCTGTTCCGCCAGTTGAGCCCCGGGCACCCAGAGCACCTGTTCGCCCGATTCCTCGCTGACGCGGTAAGGCACGTCCAGGCGTTGCAGCAAGGCCACGAAGCCGGAAAGGTCCACCGTCAGGGGCAACCGCAATACTTCTACCGCACTCATTGGATGACCTCGGGACGCTCCACTTCCACCCAGACGAACTTGTCCGGGTCCAGCCGGCTTTCCTGATCCAGCCGATAGGCCACCAGCTTGCCATACATCACCGCGCTGTAGTCCAGGCAGGCCAGGTTGTCGCGAATGGCCGCCGGGCGGCCGCGCCGCCAGTAGTGGCCGACGAACAGCATGGGTTCCTGCGGGCCGTAACTGAGCAGGCGCGACTTGTGCGCGTGGGATAGCGGCTGGCTGGCGACATGATCCGGCAGGGCGTCGGGCTGGAACACCACGTCGCCATAGGTTTGCGGGTTCTCTGCCCAGAACTTGGTGCGGAACACCGAGCGGGTGAAGCCGTCGCTGCCGGTCAGGGTCATGCCGCCGGGCAGCGGCAGGTCGGTACCGCGCAGCAGGCGATCGAACACGCGGCTGGCGAAGCTGGAAGAATCGGCGGCGGCCTTGACGAAAGATTCGTTGATCCGCCCGTCCGCATACATCTCCCGCAGGGCGGCGATCATCGCGCTGTCCCAGCAGGCGTGCACCATGCGGAATCGGCCGCCGTCGAGGAACAGCGGCAACTCGTAGAACCAGCCGAGAAAGTCCCGCCAGTCGGCCGGGTGGCCTTCGAACTGTTCCAGGGTTTCCTTGATCAGCCGGGTATGGCGCGGCGTGTGCTCCCGGACGAATTGACGGCCGCTGCCCGGTGGCGCCGGCGTGCTCCAGCCCAGCGCGTTGTACTCGTGGTTGCCCATGATGCACAGCGCCTGCCCGGCCTCCACCATGGCATGCACCAGATGCAGCGCCTCGCGGATACGCGGCCCCCGGTCGATGATGTCGCCCAGAAACAGCGCCATCCGCTGCGGGTGCTGCCAGACGTCGCCCCGCTTGCGATACCCCAGGCGTTCAAGCAGGTGTTCCAGGGTAAGGGCGCAACCGTGGACATCACCGATCAGGTCATAGCCACGGGCGGGATCGAGGCTCATCCGTCGCCTCCTCCGAGTCGGCTGCCCCAACCGAGCTTGGTCCGGCAGACCTCGTAATAGTTGTGATCGAGGGGGTGGATCAGGCGCAGCTTCTGCGGCTTCTTGGCCACCGTGATGGTGTCGCCCGGCGCGCAGGTGAAGTGGTTCTGGCCGTCGCAGGACACCAAGGGATAGATCTGCAGGTTGGGCGAAACCACGATCTTCAGCTCACTGGTGCTGTCCACCACTATGGGCCGGCTGGACAGGGTGTGCGGATACATGGGCACGACGACTATGGCGTCGAGCTTGGGATGCATGATCGGACCGCCGGCGGACAAGGCGTAGGCGGTGGAGCCGGTGGGCGTGGCGATGATCAGGCCATCGGCCTTCTGGCTGCAGACGAACTGGCCGTCGATGTGCAGCTCGAACTCGATCATCCGTGTCGACTTGCCCGGATGCAGCACCACGTCGTTCAGCGCGTCGCCCTGGCCGATGGCCTCGCCGTGGCGGCGGACTTCGGCTTCCAGGAGGAAGCGCGTCTCGACGCTGTAGCGGCCTTCCAGCACTTCGGCCACCTTCACTTCCAGCTCGTCGGGACGGATGTCGGTGAGGAAACCCAGGCTGCCGCGGTTGATCCCCAGCACCGGCACGTTGTGCCGCGCCAGGGCGCGGGCGGCGCCGAGCATGCTGCCATCGCCGCCGACGACGATCACCAGGTCGCACACCTCACCGAGGATCTTCCGCGACGACGTCTGCAGGCCGTGGCCTGGCAGCACTTCGGCGATGGTGTCTTCGAGGATGACGTGGAGATGGCGGTCCAGCAGGAACCTTTTCAGCCGGCGAATAGTGTCGAGCACATGGGAACTGCCCAGGCGACCGATGATGCCGATATTGCGGAATTGCTCCATGGGACTCCAGAGCGGCATTGGCTAGGTGAGGAATGGCGAAATTATGGGGGATAGCAGCGGACAGCGGCAAACCGCTGTCGGCTATGCTCGCAGCATGCACGCTTTCGAATCACTGACCGACCTGCCCCGACAACTGCGCCACTCCGGTGTGCGCGACCTGGCGTGGGCCCTGCTCTCGCCGCCGCTGCTCAGCCAGCCGCCCTGGCGCCAGCGCCACCCGCTCAGCGCGAGCAGCTGGTTCAGCCACCCCGATCGACTCGCCGACTGGCTCTGCGCCCTCGACCGGCAACCCGCCGTTCTCGACCAGTGGCTGGCGCAAGCTCCCAACCGGCGCCTTGGCCTGTACTACGAGCGCCTCTGGCAATTCGCCCTGGACCAGGCCCCCGATGTGGAGCTGCTGGCGGCCAACCTGCCGATCCGCTTTGCCGGCCAGACCCTTGGCGAACTCGACCTGCTGCTGCGTGACGCCGAGGGCGTGCACCACCTGGAGCTGGCGATCAAGCTCTACCTGGGGCCGCGCCATGGCGACGGCAGCAACGCCTCCGAGTGGCTCGGGCCGGGCAGCCACGACCGGCTCGACCTCAAGCTGGAGCACCTCAGCCAGCACCAGCTGCCGCTGTCGTCCAACCCGGAGAGCCGCCACGTACTCGACCGGCTGGATGCCCAGCCGGTCAGCGCCGAACTCTGGCTGGGCGGCTACCTCTTCTACCCCTGGCCGGGCAACTGCACGGCCCCGCAAGGCGCCAACCCCAGCCACCTGCGCGGGCAATGGCTGCGCCAGAACGAGCTGGACGACTTTCTCGCGCAGACAACAGACGGCTGCTGGCAGCCCCTGCCCCGGCAATCCTGGCTGGCGCCCGCGGTCAGCGATGCCGAGGAACGCTGGAGCAGCGAGCGCTTCCAGCACTGGCGCGAACAGCTGGAACCGGACAGCCCCGCGCGTCTGCTGGTTCGCCTGGTACTGGACAGCGATGGACGCTGGAAGGAAGCGGAGCGCGCCTTCGTGGTTAGTGATCGCTGGCCGCTGGCCCCGCTCTAAGGGCACCGGGCCTGCCCCAGGCAATGCGCGCCGCGGTTAGAGGTCAGGCTATGAAGCTGTCCGAACGATAAGAGGATCAACGGCTGCGTTCGATCCGGCCGCCGGAATGGGCCAGTCAGCCGGCCAGTCGCAACAGTTCGTCGTGCAGGGCTCGACGCCCTTGCAGGCCGCCGGTGTGGAGCAGGACCAGGCGACTGCCCGGGGGAATCCGGTCGGCGCGCGCTTCGTCGTGGATTGCCAGCAGGGCCTTGGCGGTATAGAGAGGTTCCAGGGCGACTCCGCCGTCGCGCTCGCTGTCCAGCAGGAAGCGCGCAAGTTCGGCATCCACTCGGGCGAAGCCGCCGCGGCTGGCGTCGATCAGCCGGTAGCCCGCATCCATGCTGCCGGCCTCGGCGAGGATGCCGCTCACCTGTCCGGCCACACCGTGATCCGCCGGCACCGCCAGGGCGCCGATCACCGGGTGCGCGCCCGCCTCGCCCAGCACCAGCCCGGCCAGGGTGGTGCCGGTACCGGCAGCGGTCCACAGGCTGTGGTAGTCCGCCCAGCCAAGGGCGGGGAGCTGCTCACGGATCATCGCCACCAGAGCGGCGCAGCCCCGGGCACCCGCCACGCCGCCCCCGCCTTCGGGCACCGGCTGGTAACGCGGGTAGCGCTGCAGCCAGGGCTCCCAGAAGCCCGCCTGGTGGCGCGCCCGATATCCGCCGTAACCGAGCCAGTGCAGTGCCATGCCGAAACGCCGCAGGTCCTGCACGGTCGGCGTGTCCTGGGGTTCGCCCCGCAGCAGGCCGACGGTGGGAAAACCGAAACGCGCCCCCGCTGCGGCCAGCGCGTGCAGATGATTGGAGTGGGCGCCGCCCAGGCTGATCACGCCTTCGGCGCCATCGTCCGCGGCCCTGGCCAGCCAGGGCGCCAGCTTGAACCACTTGTTGCCGGAAACCAGCGGGTCCAGTGCATCCAGCCGCAGCACGGCCAGCTCCAGCCCGGCCGCCTCCAGCCAGGGCAGGCGCAAGGGCTCGAGCGCGGTTCGGGGGTTCCAGTCAGGCAGGCACAGGGGCAAGGTCAGGTCCGTTGGCGTCCGGCAAGGGGCGCAAGGATAAATCAGGTGCGGGGGCGCTTGCGCTCAACCGGCGGTGCGCAAGCGCCCTCCCGAGCGATGTCGGGGACAGCAGTTGGATTCGCCGGCGACGAAGCGGCTGGGGGCTTCGATGCGGTCGATCGGCATGCTGCAACGCTCTCCGCTGGACAGGCTCGCCTCGCAGGTGGGCTGCTGGTAGTGGGCCAGCCACTGGCGGTACTGCTCCTCGGAGACGAAGCACTTGGCAGCGGCGTAGGCCAGGGGGTTGTCCTGGTAACGGGCGATGTCCGCCAGCGGAATGGTCAGGTGGCCGGCACCGGGGTGGTAGACCACGAATACGACGCCCAGCTCGGCCAGGCGCTCCAGCATCTGCTGCCCGGACTGGGATTCCAGCGCCTGGCATTTCTGGCGCAGGTAATTGAGTTCGGTCTGGAGCTGGGCGTCCAGCTGGTCGCGATAGGCCAGCTCGACATCGCGGACGGCCAGCTGCTCGCGATATTCGGCTACGGCGACCTCGACCCGCGCTTGCAGCTCATTCTCGAACTGGGCGCGAAGGATGTCGGCCTCGGTGCGCCCGTGACGCTCCAGGGCGCGCAATTGCAGGTTCATTTCCTCACGGCTGGCCTGATGGCGCTCCGCCTCGCTTTCGAGTTCGGCACGCAGCCTGGCATTGGCCTCTTCCTGCTCCCGCAAGGCGTGCTGCAGGGCACGGATCTGCTCCTGCAACGCCGAATGGTTCTGGTCGGCGGCCTGGCGCACGCGCGCGATGGCTTCTTCGTTCTGCTGACTGAGGGAGCTGAGGCGAAGGCGCTGCTGGCGGACCAGCTGGGCGGTCTTCAGGCGGTGCTCCTTTTCCATTTTCTCGGCCAGTTGCTCGGCCATTTCCCTGGTGACTTCCGGCGGTGCGTACCAGCTGTCTTCCGGCGCCACCTGCAGCCGTTCGGCGTCCAGCACCTTGGGCAGTTCTTCTTCCACCAGCACGCCGAGGGTGTTGAGCTTGATGGCGTCGCGCAGCAGCACCAGGTCATTGCGAGCGGAATTCAGGCACGGGTCCCACAGGTGCATCTGCTGCCAGGACACCGGGCATTGGCTGCGGCAGGCCAGGCGAATGGGGCCGGCGCCAAGGTCGGGACCACGACCGGCGCGCTCGGCCAGTTGCCGCAGCGGCAGGTTCCAGCCGGTATCGGCACGGCCCTCTTCGTCGAAGTCGAGATAGAAGAAGACCGCCGCGCGAACCTGCAGGCGTGGGGTGATCATCAGATAGGTCAGCCGCATCTGGCAGTCGGCGAACTCCGGCAAGCCGACCACGCCGTCGAGAATGGCTTCGAATTCCGAGTAGAGCATCTGCTTGCAGATGCCGCGTTCATTGAAGAACACGACGGCTTCCACCGTTTGCGGCTTCTTCAGCATGCTCATCGCTCTACCTCTGGTTCTGCGCGGTGAATCACGACGGGGTTGATGGGGGGTTGATGATACGGCTCTTTCGTCCGCACACACTCATCCGGACTGTAGAAAAGTCTAGGGGATATTAGTCGCCGAGCAATGTGACTGGGTTGGCAGAGCCCTGCCGCCGCCACCTGTCGGACCAGCGGCAAGGCAGAACTGTGACCTGGTTGGAGCTTGAAACGAAACCGCCCGGCAAAAAACCGGGCGGTTGGAGGACAAAAGCCTGGACAGGATTTCGCGAGCTAGCGGGCTGCTAGGCGAAAACCGCCGAGGAAGCGCAGTTTACGGATGCTAAATGAGCATTCCGAGGCGATTTTCAACAAAGCAGAACCGACGCGCAGCAAATCCTGTTCTGGCTTTCAGAGCTCGGCGGCGAGGCGCGAGCCTTGGTTGATGGCGCGCTTGGCGTCCAGTTCGGCCGCGACGTCGGCACCACCGATCAGGTGCACGCTCTGGCCGGCCGCTACCAGGCCCTCGTGCAGATCGCGCAGCGGGTCCTGGCCGGCGCAGACGATCACGGTATCCACCGGCAGCACCTGGGGTTCGCCCTCGGCCACACGGATGTGCAGGCCGGCGTCGTCCACCTTGAGGTATTCCACGGCGTTGAGCATCTGTACCTGCCTGTTCTTCAGGCCGGTGCGGTGGATCCAGCCGGTGGTCTTGCCCAGGCCGTCGCCCACCTTGCTCTTCTTGCGCTGCAGCAGGAACACCTGGCGCGCCGGCGCATGGGGCTGGGCCTTGATCCCGGCGATACCGCCACGGGCCTCCAGGGCGTCGTCGATGCCCCACTCCTTCCAGAAGGCTTCGCGGGAGAGGCTGGTGGATTCACCCTTGTGAGTGATGAACTCGGACACGTCGAAACCGATGCCGCCGGCGCCGATCACCGCCACCTTCTGCCCGACCGGCTTGCGCTCGAGGATGGCGTCCAGGTAGCCGATCACCTTCGGGTGGTCGATGCCGGGAATCTCCGGAGTCCGCGGGCGGATGCCGGTGGCCAGGATGATTTCGTCGTAGCCGCCCCCGGCCAGGTCCTCGACCGAGGCACGGGTGTTCAGGCGCAGATCGACACCGGTGGTTTCCAGCTTGCGCTTGAAGTAGCGCAAGGTCTCGAAGAACTCCTCCTTGCCCGGCACGCGCTTGGCCACGTTGAACTGGCCGCCGATCTCGCCGGCGGCGTCGAACAGGGTCACGCTGTGGCCACGCTCGGCGGCGACGGTGGCCGCGGCGAGACCCGCCGGGCCGGCACCGACCACGGCGATCTTCTTCGCCTGGGTGACCGGGATGTAGTTCAGTTCGGTTTCATGGCAGGCGCGCGGGTTCACCAGGCAGGTGGTCAGCTTGCCGCCGAAGGTGTGGTCCAGGCAGGCCTGGTTGCAACCGATGCAGGTGTTGATCTCGTCGGCGCGGCCTTCAGCGGCCTTGTTGACGAAGTCCGGGTCGGCGAGGAACGGACGGGCCATGGACACCATGTCGGCGTCGCCTTCGGCCAGGACCTGCTCGGCCACTTCCGGGGTATTGATGCGGTTGGTGGTGATCAGCGGAATCTTCACCTCGCCCTTGAGCTTGGCAGTGACCTTGGTGAAGGCCGCACGCGGCACCTTGGTGGCGATGGTCGGGATGCGCGCCTCGTGCCAGCCGATGCCGGTGTTGATGAGGGTCGCACCTGCCGCTTCGATGGCCTTGGCCAGGGTGACGATCTCGTCCCAGGTGCTGCCGCCTTCCACCAGGTCGAGCATCGACAGACGGAAGATGATGATGAAGTTCGGGCCCACGGCCTCGCGCACACGGCGGACGATCTCCACCGGCAGGCGCATGCGGTTATCAAAGCTGCCACCCCAGCGGTCGGTACGCTGGTTGGTGTGGGCGGCGAGGAACTGGTTGATGAAGTAACCCTCGGAACCCATGATCTCGACGCCGTCGTACTCGGCCTTCTGCGCCAGCATGGAACAGGTGACGAAATCCCGGATCTGCTTTTCGATGCCCTCTTCGTCCAGCTCGTTCGGCTTGAACGGGTTGATCGGCGCCTGGATGGCCGACGGCGCGACCTGCTTGGGGTTGTAGGCATAACGGCCGGCGTGGAGGATCTGCATGCAGATCTTGCCGCCCGCCTCGTGCACCGCACGGGTGACGATCCTGTGCTTCTCGGCCTCTTCCTCGGTGGTCAGCTTGGCCGCGCCGGCATAGACGCTGCCTTCGGCGTTCGGGCCGATGCCGCCGGTCACCATCAGGCCGACGCCGCCACGGGCGCGCTCGGCGAAATAGGCCGCCATACGCTCGAAACCGTGGGGCTTCTCTTCCAGGCCGGTGTGCATGGAGCCCATCAGGGTGCGGTTGCGCAGGGTGGTGAAGCCCAGATCGAGGGGCGCGAGCAGGTGCGGGTAACGGGTGGCGGTCATGGTTCCTCCACAACAGGCGGTGCTATTCACGAAAGTGCCCCTGGCCTCTGCGGGCAGGAGTCGGTTATGGGGCAGACGATAAAGAGCCGCCCCCGCCCGCTCAATGATCGGAATTGACAAGTTACTGATCGAAAATGACAGCGACCCTTGGCAATCGGCAGTGCGTCCCCTACCCTGATCGGCATTCCCACGCCCCGGACATTCCATGCGCAAACTGCTGACGCCCCTGATCGCCGCCATCCTGGTGAGCTGCCTGACCGCCTATGCGGTATGGACCGGCGAACGCCCGCGCATCCACTACCTGTCCGATCTGCGCGCCAGCCTGGCCAGCGATGTCGGTGCGGCCAGCGCGAGCGGCAACCTGCTGGTGATCCGCCCGGAGCTCTACCCCAGCGACTACCGCGACCCCGACCTGTTGCGCATGAAGCTCGTGGCGGCCCTCGACCAGGCCCGCGCCCGGGGCCTGCTCAACGAACGGACCGTGGTCGCCCTGCCGGACCACATCGGCACCTGGCTGCTGCTGCGGGACGAAAAGCACAACCTCTATCAGGCCCGCACCTTCGCCGAAGGCAGCCGGCTGCTCACCCTCAGCCACCCGACCCTGCTCGGCCGCCTGTACCTCCAGGGCCAGGACCTGGAGGAAGCCCTGCTGCGCGCCAAGGCCCGACGCATGGCGCGGGACTACCAGAAGCTGTTCAGCCGCCTGGCCGGCGAATATCGGGTCACCCTCCTCGCCGGCTCCATCCTCCTGCCTTCGCCCTACTTCAAGGAAGGCAAACTGCGCAGCGGCCACGGCGGCCTCTACAACCTGGCCCTGGCCTTCTCCCCGGACGGCAGCCTGCTCGGCGAGCCCTTCAGCCAGCCCTGGCCACAGAGCACCCGCCACGAATCGCGCCAGGAGCTGCAGACCGCCAGCGGCCAGGTAACCATTACCCGCAGCTGGGCTTCGGGCTATCCGCAGAGCGAGGTCACCCTGAGCGACGGCCAGACCAGCGCCAGCGAAACGCTCTTCCTCCGTGGCCGGCTCTGGCCCCTGCACAACGCGCCGACCGGCAGCGTGCTGACCCCAACGGGCGCCGCGCAGGCCAGCCAGGCGCCGGGCAGCCATCTGCTGAATGCCTGGCTGGGTGCCCGATGAAAACGCAACGGGTGAAGCTGGGCGATCTTTCGGTCAACTTCGTCCACAGTCTGGCCGCGGCCCTGGAGCAGGCCGGCCAGTCCCCGACGGAACTGCTGGAACGCTTCGGCCTGGATGCCGCGCGCTTCGCCGATCCCCACGGACGCCTGTCGATCCCGCGCTACATGCGCCTTGGCCATGCCGCCATCCAGCTCTGCGGCGACCCTGCCCTGGGCCTGGCCATGGGTCGCCTCAGCCGCCTCGGCCACCTGGGCCTGACCGGCGTCTGCGCGGAGCAGGCGCCCAATCTGCGGGAAGCCGCCCGCGCCCTGACCCGTTTCGAACGACTCTACGCCAGCAACTACCGAGGCCAGTCCAGCTTCCACGAAGACCGCAAGGGCGCCTGGCTGCGTTTCTATTCCATCAGCCCGTACAACGCCTATAACCGCTTCGTGGTGGACTCGGTTCTGGCGGGCTGGCAGAGCCATCTGAGCCAGTTGGCCGGCACTGGCATCCGCGTCGAGAAAGTCGAAATCGAATTCGCCGCGCCGGACTATGCCGAGCGCTATGCCGAGCATTTCGGATGTCCGGTGGAGTTCGAGGCGGGCGCCAATCAGTTGCGCCTGTCCCAGGACACCCTGGCGCTGCGCGGCCGCGAACACTGCCCCGGCACCTGGCGGCAATTGCTGGATATCTGCGAAAGGGAGCTGCTGCAGCTGACCCGCACCCGCAGCCTGCGCGAGCGCATCACCCAGTTGCTGGGGCCGCTGCTGCACGGACGGGAACCCGATCTGGAAGAAGTGGCGGCGCGCCTGCAGATGCCCAGCTGGACCCTGCGCCGCAAGCTGGCCGAGGAAGGCACCCAATACCGCGCCATCCTCAATGAAACCCGCCGCGACCTGGCCATGGCTTACATCCGCGACACCGAACTGGCCTTCGGCGAAATCGCCTACCTGCTCGGTTTTGCCTCAGCGGAAGCCTTCCAACGTGCCTTCAAGCGCTGGAGCGGCAGCACGCCGGGCGAGTTCCGCCGCGCCCAGCGCCAAGCAGGCTGATCACATTTCGGTGGCGTCGTCCGCCGGCTCCAGCGGGTCCTGCTCGCCAGCGTGAAAATCGAGAATTTCTTCCTGGTAGTCGTCCATCGCGCGCTCCTCCCGGTTTCGACAGGGTTCAAGGAAACAAAACCCGTGCAAGGAAGGTAACCATCCCAGGTGACCGGAAAATGACTTCTGGGGAGCAGAATCGAAAAATGCGCAAGAGAGAAAAGAAAAAGCCCCCAGGTATCGCTACCTGAGGGCTTCTCTATATGGCGCAGCGGACGGGACTCGAACCCGCGACCCCCGGCGTGACAGGCCGGTATTCTAACCGACTGAACTACCGCTGCGTGTCGGCTGGACTTGCGTCCGGTGAAACCTTTGCATCGTCTGGCGACCCGGCCCTGTGGACCTTGCCGCCTCATGTCCGAGCGACTCGAACATGGGAAATATGGCGCAGCGGACGGGACTCGAACCCGCGACCCCCGGCGTGACAGGCCGGTATTCTAACCGACTGAACTACCGCTGCGCGTCGGCCGGACTTGCGTCCGAAATTCACAAGGAATGGTGGGTGATGACGGGATCGAACCGCCGACCCTCTGCTTGTAAGGCAGATGCTCTCCCGGCTGAGCTAATCACCCATCGCCTTGCGAGGCGCGCAATTTACGCAGAGGGCTTCGCTAAGTCAACACCCTGTATGGATTTTTTCTGAAGGCGCGCCTCTTGACCCTGTTCCTCACAGCGCAACGCGCACCAGGACGGTGCACATGCACGATGCCGGGGCGCAATCAGCTCCCTACCTTCAGCGATACACGCGCAGCGACGCGGCCATCTTCATTACGGTCCAGCCCGGCTTCGTCGATGCGAACCCCCTGCCCTTCCAGCACGCCGAACCAGCGCAGGAGGCCGGGAAACGCGGCAGGCTGCAGGCTCACCTGCACCGAGCCGGGCGCATCGCTGTCGACACGCTCGACGGCCAGCCCCTGTTCGGCGGCGCTGGCGGTCACCAGCCCCTGCAGGCGCTCCGGGTCCACCTGGCTCCGCGGCTGGCTCTGAAGCGATCGCGCCTCGGGAGCACGCTGCTGCAGATAGGCATGCAGGCTGCGCTGGGCCTCGAAGTACTCGCGGGCGCTGGCCAGACGGCGCTCGGCCGGCAACCAGAGCAACAGATAGAGCAGGACCAGGCCAAGGAACAGGCCGAGCCCCAGCAACGCCGTGCGGTCCCTGGCCGGCAGCGCGCGCCAGCGAACACCGAGGGACGAAGCCTGCCACTGCGTCTGCAGGGGCGCCTTGATTGCATCGAGCATCTTCATCCTCCTATCACCAGGCGCGCGCTGACGCCGCTGTCGTCACGGCTGGCCGAACCCATCTGTACGGAAAGCCCGCTGCCGATCAGGCGCTCGCGCAGGCGCTCCAGAGCATCGAAACCCGGTGCCTGTACCTGCAACGCGAGGTCGCCCCGTGTCTCGCTGAAATCCAGTTGCTGCACCCTCACCTGCGCGCCTTCGCTGATCAGCGCCTGGGCCGCCTGGCCGAGCAGTGCCAGCAGACGGCCCTGACCCGAGGTAGAGCCCTCGGCCAGGTGCTGGTCGAACTGGGCCCGCAGGTTCACCAGCTTGCTGTCCTGGGGAAACAGCTCGCGATAGAGGCTTTCGTTGGCAGCCGCGTAAGTGTCGCCCTGACGCTGCAGTTGCCAGGCCTGGACCAGGTTGAAGCCCCACTGCAGCAACAGCCACAAACCCACCAGCCCCAGCAGTGGCTTCCAGCGCGACCAGCGCTGGCGTTCCTCCACCAGGGTGAATTCTCCCTGGGCCAGGTCGCAGCCCTTCTGCGCCGCCAGCCAGCCATGGGCATCGCCTTCATCGCGCCACTCGTCGACGCCATCCAGTACCTGGCGGTCAGCGGGTGCATGGCCGCTGCGGGGCGCAACGCAGGCGTCCTTCAGGACGGGCCAGTCGGCTTCCGCGAAAGCGAGCCGGGCGCCGCCTTCACCGCCCAGCAGCCAGCGCTGATCCAGCCAGAGCAACTGGGTGCCCTGTTCCGGCAGCAGGTCGGCATCGACATGGATGGCCACAGGCGCCGGGCCGAGCTTGCCGGCCAGGTCCATCCAGCCTGCCAGCCAGGCTCGACGCACCGCGAACACCCGGTGCCGGCCATCGGCCAAGGCTCCACCCAGCCCGAGGTGGAAGCTTTCCACCTCATCGGCCAGCAGCTCCTCCACCGCGTAAGGCAATGCCTGGCGTAACCAGCGGCCCTTGCGGGTAGGCAGGCGGACCGCGCAACAGGTCACCGCCTCCACCGGCAGGATCAGGCGCCAGGGCGGCGCCACCTCTTCCAGCGCCCTGGCCAATGGCAGGCGACGGCCCGTGCCTCCTTGCCAGAGCAGCACTTCCAGTTCGGTGTCCAGCTGGGTACAGGCGGCCACCGGGAGGAAGATACAAGCCTGTGTCATGACTGCGGCTCCTTGACGGGCGCCGGCGGCAATCCGCCCTGCCCGAGATCGCGAGAGAGAACCCGTACCTTGCCGTCGCTGCCGCGCTGCAGGGTACTGACCAGAACCTGGCGGCGACCGGCGAGGCGAACCTCGCTGATCACGTTGAAATACTGACTGCCCACCGCCAGTCCCTGAGCCTCCAGCCCCATCCCGGCCAGTGCCGGTTGACCGAGGAAGGCATCCAGGCTGCGAAAGCCCGTGGTGCCCCGCGCTGCCATCAGCAATCCGCCGCTGGCGGCGTCGAGGTTGTCGGCCAGGGTGGACAGCACCAGCGCGTTGGCGGTGTTGACGTTGAGCGGTGCGTTCGGCGGCAGCACGGTGACGTAAGGCAGCAGCTTGCGGTAGTCCTGCTCCGTCATGCCTAGCACCAGGCGCAGCTCGGACACATCGCCCATGGCGTGATTGGCCGCACGATAGGGCGGCTGCAACAGCAGGTACTGGTTGTCTTCAGCGCCATTGGGGCCGAAGGGCTCCTGGTCAGGGTCGAGCCAGTCCACCAGCCGCTCGGTGTAGGGAGCCTCGATTTCCAGGCGCTGCAGCAGGCGACGAAACTGGCGAATGCTGCGCTCGTTGAGCTGGCCGTCCCGCACCAGGCTGTTGAGGTTGAAGCGGCCGCTCGGGTCTTCGATGCGCACGCTGAGCGAGCCGCCGTCATCCAGCTTGAAGGTGGTGAGGGGCAGCGCCCAGGCCTCGCCCAGGTGATCCACCGGTGTCCGTGGATCGCCCTGGCGCAGGTCGCGCACGAGAATGGCTTCGGCCAGGGCCTCGCCGCCGAGGGCGTACTGGGCCGCCTGGCGGCTGTGCAGTTCATTGCCGCTGGAACGGATGGACAACTGGGTGCGGGCGATCAGGCCGGCGCAAACCACTGTGACCACCGCGACCACCAGCAGCACGGTGAGCAAGGCGACGCCCGCCTGGCGCTTCATTGCGGCTGCTCCTGGTTGCCACCTTGCTGGCTGCCCTGCGGGTTCTGCGGATTCTGCTGCTCCTCGTCCGGCTGGCTGCCTCCGGCCTGCTGCAGCTGCCTCGGCGGGGTTTCCACCAGGCGCAGCACCCGGCGCAGCTCACCATAGCGGCGGTGCTCCAGGGTCAGTTCCAGGGCGCGTGGCAGGCGGTCCAGACCTTCATCCTCCGGCAGGCCGGCCGGCGGCCAGCTGTTCTGCCAGTCGCCACTGTCGTCCATGTAGCGCAATTTCATCGAGGTGACCCCATCCAGCGCGTTCTGGACGCGCGGCAGGCTGTCCTGGGCCTGGTCCAGCACCGTCCAGTAGCGCCGTTCCAGGCGCTCGCCGGAGAGCTGCCAACGCACCCTCTGCAGGCGCGAGCGCTGCATCCCGGTCGGGTTTCGCCAGCCATTGCGGGTGAGCTCCAGGTTGTCGTTGCCACCTTCCCGCGCCCCCAGTAGCGCAGCTCGGGACTCGCCATAGGCATCGCGGACGGGGCGGGAAACCACCTGGCGGATATCCCGCTCGAAAGCGGAGATCGCGCGCACCAGCTCACGCAACTGCTGCTCCTGCACCCGTGTCGCTTCGTCGGAGTCGAGAACCGCGCCAAGCATTCGCCAGGTGCCTATCGCCAGCAGCGCAAAGATGGCGATGGCGATCAGCAGCTCCAGCAAGGTGAAGCCCGCCGCGCGTTTCATGGCGTGCTCCCGATAAAGCCCACCAGGCGTACGCTGGCGCGATCCTCCAGCTTGCCAACGCCGGCGCCCCGGGTCGGGCGTGGTGCCACCCAGAGGGTGACCCGGCGCAGGGCCGGGTCACTGGTGCCTTCCACTTCGCTTTGCCATTCCCAGCGGCGCCCGCCGTAATCCAGCTCGCCCTTGTCCTTGCCGTTGGAGGGTGGCGTTTCACGCAACTGGAGCTCGGCCAGGCGGTTGTCGGCGATCCACATCGCCAGGGTCTTGTCTTCCAGGCGTGCAGCGATCTGCAGGCTGCGCGCGCTGGCGGTGAGGACGCTGGCGGCGACCACCGCGAAAATGGCCAGCGCCACCAGCACCTCGATCAGGGTGAACGCGCGGCTGCTTCTCATCCGGTGCGCCCCCTGCCAGCCACTGCCTCGACACGGGGCAGACGGAATCCGTCGCTGGAAAGCTGCAGGCGCAGGCCGTCCCTGCGCCGCTCGCCCACTTCCAGGCGGAAGGGGCTGATCTCGCCGCTGGAAAGAATGATCAGTTGCGGCACCGGCGGGGCCGTCTTCGCATCCTTGCCCTGCTTCCCGTCCTTGGCTGGCGTCGGCAGCACCAGGGACTCGCCGTCCAGTTCGATGGCCAGTTCGGCCCACTCCGGCAACTGGCGGGCACCGTCGGCCAGCGCCTGCCAGCGGGCGCTGGCCTCGTCGTAGTAGAAGACCTGGTAGCGGTCCCGCTCCACACGCAGGCCATACTCGCGGTTGTCCAGCACGGCCTCGTCGGCGAGCACGCCGATCAGCCCGGCGAGACGATCGGCTTCATGGGTGAGTTCACGGGCGGGACCGGCGACGCCGGCGCTGACCACCGCCAGACCGGCCATGCAGGCGATGACCACCATCACCACGAGGATTTCGATCAGGGTGAAACCCGCGGATGCCGGGGCGCCGGACATCCGGCTGGAGCCACCCAGGCGCCCGCGTCTCATCAGTTGTCCCAGTTGCTGATGTCGGCGTCGTTGTCGCTACCGCCTTCCTTGCCATCGGCCCCCAGCGAATAGAGGTCGTATGCACCTTTGCTGCCCGGCGACAGGTACTGGTACGGGTTGCCCCACGGGTCCACCGGCAGTTTCTTCAGGTAGCCGTCCTTGTTCCAGTTCTTCGCCGGCGGGTTGCCGGACGGCCGGCTCACCAGGGCTTCCAGGCCCTGCTGGGTGCTGGGATAGGCGAAGTTGTCCAACTTGTACATGTCCAGGGCGGCGCCGATGGCCTTGATGTCGCCCTTGGCCACCGTGACCTTGGCCTGGTCGGGCCGATTCATCACCTGCGGCACCACCAGCGCGGCGAGGATGCCGAGGATGACTACCACGACCATGATTTCGATGAGCGTAAAGCCCGACTGACTACGGCGCAGATTCACGCGATTACCCCACGAGTTGGTTGAGAGAAAGGATAGGCAGCAGGATGGCGAGGACGATCATCAGCACCACCGCCCCCATGACCACCAGCATGAACGGTTCGAAAAGCCCGACCAGCAAGGCGATGCTGGCGGCCAGGTCGTTTTCCTGGTTGCGCGCGGTGCGGGCGAGCATCTGATCCAGTTCGCCGGAACGTTCGCCGCTGGCGATCATGTGCAGCATCATCGGCGGAAACTGGCCGCTGACTTCCAGGGCGCGGGTCAGGCTGCCGCCTTCACGGACTTTCTGCGCCGCCACCACCACATGGGCGCGAATCACCCGGTTGGCGATCACCTCGGCGCCGATGCCAAGGGCCTCCACCAGCGGCACGCCACTGCGGGTGAGGATCGCCAGGGTGGAGGCGAAGCGCGCGGTATCGGTGGCACGCACCAGCCGTCCCACCAGGGGAATGCGCAACACCAGGGCATGCCAGCGCTGGCGCAGGTTCGGATCGCGCAATGCCCAGCGCGCGCCGACCAAGGCCATGCCCAGCACCAGGAGCATCAGCCAGCCCCAGTGCTTGACCAGGTCGCTCAGGGCGATCAGGCCACGAGTGAGCAGGGGCAGGGTCTGCCCCGAGTCGATGAACACCTTGACCACGTCGGGCACGACGAACCCCAGCAGGAAGGCGACGATCGCCAACGACGCGCACATCAGGATCACCGGATAGAGCAGCGCCAGCTGGATCTTCTGGCGCGACTGCTGGCGTTGCTCGGTGTAATCGGCCAGTTGTTCCAGCACCGGCCCCAGGTGGCCGGCGTGCTCGCCGGCGGCCACCGTGGCGCGATAGAGCTCGGGGAAGGCCGAAGGGAATTCCCGCAGGCTGCTCGCCAGGCTGTGGCCTTCCAGCACCCGCGCACGCACCGCCAGCAACATCGACTGGATACGCGGACTGCCGGATTGCGCAGCCGCCGCCCGCAGCGCCTCCTCAATGGGCAGCGCCGCCTGCACCAGGGTCGCGAGCTGCCGCGTCACCAGGGCCAGGTCACGGGCGGACAGGCCCCGCGCAAGGCTGAAGCGGCCCCGCTCGGCCTGCTCGCGAACGCGGGTGGCGCGCACTTCCAGCGGTGCCAGCTGGCGCTCGCGCAGCAACTGGCGCACCTGGCGGGCGCTGTCGGCTTCGAGCACGCCCTTCTGCTGGCGGCCCCTGGCGTCGAGTGCGAGGTATTCGAATGCGGCCATTTACTCTTCCTGGGTGACCCGCAGCACTTCTTCCACCGTGGTGATGCCCTCCAATACCTTGCGCCGGCCGTCGTCACGGATGCTCGGGCTGGATTGCCGCGCGTGGCGAATCATTTCCTGCTCGGAGGCGACGCTGTGGATCAGGCTGCGCATGTGATCGTCGAACACCACCAGTTCGTAGATGCCGGTCCGCCCCCGATAGCCCTGCTGATGGCATTCCGCGCAGCCACGGGCGCGATGCAGGAGCGGCGCCCTGTCCACCTCCGCGCCGAGCAGCCGGCATTCGGCGGCATCCGGCTGATAGGCCTCCTTGCAGTGGGGGCAGAGCACCCGCACCAGGCGCTGGGCCAGCACGCCCAGCAGGGAAGAGGAAAGCAGGAAAGGCTCGACGCCCATATCCACCAGGCGGGTGATGGCGCCAATGGCACTGTTGGTGTGCAGGGTGGAAAGCACCAGGTGGCCGGTCAGCGAGGCCTGCACGGCGATCTCGGCAGTCTCCTGGTCGCGGATCTCGCCCACCATCACCACGTCCGGGTCCTGGCGCAGGATGGCGCGCAGGCCGCGGGCGAAGGTCATGTCCACCTTGGGGTTGACCTGGGTCTGGCCGATGCCCTCGATGTGGTATTCGATCGGGTCTTCGACGGTGAGGATGTTGCGCGTGCGGTCGTTGAGGGTGACCAGGCTGGCGTACAGGGTGGTGGTCTTGCCCGAGCCGGTGGGGCCGGTGACCAGCAGGATGCCGTGGGGGCGGCGCACCGTTTCTTCCAGCAGTTCGCGGTCACGCGCGCTCATGCCCAGGTGCTGCAAGGTCAGGCGCCCGGCCTGCTTGTCCAGCAGACGCAGCACCACGCGCTCGCCATTGGCCGACGGCAGCGTGGAGACGCGGATGTCCACTTCACGTCCGGCCACCCGCAGGGAAATGCGTCCGTCCTGGGGAATGCGCTTCTCGGCGATATCCAGCCGCGCCATCACCTTGATCCGCGATACCAGCAGGGCCGCCAGTTCGCGCTTGGGCTCCAGCACTTCGCGGAGAATGCCGTCGACGCGAAAACGCACCACCAGGCGCTTCTCGAAGGTTTCCAGATGGATATCCGAGGCGTTCTCCTTGATCGCCTCGCCGAGGATGGCGTTGATCAGGCGGATGATCGGCGCGTCGTCCTCCTGCTCCAGCAGGTCCTCGGTTTCCGGAATCTGCTCGGCCAGGGCGGCGAGGTCCAGGCTGCCGCCGAGGTCTTCGGCCAGTTGCATGGCTGCGGAGGAATCATGCTGATAGGCCTGGGCCAGGGCCTGTTCGAAGGCATCGCCGGTCAGCGGCCTGAGTGGCAGGCTGCGCCCGGCGAAACGCCGCGCCTCGGCCAGGGCCACCAGCTCGACACCGGGACGATGGGCCAGGCAGGGCTCCACCCCATCCAGCAACAACACGCCGTGCCGCTTGGCAAATCCGAATGGGAGCCGCCGCAGCGGGGCTTCAGCGAGAGGTGGGTTCATCCGTGGGTGCCTGTTTCAGATGGGTCCGAAAGTGAGTATTGCAGCGCAATCTGACGATTGCGCAGCGCTGCTGTCCGATTCTTATGATGGGTGTGAACAACGCCACCTAAAGCCGTAAAAATTCACCGATATCTTTAGCACAGCGACCATGTCGCAACATCATCCGTGCGGCCAAGCATTGCCCTCGAAGGCGCTGCTATGATCAAAGCGGTTCTGCCAAAACAAAAAACCAGAAAAACGATACCGCCTTAGGAGTTGGACCCACTTGCAAGCCCCGGATTCCGCGCACTGGCTGCAACGCCATGCGCCAGCCCTCGTCGGCGCATTGCTGGTCCTGGCCATGGCTGCCAGCTTTGCCTGGCAGACCCGGGAATGGCTGCGCCTGGTCCAGGCTCCCGCCCGCACGCCGGAGCAGCAGGGCACACAACTGGCCACCGCCCAGCCGCTGCAGAACCTCGAGCCATTGTTCGGTCCAGCCCCGATAGCCCAGCCAAGCGGCCCGCCGCCCACCACCAATCTGCGCCTGACCCTGCTCGGCAGCTTCGTCCATAAGCAGCCGGACAAGTCCACGGCCATCATCCAGTTCGAAGGCGACAAACCCCGTCGCTTCACCTCCGGCGACGAAATTACCGGTGGCGTCAGGCTGCATGCGGTGTATCGCGCTCACGTCGAGATCGAACGCAACGGGCGCCTGGAAAGTCTCAGTTTCCCCGAACCGCGCTCACGCTTCACCGCCGTCGGTGCCAGCCCGGACGAATCGTCCGCCACGGTGATCGACGAACTCACTGGCCTGCAGGAAGACAACGCCGCCGAATTGCGCGAGCGCATGGAGAAACTGCGCCAACAGATGGAAGACCCGGAAAACACCGCCACCGAACCTTCCGCCGAACCGCCCCAGGAAAGCGAATGACACGATGACCCCGACTCTCTCGCGCCTCACGCTCGCCCTGATCGCCACCGGAATGCTGGCCGCGCCCCTGCCCCTGTACGCGGCCCAGCCGACCACCGCGCCGGGCAGCGCGCAGCACCAGCAGGATGCCTGGACCATCAACCTCAAGGACGCCGACATTCGCGAATTCATCGACCAGATCGCCGACATCACCGGCGAGACCTTCATCGTCGACCCGCGGGTAAAGGGCCAGGTCAGCGTGGTGTCGAAAACGCCACTGGGGATCAACGAGGTCTATCAGCTGTTCCTCTCGGTAATGGCCACCCACGGCTTCAGCGTGGTCGCCCAGGGCGACCAGGCGCGGATCATTCCCAACGCCGAAGCCAAGGCCGAGGCCGGCAGCACCCGCTCCGACGCCAAAAGCCTGGAGACCCGCGTGATCCAGGTGCAGCACACTCCGGTGACGGAGCTCATCCCGCTGATTCGACCGCTGGTCCCCCAGTACGGCCACCTTGCCGCCGTGACCTCGAGCAACGCCCTGATCATCAGCGACCGCGCCGCCAACATCGCCCGCATCGAAGACCTGATGCGCCAGCTCGACCAGAAGGGCGACCGCGACTACACCGTCCTCAACCTCAAGCACGCCTGGGTGATGGACGCCGCCGAAGTGCTCAATGCTTCGCTGAACCGCGGCCAGTCCAAGGGCGCTTCCGGCACCCAGGTGATCGCCGATGCCCGCACTAACCGCCTGATCATCCTCGGCCCGCCGTCGGCCCGGGCGAAACTGGCGGCCCTGGCACAATCCCTGGACACGCCGACCTCACGCTCGGCCAATACCCGCGTGATCCGCCTGCGCCACAACGATGCCAAGAGCCTGGCTGAAACCCTGGGCGAGATTTCCGAAGGCCTGGTGAACGGGGAAGGCGGTGCCGAAAGTGGTGCCGCTGTCGGCGGCGGCAAGCCGCAGAACATCCTGATCCGCGCCGACGAAAGCCTGAACGCCCTGGTGATGCTGGCCGAGCCGGATGTAGTCGCCGCCATGGAGGACATCGTCCGCCAGCTCGACGTGCCCCGCGCCCAGGTGATGGTGGAAGCGGCCATCGTGGAGATTTCCGGCGATATCACCGAAGCCCTCGGCGTGCAGTGGGCGGTGGACGCCCGCGGCAACACCGGCGGCCTGGGCGGGGTCAACTTCGGCAATACCGGGCTGTCGGTCGGCACCGTGCTCAATGCCATCCGCGACGACGAAATTCCTGACACTCTGCCGGACGGCGCCATCATCGGCATCGGTACCGACCATTTCGCCGCACTGATCACCGCGCTCTCGGCGAACAGCAGGAGCAACCTGCTATCCACCCCGAGCCTGCTGACCCTGGACAACCAGAAGGCGGAGATCCTCGTGGGCCAGAACGTGCCCTTCCAGACCGGCACCTTCACCACCGACGCTTCCGGCGCCAACAACCCCTTCACCACCATCGAACGCCAGGACATCGGCGTGACCCTGAAGGTGACCCCACACATCAACGAAGGCGCAACCCTGCGCCTGGAAATCGAGCAGGAAATCTCCTCCATCGCTCCGACCGCCACCCTCACCGCCCAGGCGGTCGACCTGATCACCAACAAGCGCTCGATCAAAAGCACCATCCTCGCCGAGGACGGCCAGGTGATCGTGCTGGGCGGCCTGATCCAGGACGACATCACCCAGACCGACTCCAAGGTACCGCTGCTGGGCGACATCCCGATCCTCGGCCGATTGTTCCGCTCCACCCGCGACACCCACGTGAAGCGCAACCTGATGGTCTTCCTGCGGCCGACCGTGGTTCGCGACCGTGCCGGCCTCGCCGCCCTGTCCGGGAAGAAGTACAACGACATCCGCATCGTCGGCGAGCACGACAAGGAAGGCCGCCCGGCCATCCTGCCGCGCCATCCGGTGGAACTGTTCGACGGCCAGAAGGTACCGGCGATCGACCTGCGCAAGCAGTGAGGGAGCACGCGCCCGCCAAAGCGGGGGCGGGGAAGAAGGAAGCATCAGGCGTACACGGAGATCTGAACGCCTCAGGCCAGGGCGCTCCCTTCAACTGAAGCAGACATAGCCAAACAAAAACGCCGCAGTCAGTGACTGCGGCGTTTTCATCGAGCCGGGACTTCAGTCGTCCAGGCCGAGGGCGGCGAAGGCTTCGAGGATCTTGTCCTGGACTTCGTCGATGCTGAGGCTGGTGGAGTCCAGGATGATGGCATCCGCAGCCGGCTTCAGCGGGGCGACTGAGCGCTGGCTGTCACGCTCGTCGCGTTCCTGGATTTCCGTCAGCAGGGCGGCCTGGTCGGCTTCCATGCCCTTGCCCTTGAGTTGCAGGTAGCGGCGGCGGGCACGCTCTTCGGCGCTGGCGGTGAGGAAGATCTTCAGCTGCGCCTGGGGGAATACCACGGTGCCCATGTCGCGGCCATCGGCCACCAGGCCGGGGGCTTCGAGGAAGGCCCGCTGGCGTTGCAGCAGGGCTTCACGCACGGCGGGCAGCGCGGCGACCTGGGAGGCGCCGGCGCCGACCTGCTCGGAACGGATCACGTCGGTGACGTCTTCGCCTTCCAGCACGATGCTCTGGCCACCGTCGGCCTTGGCGTTGAACTGCACGTCCAGGTGCGCCGCCAGGACCTTGAGGGCTTCCTCGTTGGTCAGGTCGACGCCGTGGTTGCGCGCGGCGAAGGCCAGCAGCCGGTACAGCGCACCGGAGTCCAGCAGGTGCCAGCCCAGGCGCTTGGCCAGGCGGCCAGCGACGGTGCCCTTGCCGGAGCCGCTGGGTCCGTCGATGGCGATGACGGGCAGGCTGGTGTTCATGCCTTGCCCTCTTCCGCGACACGGATGCCGCACTGGGTCGCCAGGCCGAGGAAGTTCGGGAAGGAGGTGGCGACGTTGGCGCAGTCGTGGATGCGGATCGGCGCACTGGCGCGCAGCGAGGCCACGCTGAAGGACATGGCGATACGGTGGTCGCCGTGGCTCCAGACTTCGCCGCCGCCCATGGGGCCGCCTTCGATGACGATGCCATCCGGGGTCGGCTCGGCCTTCACGCCCAGGGCCTGCAGGCCATCGGCCATGACCTGGATGCGGTCGGATTCCTTCACCCGCAGTTCTTCGGCACCGCGCAGCACGGTGCGGCCCTCGGCGCAGGCGGCGGCGACGAAGAGCACGGGGAATTCGTCGATGGCCAGCGGAACCAGGTCTTCGGGGATATCGATGCCCTTCAGCTTGGCTGCACGTACGCGGATGTCGGCAACCGGCTCGCCGCCTACTTCACGCTGGTTTTCCAGGGTGATGTCGCCGCCCATCAGCTTGAGGATGTCGATCACGCCGGTGCGGGTCGGGTTGATACCGACGTGTTCCAGCACCAGTTCGGAGCCTTCGGCGATGCTCGCGGCCACCAGGAAGAAGGCTGCCGAGGAGATGTCGGCCGGCACTTCGATGCGGCAGGCGCTGAGCTTGTGACCGCTTTCCACGGTGGCGGTGTTGCCGTCCACCTTCACCGGATAGCCGAAGCCTTGCAGCATGCGCTCGGTGTGATCGCGGGTCGGTGCCGGCTCGGAGACGGAGGTTTCACCGGCAGCGTAGAGGCCGGCGAGCAGCAGGCAGGATTTCACCTGGGCGCTGGCCATGGGCATTTCGTAGTTCATGCCGGTCAGGAGCTGACCACCGCGGATGGTCAGCGGCGGACGGCCTTCGGCACCGGTCTCGATCACGGCGCCCATTTCGCGCAGGGGCTTGGCCACGCGGTTCATCGGACGCTTGGACAGGGAGGCGTCGCCGGTCAGGGTGGTGTCGAACGGCTGGGCCGCCAGCAGGCCGCTGAGCAGGCGCATGGAGGTGCCGGAGTTGCCGAGGTACAGCGGGCCGGGCGGCGGCTTCAGGCCGTGCAGGCCGACGCCGTGGATGGTGACGCGGCCATGGTGCGGCCCTTCGATGACCACGCCCATGTCACGGAAGGCTTGCAGGGTCGCCAGGGCGTCTTCGCCCTCGAGGAAGCCTTCGACTTCGGTGGTGCCTTCAGCCAGGGAGCCGAGCATGATGGAACGGTGGGAAATGGACTTGTCGCCCGGTACGCGGATGCGTCCGGCGAGTTTGCCACCCGGCTGCGCCAGGTAAATCAGATCATTGTTGTGCATGGCGTCCACATAGGCCCTGCGGGCCAGGATTTTGCTGAAATGCTCGCGGGCGAAGCGGGCGCGGGTGAACACGCCCAGCAATTCATGCCCGTCCCCTGCGTCGACCGCGCCGCGCAGGGCGTCGAGGTCGGCGCGAAATGCGTCCAGTATGCGCAGCACCGCCTCGCGGTTGGCGAGGAAGATGTCGTGCCACATGACCGGGTCGCTACCGGCGATCCGCGTGAAATCGCGGAAGCCACCGGCGGCATAACGGAAGATTTCCAGATTCTCGCTGCGCTTGGCCAGCGAGTCGACCAGGCCGAACGCCAGCAGGTGCGGCAGATGGCTGGTGGCGGCGAGCACTTCGTCGTGGTGCTCGACCTCCATGTGTTCCACGTCCGCACCCAGGGCGCGCCACAGCCGGTCGACCGTTTTCAGGGCCGCCTGGTCGGTGTTCTCCACCGGGGTGAGGATGACCTTGTGACGGCGGAACAGATTGGCGTTGGCCGCCTCGACGCCGCTCTTCTCCGAGCCGGCGATGGGATGGCCGGGCACGAAACGCGCCGGCATGCCATCGAACACCCGGCGCGCGGCGCGCACGACATTGCCCTTGGCGCTGCCGACGTCAGTCAGCACGGCGTCGCCCAGGTCAAGGGTGGCGAGCTCGGCGAGGAGCCTTTCCATCGCGAGAATGGGGACGGCCAACTGGATCACCTCGGCACCGCGGCAGGCCGCTCCAAGGTCGCTCTCGCAACGGTCGACCACACCGGTTTCGACGGCGATGCGGCAGGACTCGTGATCCTTGTCCACGCCCACCACTTCGGCGAACAGGCCCTTCTCGCGCAGCCCCTTGGCGAAGGAGCCGCCGATCAGGCCGAGGCCGATCACCACCAGGCGCCCGAACACAGGGGCGCCCTGGTGCACGGTGATGACATCAGCCACGACCGAGCACCTTGGCCAGCGCCTCCAGGCAGCGGGCGTTCTCCTCCGGCAGGCCGATGGAGACACGCAGGAAGGTCGGCATGCCGTAACCGGCTACCGGGCGCAGGATCACGCCTTCGGCGAGCATGGCCTGGTTGATCGGTGCGGCGTCGCGGCCGAAGTCGACGGCGATGAAGTTGCCCTTGGAGGGAATCCAGCTCAGCCCCAGGGCGCGGAAGCCCTCTTCCAGCTGGGCCATGCCGGCATCGTTGACGCGGCGGCTTTCGGCCAGGTACTCGGCGTCGTCAAGAACGGCGCAGGCGGCGGCCAGGGCCAGGCTGTTGACGTTGAAGGGCTGGCGCACGCGGTTCAGCACGTCGGCCACCTGGGCGCTGGACAGGCCGTAGCCCACGCGCAGCGACGCCAGGCCGTAGGCCTTGGAGAAGGTACGGGACACCAGCAGGTTCGGATAACGGGCCAGATAGTCGAGGCCGTCGGGGAGTTCTTCGCCCTCGGCGTACTCGATATAGGCCTCGTCCAGCACTACCAGCACGTTTTCCGGGACCTTGGCGAGGAAGTCTTCCAGCGCGGCCGGGCCGAACCAGGTGCCGGTGGGGTTGTTCGGGTTGGCGATGAACACGACGCGGGTATTGGCGTCGATGGCTGCCAGCATGGCCGGCAGGTCATGGCCGAAGTCCCTGGCCGGAACCACCTTGCCGGTGGCGCCCACGGCCTGGGTGGCGATGGGGTACACGGCGAAGGCGTGCTGGCTGAATACGGCGTTCAGGCCGGGAGCCAGGTAGGCACGGGCAACCAGGTCGAGAATGTCGTTGGAACCGTTGCCCAGGGTGACCTGGGGCGGGGTCACGCCGCAGCGCTCGGCCAGGCGGCGCTTGAGCTCGAAGCCGTTGCCGTCCGGGTAGCGCGTCAGTTCGGCGAGCTCGTTGCGGATCGCTTCAAGGGCCTTGGGGCTCGGACCGAGCGGGTTCTCGTTGCTGGCCAGCTTGACGATGCCGGCCGGGTCGAGGTTCAGCTCGCGGGCCAGTTCGTCCACCGGCTTGCCGGGCACGTAGGGCGAAAGTTTCTGCACGCCCGGTTGGGCAAGGGCGAGGAAGTCACAGCTCATAATCAGGCCTCAGGCTGCAGGCCGCAGGCTACAGGTACAGGCCGAACTCTGCCTGTCGCCTGCAGCCCGCAGCCTGCCGCCGCAGTTAAAGCACCGCTTTGGGGTAGGAGCCCAGCACCTTCAGGGCAACGGCTTCCTGGTTGATCTTCTCCAGCACATCCTTGATCAGCGGATCGCGGTGATGGCCTACGAAGTCGATGAAGAATACGTAGGTCCACTTGCCGCTGCGGGACGGACGGGTCTCGATGCGGGTCAGGTCGATGCCGTTGTTGTGGAACGGCACCAGGAGTTCGTGCAGGGCTCCCGGCTTGTTGCGCATGGAGACGATGATGGAGGTCTTGTCGTCGCCGGTAGGCGGCACTTCCTGGTTGCCGATGATGAGGAAGCGGGTGGAGTTGTCCGGCCGGTCCTCGATCTTCTCGCACAGCTTGGTCAGGCCATAGAGGTTGGCCGCCATGTCGCCGGCAATCGCCGCCGAGTTCCACTCGCTCTTCACCCGCTTGGCGGCGTCGGCATTGCTGGGCACCGCCACGCGCTCGACATTCGGGTAGTGGGCGTCCAGCCACTTGCGGCACTGGGCCAGGGACTGGGCGTGGGAGTAGATGCGGGTGATGTTGTCGGTCTTGGTGTTCTCGCCCACCAGCAGGTGGTGGTGGATGCGCAGCTCCACCTCGCCGCAGATCACCATGTCATGTTCGAGGAAGCTGTCGAGGGTGTGGTTGACCGCGCCCTCGGTGGAGTTCTCCACCGGCACCACGCCGAAGTTGACCGCACCGGCGGCCACTTCGCGAAACACTTCGTCGATGGCGGCCATGGGGGTGCTGATCACCGCATGACCGAAATGCTTGAGCGCCGCGGCCTGGGTGAAGGTGCCTTCCGGCCCCAGGTAGGCGACCTTGAGCGGCTGCTCGAGCGCCAGGCAGGAGGACATGATTTCGCGGAACAGCCGCGCCATTTCCTCGTTGTCCAGCGGACCCTGGTTGCGCTCCATGATGTGCTTGAGGACCCAGGCCTCTCGCTCGGGGCGGTAGAAGACCGGCTTTTCGCCCTCGGGCAGGGAAGCCATCTTCACGCGGGCCACGTCCTGGGCGCAGCGAGCACGCTCACTGATCAGCTCGAGGATCTTCTCGTCGAGGCTATCGATGCGCAGGCGCAGCGCCTTGAGTTCCTGCTCGGAGATTGCGTCTGTCATCAGCCGTGCTCCTTTTCGAACTCCGCCATATAGGCCACCAGGGCTTCGACTGCATCGAGGCCGACGGCGTTGTAGATGGAAGCGCGCATGCCGCCCACGGAGCGATGGCCCTTGAGGTTCAGCAGGCCACGGGCATCGGCGCCGGCGAGGAACGGTTTGTCCAGGCGCTCATCGGCCAGGCGGAACGGCACGTTCATCCAGGAGCGGGCGTTGTGGGTGATGGGGTTGGTGTAGAACTCGCTCTTGTCGATGAAGCCGTAGAGCAGTTCCTTCTTCGCCTTGTTGCGCTTCTCCATGGCCTCGACACCGCCCTGCTCCTTCAGCCATTCGAAGACGAGGCCGGAGAGGTACCAGGAGAAGGTCGCCGGGGTGTTGTACATGGAGCCGTTATCGGCGGCCACCTTGTAGTTCAGCATGGTCGGGCAGCTGGCGCGGGCGCGGCCGAGCAGGTCCTCACGGATGATGACCACCACCAGGCCGCTGGGGCCGATGTTCTTCTGCGCACCGGCGTAGATCAGGCCGAAGCGGGATACATCCAGCGGACGGGAGAGGATGTCGGAGGACATGTCCGCCACCAGCGGTACGTCGCCCACTTCCGGAATCCAGTCGAACTGCAGGCCGCCGATGGTTTCGTTGGAGGCGTAGTGCAGGTAGGCGGCGTCCTTCGACAGCTGCCACTCGTTCTGACCGGGAATGGCGAAGTAGTCGTAGCCCTTGGCGCTGGCGGCGATGTTGACGCGGCCGAAGCGGCTGGCTTCGTCGATGCTCTTCTTCGACCAGATGCCGGTGTCGATATAGTCGGCGACGCCATTCTCGGGCAGCAGGTTCAGCGGAATCTCGGCGAACTGTTGGCTGGCGCCGCCCTGGAGGAACAGCACCTTGTAGTTCGAGGGAATGGACAGGAGGTCGCGCAGGTCCTGCTCGGCCTTTTCGGCGATGGCGACGTACTCATCGCTGCGGTGGCTCATTTCCATGACGGACAGGCCCTTGCCCTGCCAGTCGAGGAGTTCCGCCTGGGCACGTTGCAGAACAGCTTCCGGAAGCGCGGCCGGGCCGGCGCAGAAGTTAAAGGCTCGCTTGCTCACATCCACTCTCACTGGGTAGCGCGGGGGCACCAGTGCCCCCGCCGATTGTCATCTACCGAATGGACAGGCCGGCAACGGCCTGCCCGTTTCTACAACTATTACTCTTCAGTCACCGGCTGGGCGTCGTCCTGCACAAGGTTGCTGGCCTCGGTTTCAGCATCGGCCACGGCGTCAACGCCCTGCTCTTCCCCTTCCAGCTCTTCGTCCTCATCACCGCCGGACGGCTCCTGGACGCGTTCCAGGCCGACCAGGGTTTCGTCCTTGGCCAGCTTGATCAGGGTCACGCCCTGGGTGTTACGGCTGGAGCTGGAGACTTCGTCCACGCGGGTGCGCACCAGGGTGCCCTGGTCGGAAATCAGCATGATTTCCTCACCGTCCTGCACCTGTACGGCGCCGACCAGCTTGCCGTTGCGCTCGTTGGTGACCATGGCGATCACGCCCTGGCCGCCACGACCGCGACGCGGATAGTCTTCCAGCGGGGTGCGCTTGCCGTAGCCACGCTCGGAAGCGGAGAGGATCTGCGCGCCCGCTTCCGGGATCAGCATGGAAATCAGGCGCTGACCTTCCGGCAGGCGCATACCGCGCACGCCTCGGGCGGTACGGCCCATGGTGCGGACGTGCTTTTCCTTGAAGCGGATGACCTTGCCACCGTCGGAGAAGAGCATGACTTCCTTCGCGCCGTCAGTGATGGCGGCGGCGATCAGGGTGTCGCCCTCTTCCAGCTTCAGGGCGATCAGGCCGGAGGAACGCGGCTTGCTGAACTGCACCAGCGGGGTCTTCTTCACAGTACCGAAGGCGGTGGCCATGAAGATGTAGGCACCGGTCGGCTCGTCCTGTTCGTCGTCCTGCTCGGCGCCTTCTTCGTCGCCGGTTTCGGCTTCGATCACTTCGCCTTCGATCACCACGCCTTCGCTGTCGTCCAGGTCCTCGTCGGCGCCTGCGCTCTGCTGCAGGGCTTCCAGGTCGACCTGCAGCATGGCGGTAATGCGTTCGCCTTCATCCAGCGGCAGCAGGTTGACCAGCGGACGGCCGCGCGCGGTACGCGAGGCTTCCGGGATTTCGAAGGTGCGCAGCCAGTAGACCTTGCCCTTGCTGGAGAACAGCAGGAGGGTGGCGTGGCTGTTGGCGACCAGCAGGTGTTCGATGTAGTCCTCGTCCTTCACGCCAGTGGCGGACTTGCCCTTGCCGCCGCGACGCTGGGCCTGGTAGGCGGCCAGCGGCTGGGACTTGGCGTAGCCGCCGTGGGAGATGGTGACGACGCGCTCTTCTTCGGTGATCAGGTCGGCGATGGTCAGGTCCACCTGAGACGCGACGATCTCGGTGCGGCGGGCGTCGCCGAACTCGGCCTTCACCTTTTCCAGTTCCTCGCGGATGACTTCCATCAGGCGCTCGGGGCTGGTGAGGATGCGGATCAGCTCACCGATCAGGGTGAGGATTTCCTGGTACTCGGCCAGCAGCTTCTCGTGCTCCAGGCCGGTCAGGCGGTGCAGACGCAGCTCGAGGATGGCCTGGGCCTGCTCCGGGGACAGGTAGTACTTGCCATCACGCAGGCCGTACTGCGGGTCCAGGTCTTCCGGACGGCAGGAATCGGCGCCGGCTCGCTCGACCATGGCTTCCACCGCGCTGGACTCCCAGGCGGTGGCGATCAGGCGCTCCTTGGCCTCGGCCGGGGTCGGCGAGGTCTTGATCAGCTCGATCACCGGGTCGATGTTGGACAGCGCGACTGCCTGGCCTTCGAGGATGTGGCCACGTTCACGGGCCTTGCGCAGCTCGTAGACGGTACGGCGGGTCACCACTTCGCGGCGGTGACGGATGAACACTTCGAGCATGTCCTTCAGGTTCAGCGTACGCGGCTGGCCATCCACCAGGGCCACGACGTTGATGCCGAAGACGCTTTGCATCTGGGTCTGGGAATAGAGGTTGTTCAGCACCACCTCGCCCACTTCACCGCGACGCAGCTCGATCACCACGCGCATGCCGTCCTTGTCGGACTCGTCACGCAGCTCGGTGATGCCTTCGATCTTCTTCTCTTTCACCAGCTCGGCGATCTTCTCGATCAGACGCGCCTTGTTCAGCTGGTAGGGCAGCTCGGTGACGATGATCTGCTGGCGGCCGCCGCCCTTCTCCATGTCCTCGATTTCGGCACGGGCGCGTATATAGATGCGGCCACGGCCGGTCCGGTAGGCCTCGATGATGCCGGCGCGACCATTGATGATGCCTGCGGTGGGGAAGTCCGGCCCCGGGATGTACTGCATCAGTTCATCGACCGTCAGCTCGGGGTTGTCCATCAGCGCCAGGCAGCCATCGATGACTTCGCCGAGGTTGTGCGGCGGGATGTTGGTGGCCATGCCCACGGCGATACCGCTGGAACCGTTGACCAGCAGGTTCGGGATCTTGGTTGGCATGACCGCGGGAATCTGTTCGGTGCCGTCGTAGTTGGGCACCCAGTCCACGGTTTCCTTGTCCAGGTCGGCCAGCAGCTCATGGGCCAGCTTGGCCATGCGCACTTCGGTGTATCGCATGGCCGCGGCGTTGTCGCCGTCCACCGAACCGAAGTTGCCCTGGCCGTCCACCAGCATGTAGCGCAACGAGAAGGGCTGGGCCATGCGCACGATGGTGTCGTAGACCGCGGTATCACCGTGCGGGTGGTACTTACCGATCACGTCACCCACCACACGGGCGGACTTCTTGTAGGGTTTGTTCCAGTCGTTGCCCAGTTCGCTCATCGCGTAGAGCACACGACGGTGTACCGGCTTCAGGCCGTCGCGCGCATCCGGCAGGGCGCGCCCGACGATCACGCTCATCGCGTAGTCGAGGTAGGACTGTTTCAGCTCGTCTTCGATATTGACCGGGAGGATTTCTTTGGCCAGTTCGCCCATGAGAAGCCTGGTTCCTTTTTCTGGTGAAACTCCGCCCCTCTCATCCTGAGCGGCGCGAAGCTCGTCACTGCGGCCAGATGCTGCAGCGACTCACGACAAATCAACGAGTTAAGCCAAGGATCTGTGCAATTGGGCCGCTTCGATGGAGGGGCGGCAATAACTGCCGGAGCTTACCACAGTCACCGCCTCGCACCTACCCCGCCGGGCGCTCCGGCGCCCGGGTGAAAATGCCGCACCGGCGGCTCAGTGCAGGCGCTTGCGGCACATCAGCTGCGCCATCTTGGCGGCGTCGGGACGTTCCACTACGCCCTTCTCGGTCACGATGGCATCGATAAGATCCGCCGGAGTCACATCGAATACCGGGTTCACCGCATGAACCTCCGCCGCAACCCGGCGCCCCCCCAGGTCCAGCAGCTCGGAACCGTCACGCTCCTCGATCGGGATGTCGTCGCCGCTCTCCAGAGACATGTCGATAGTGGAGCTGGGCGCCACCACCATGAAACGCACGCCGTGGTGCATGGCGTTGACCGCCAACTGGTAGGTGCCGATCTTGTTGGCCACATCGCCATTGGCGGTGATGCGATCGGCACCGACTATCACCCAGGTGATCCCGGCGGTTTTCATCAGGTGGGCGGCGGCGGCGTCGGCATTCAGGCTCACCGGCACACCTTCGTTCGCCAGTTCCCAGGCGGTCAGGCGCGCGCCCTGCAGCCAGGGACGGGTTTCGTCGGCGTAGACACGCTCCACCAGGCCGTCCAGGTGGGCGGCGCGGATCACGCCGAGGGCCGTGCCGAAGCCGCCGGTGGCCAGGGCGCCGGTGTTGCAGTGGGTCAGCAGCGCCTGAGGGCTGCCCTGGTGCTTGCGGATCAACTCCATGCCGAGCTGGGCCATGGTCAGGTTGGCTTCGCGGTCGCTCTCATGGATGGCAACGGCCTCGGCCTCCAGGGCCTGCAGCGGCGACTCGCCATCACGCACCCGCTCCAGGCGCTCGCGCATGCGGTTCAACGCCCAGAACAGGTTGACCGCTGTCGGCCGGGAATCGGACAGCACCTTGAAATCGGCTTCCAGTGCCGCGCGCCAGTCGCCGCCCGCGGCGATGCGGGCCCAGGCGCCCAGCACGACCCCATAGGCGGCGCTGATACCGATGGCCGGCGCGCCGCGAACCACCATCTGGCGGATAGCCTGGGCGACGCCGTCGGCGGAGTCGTAGGACAGCCAGATCTCCTCGGTCGGCAGCAGGCGCTGATCGAGCAAATGAAGCATGCCGTCACGCCAGTCGATTGCCTTGACCTTCTCGGCTGCTAACAGTTGTTCACGCATCGACACCTCGCCACCCCATAACTCGCGGAAAAACCGCAGATTATAGCGAGCCGGAGCCCTTCTGGCTCGGGTATACTGCCGCCACTTCAATCTGCGCCCAGGATGCGCCGCCATGCCCAGCTCCAACGCCCCGCTCGACCTGCTTCTGCTCCCGACCTGGATAGTCCCGGTAGAACCTGCCGGCGTAGTGCTGCGGGATCACGCACTGGGTATCCGCGACGGCCGTATCGCCCTGCTCGCCCCTCGGGACGTGGCGCTGCGCGCAGAAGCCCGCGAACGCCGCGAATTGCCGGGCATGCTGCTGGCCCCTGGCCTGATCAACGCCCACGGCCACGCCGCGATGACCCTGTTCCGCGGGCTGGCTGACGACCTGCCGCTGATGACCTGGCTCCAGGAACACATCTGGCCTGCCGAATCCAAGTGGGTGGACGAGACCTTCGTCCGCGACGGCACCGAACTGGCCGTGGCCGAGCAGATCAAGGGCGGCATCAGCTGCTTCTCCGATATGTATTTCTTCCCGGCGCAGGCCAGCGCCGTCATCCATGCCGCCGGCATCAAGGCGCAGTTGGCGATTCCGGTGCTGGACTTCCCCATCCCCGGCGCCGCCGACGCTGCCGAAGCCATTCGCCGTGGCGTCGAGCTGTTCAGCGACCTCAAGCACCATCCGCGCATCAAGGTTGCCTTCGGCCCCCACGCGCCCTACAGCGTCAGCGATGACAAGCTGGAAAACATCCGCGTACTGGCCGAGGAGCTGGATGCCGGCATCCACATGCACGTCCAGGAAACCGCCTTCGAAATCCAGCAGAGCCTGGAGCTGCGCGGCGAACGTCCGCTGGCGCGCCTTTCCCGCCTCGGCCTGCTCGGCCCGCGCTTCCAGGCCGTGCACATGACCCAGGTGGACGACGCCGACCTGGCCCTGCTGGTGGAAAGCAACAGCAACGTCATCCACTGCCCCGAATCCAACCTCAAGCTGGCCAGCGGCTTCTGCCCGGTGGAGCGTCTATGGCAGGCCGGCGTGAACGTCGCCGTCGGCACCGATGGCGCAGCCAGCAACAATGACCTGGACCTGCTCGGCGAAACCCGTACCGCCGCCCTCCTGGCCAAGGCCGTATCCGGCTCGGCCAGCGCCCTGGATGCCCATCGCGCCCTGCGCATGGCCACCCTCAATGGCGCGCGGGCCCTTGGCATCGACCAGGACACCGGCTCCCTGGAACCGGGCAAGGCCGCGGACCTGGTGGCCTTCGACCTCTCCGGGCTGGCCCAGCAACCGGTCTACGATCCGGTTTCCCAACTCATCTATGCCACCGGGCGCGACGCGGTGCGGCACCTCTGGGTCGACGGCAGGCAACTGCTGGACGACGGCCGCCTGACGCGCCTGGACGAAGAGCGCCTGGGCGCCACTGCCCGCGCCTGGGGCGAACGCATCGCCGGCCGCTGAATTCTGTTTCGAGGACATTCCATGACCAACGTCGATCACGTCGAAATTGCCAAGTTCGAGGCCCTCGCCCACCGCTGGTGGGACCGCGAGAGCGAGTTCAAGCCCCTCCACGACATCAACCCCCTGCGGGTCAACTGGATTGACGAACGGGTCAAGCTGGCCGGCAAGAAGGTGCTGGACGTCGGCTGCGGCGGCGGCATCCTCAGTGAGTCCATGGCCCAGCGCGGCGCCAGCGTCACCGGCATCGACATGGGCGAAGCCCCGCTGGCGGTCGCCCAGCTGCACCAGCTGGAATCCGGCGTGCCGGTGGAATATCGCCGCATCACCGCCGAAGCCCTGGCCGCCGAGATGCCCGGCCAGTTCGACGTGGTGACCTGCATGGAGATGCTCGAGCACGTCCCGGACCCAGCCTCGGTGATCCGCGCCTGCTTCACCCTGGTCAAGCCGGGCGGCCAGGTGTTCTTCTCCACCATCAACCGCAACCCCAAGGCCTACCTCTTCGCCATCGTCGGCGCCGAGTACATCATGCGCCTGCTGCCGCGCGGCACCCACGACTTCAAGAAATTCATCCGCCCCTCCGAGCTGGGCGCCTGGAGCCGCGCCGCCGGTCTTTCGGTGAAGGACATCATCGGCCTGACCTACAACCCGCTGACCAAGCACTACAAGCTGGAAGCCGACGTAGACGTCAACTACATGATCCAGACCCTGCGCGAGGAGTGACCGGCATGCGACTTCAAGCGGTACTTTTCGACATGGACGGCACCCTGCTCGACTCGGCGCCGGACTTCATCGCCATCTGCCAGGCCATGCGCGCCGACCGCGGCCTGCCGCCGCAGGATGAGAAGGCGATCCGCGACGTGGTGTCCGGCGGCGCCCGCGCCATGGTCGCCAGCGCTTTCGAGATGGACCCGCAAGCGCCTGAATTCGAGCCGCTGCGCCTGGAATTCCTGGAGCGCTACCAGAGCCATTGCGCCGTGCTGACCCGCCCGTTCGACGGCATCGACGAACTGCTGGCGGACATCGAGCAGGCCAAGCTGATCTGGGGCGTGGTGACCAACAAGCCGGTCCGCTACGCCGAACCCATCATGGAGCAGCTCGGCCTTGCCGGCCGCTCCGCCGTACTGATCTGCCCCGACCACGTGAAAAACAGCAAGCCGGACCCGGAAATGCTCCTGCTGGCCTGCAGCAAGCTGAACCTGGACCCGGCCAGCGTGCTCTTCGTCGGTGACGACCTGCGCGACATCGAGTCCGGCCGCGCCGCCGGCACCCGTACCGCGGCGGTCAGCTACGGCTACATCCACCCCAGCGACAACCCCGCGCACTGGGGTGCCGACGTGGTGGTCCACCATCCGCTCGAACTGCGCGCCGTGCTCGACCGCGCGCTGTGCAGCTGCTAATGCAGCGGCGGCAGGCGGCAGGCGGCAGGCCACGCTGGCGCCCCAGCGCATTTCTGGATTTTTTCTTTAAGCCTGCAGCCTGAAGCCTGAAGCCCAAAGCCCAAAACCTGCAGCTCTCCGAAGGAGCCCCCCTATGTTCCAGTATTCCGCCCGCCCCGACCTGCTCAAGGATCGCGTGATCCTGGTCACCGGCGCCGGCCGTGGCATCGGCGCCGCCGCCGCCAAGACCTTCGCCGCCCACGGTGCCACCGTGCTGCTGTTGGGCAAGACCGAAGCCAGCCTGAACGCCGTTTACGACGAGATCGAAGCCGCCGGCTATCCGCAGGCCGCGGTCATTCCCTTCAACCTGGAAACCGCCCAGCCGCACCAGTACGACGAACTGGCGGCAACCCTGGAAGCGGAGTTCGGGCACATCGACGGCGTGCTGCACAACGCTTCCATCCTCGGCCCGCGCACCCCCATCGAGCAGCTTTCCGGCGAAAACTTCATGCGCGTCATGCAGGTCAACGTCAACGCCGTGTTCATGCTGACCAGCACCCTGCTACCGCTGCTGAAGCTGTCCAGGGACGCGTCGGTGGTGTTCACCTCCAGCAGTGTTGGCCGCAAGGGCCGCGCCTACTGGGGCGCCTATGCGGTGTCCAAGTTCGCCACCGAGGGCCTGATGCAGGTCCTGGCCGATGAAGTGGACGGCGTTGCCAACGTGCGCGCCAACAGCGTGAACCCCGGCGCCACCCGCACCAGCATGCGCGCGCAGGCCTATCCGGGTGAAAACCCCGAAACCAATCCGGAACCTGCGGCAATCATGCCGGTCTACCTCTATCTCATGGGGCCGGATAGCGCCGGTGTGAACGGCCAGGCTTTCGACGCGCAATGACCTCCCTCCGCGGCGGTCATCCGACCGCCGCAGCCTCCGCCAGTTTCCCGGCGGCCCCTCCCTGTGAACGGCATCACGTTGCCATTATTTCGCCATCAGACCGGCAAAGGCTTGCCGGCAAAATGCGCAACAAAACCATAATTTATTGAAATTAAAGCAATTTCAGAGATCACGAACGCCTGGCACGAAAATGGCTCTATGCCTGGTGTCGTCGCATTTCGCGTCAGAGGCTCAACTCAATGGTTCCTCCCAACCGCTCCAACACCATCGACTTCGACGCCGCCAAGCTGCAGCGCCTCGGCTTCTCCAGCAAGCGCGAGCCCAAGCTGCGCCCTGTCAGCCTGGCGGAGCTGCGTCGTCATCTGACGCTGCAATTGCAGACCAGCCTGGAAGTGGAGCGCATCGTCAGCCTGTTCTTCAGCGAGGTTCAGCGCCTGGTGCCCCTCGATGCCCTGGGCTACCAGCACCAGAGCAGCGACCTGCGCCTGGAGTACGGTGGCCGTTCGAGCCATTCGGCCGGCTATCGCCTGACCCACGAAGGCGAGTACCTGGGTGAACTGATCTTCCGTCGCAACCAGCGCTTCGACGAACACGAGCTGAACCAGCTGGAATCCCTGCTCGCCACCCTGCTCTTCCCGCTGCGCAACGCCCTGCTCTACCGCGCCGCCATCCGCAGCGCCCTGCGCGATCCGCTGACCGACACCGGCAATCGCATCGCCATGGAGCAGGCGCTGCAGCGCGAAGTCGATCTCGCTCGACGCAACCGGCAACCGATATCGGTACTGATGCTGGACATCGACCACTTCAAGCGCATCAACGACGAATTCGGCCACGGCACCGGCGACGAGGTCCTGAAGGCGGTAGCCAATACGCTCAAGGCCCGCCTGCGCAATGTCGACATGGTGTTCCGCTTCGGCGGCGAGGAATTCCTCGTGCTGCTCTCCGGCACCTGCCGGGAAGCCGCCGCCCTGGTAGGCGAGCGCCTGCGCATGGGCATCCTCGAACTGCAGTACCTAGTGCAGGGCCGCCCGCTGGAGCTGTCCATCAGCCTCGGTTGCGCCACCCTGCTGCCGGGGGAATCAGTGGAGAGCCTGCTGCGCCGGGCGGACAACGCCCTCTACGTGGCCAAGCGCGAAGGCCGCAATCGGCTGTCCATGGCGGGATAAGTGCCGCCATCGACAATCGGGAAGGCTCCGTAGGTTGGTCCGAGGAACGAGGCCCAACACCGAACGTCCGCTGCGTTGGATTTCGCAAGCTTGCAAAGCACCGCCCGACCCAATGGCCTCCCGTCTTGTGAGCGAATTTATTCGCGAATGAATTCGCACAAAAACAAAAAAGAAGGGGCTCATCCGAGCCCCTTCTTCATTTCACCGGTTATCAGCGCTTGCGACCGAACCCCGGGCGCTGGCCTTCGCCGCGAGGCGGGCCGCTGCGCTTGTGCTGCGGACGCTGGGGCTTGCGAGCCGGACGATCGGCCAGTTCGACGGCCGGACGCTCGCCCTGGGGCTTGGTCGGACGCTTCTTGTTCACGTCACGCGGACGATCGGCAACCGGCGTGCCACGCGGCGCACGGGCCGGACGCTCGTCACCCTCACGGCGCTGGCCACGAGCCGGGCGCTCATCGCCTTCACGACGCGGGCCGCGAGCGGGGCGCTCGTCGTCTTCGCGGCGCGGAGCCCGGACGCCCGTCGGCTTCGGCGACTTGCGCTGCAGGCGGTCGAGCTTTTCGCGGAATTTGCTCTTCATGGCCGGCAGGGCCACAGGCGCGAGACCGACTTCGGCGCTGAGAATGTCCACTTCGCTCTGGCTCATTTCGCGCCAGCGCCCCATGGTCAGGTCGGAGGTGATGAACACCGGGCCAAAACGCACGCGCTTCAGGCGGCTGACCACCAGGCCCTGGGACTCCCACAGGCGACGCACTTCACGGTTACGACCTTCCATCACCACGCAGTGGTACCAGTGGTTGAGGCCATCGCCGCCAGGCGCTTCCTGGATGTCGGTGAACTTCGCCGGACCATCCTCCAGCATCACGCCACGCTTGAGGTTCTCGAGCATTTCCTCGGTGACCTCACCACGCACACGCACCGCGTACTCGCGGTCCATCTCGTAGGAAGGGTGCATCAGGCGGTTGGCCAGCTCACCGTCGGTGGTGAACAGCAGCAGGCCGGTGGTGTTGATGTCCAGGCGGCCGACGTTGATCCAGCGGCCGACCTTCGTGCGCGGCAGACGCTCGAAAACGGTAGGACGGCCTTCCGGATCATCGCGGGTACAGACTTCGCCTTCCGGCTTGTTGTAGATCAGCACGCGACGAACGTTTTCGGCTTCCTCTTCGCGCTTGAGCAGGCGGCCGTCGACGCTGATGGCGTCATGGCTGTCGACGCGCTGGCCGAGGGTGGCGGGTTCGCCGTTGACCTTCACCCGGCCTTCGCTGATCCAGGCCTCGATATCGCGGCGAGAAGCCAGCCCCATGCGGGCCAGGACCTTCTGCAGCTTCTCCCCTGCGGGGCTGTATTGGACTTCACTCATCTGGGCACCTCCCGGTGTAGCAGTAAAAAGGCCGCGCATCATACGCGGCCGCTGGCACTCAGGCTAGTTGAGCAATGCGCCGGTGAGCCTCGCCGCTGACCGGCGGCGATCATTGCAGGGTTTCGTCCGGCAGCGATTCGTCGTCTTCTTGCGCCGCAGCCTCGGCTGCATCGTCATCCGCGGTGAGCAGCAGGTCGTCGAAGTCGGTCTTCAGGCCTTCTTCCATGATGTCCAGTTCCGCCAGCAGGCTGCGGAAGCTGGTTTCCTCGCGCGGTTCCTCCGGCAGCTCGGCATCGGCACGGGCCTGCAATTCTTCGGGGACCGGCGCCTCGCCATCTTCCATGGCCAGCACCGGCTCCGGCTCGAGCTCGCGCAGGGCGGCCAGTGGCGGCAGCTCTTCCAGGCTCTTGAGGTTGAAGTGGTCGAGGAAGGCGCGAGTGGTAGCGAACATCGCCGGTTTGCCAGGCACATCGCGGTAGCCGACCACGCGAATCCACTCGCGCTCCAGCAGCGTCTTGACGATCTGGCTGTTGACCGCCACGCCACGAATGTCTTCGATCTCGCCACGGGTGATGGGCTGGCGGTATGCCACCAGCGCCAGGGTTTCCAGCATGGCGCGGGAGTAACGTTGCGGACGCTCCTCCCAGAGACGGCCGACCCAGGGCGAGAACCGCTCGCGCACCTGCAGGCGGTAGCCGGAAGCCACCTCGCGAAGTTCGAATGCGCGCTTTTCGCAACTCTTGCCCAGGATCGCCAGCGCGGAGCGAATCACCGACAGCTCGGGACGCTCGGCCTCTTCGAAGAGTTCGGCCATACGCTCCAGCGACAGGGGCTTGCCGGAAGCCAGGAGAAAGGCTTCCAGCAACGAGGCGAGTTCCTTGGGGTCGTTGAGGTTCATCTACTCGGCTCTGGCGCGCACATGGATGGGGGCGAAGGGTTCATTCTGCACAAGTTCCACCAACTGTTCCTTGATCAGCTCGAGCACCGCCATGAAGGTGACGACCACGCCAAGGCGCCCCTCCTCTAGCGTGAACAGCGCGACAAAGGGCACGAAGGCACCGCCTTTCAGCCTTTCCAGCACCTCGCTCATGCGCTCACGGGTGGACAGCGCCTCGCGGGTCACCTGGTGGCTCTCGAACATGTCGGCACGGCGCAGCACTTCAGCCATGGACAGCAGCACTTCTTCCAGCGCCACGTCCGGCAGCAGCTTGCGCGCCCGCGCATCCGGGGCCTCCAGACGCGGCACGATCAGGTCGCGCCCGACCCGCGGCAGCTCGTCGATGCCTTCGGCGGCGGCCTTGAAGCGCTCGTACTCCTGCAGACGGCGGATCAACTCGGCGCGCGGGTCTTCTTCCTCTTCTTCCGCCTCGTTCGAACGCGGCAGCAGCATGCGCGACTTGATCTCGGCCAGCATGGCGGCCATCACCAGGTATTCGGCGGCCAGCTCCAGGCGCACCGACTTCATCAGCTCGACATAAGCCATGTACTGGTGGGTGATGGCGGCCACGGGAATGTCGAGGATGTCGATGTTCTGCTTGCGGATCAGGTAGAGCAGCAGGTCGAGCGGGCCCTCGAAGGCTTCGAGGAAGACCTCCAGCGCATCCGGCGGGATATAGAGATCCTGCGGCAACTCGGTCACCGCCTGGCCGTAGACCAGGGCGAAAGGCAGCTCCTGCTGGGCGCCCGCCTGGGGATCCGGCGACTCGGTTGGCGGTGTTTCGTGCATCGGGGTCTCTCGATCAGGCCTGCCGGCAAGGACCGGCCGGCGGGAAAGCGGGCAAATTAGCACCATGTGCCAGACTAAAAAAGTACGACGCAGCACCCCTGGTCAGGTTTGGAGCGAAGCGCTCATGGAGGTTCAAATGAAACTCTTAACCCTGATGTTCAGTGCCGTCCTCGTGCTCGTCTGCCTCACCCTGCTGCCGGCGACAACGGCACAGGCAGGCATGATTGGCACCGACGAAGCGGTCTCCACCCAGCAACAAACCGGCGATCGAGCCCGGATCGACGCCTTTCTGAGCAGAGCCGAGGTTCAGGACCAGATGCGCGCGATGGGCGTGGATGCCGCCACGGCCCGCGCCAGGGCAAAGGCCCTGACCAACGAGGAAGCCGCCCAGCTGGCGCAGAAGATGAGTGTGGCGCCTGCGGGCGGGAACATCAGCAGCACCGACTTCATCATCATCCTGCTGGTGATCATCCTGGTGGCGATCCTGCTCTAGGCGGCGCCGTCACTCCTCGTCCAGGAAGGGCTGCGGGTCGCCGCAGCCCACGCGCACCACCTCGGGCTTGCCTTCGGAGAGGTTGATCACGGTGGAGGCCGCCATCCCCCCGTGGCCGCCATCGATGATCAGGTCCACCTGATGCTCGAGGATCTGCCGCATCTCGTAAGGGTCGCTCATGGGCAGGTCTTCGCCCGGCAGGATCAGGCTGGTGCTCATCAGGGGCGCGCCCAGCTGCTCCAGCAGCGCCAGGGCGATGGGGTGATCCGGCACCCGTATGCCGATGGTGCGCCGCTTCGGGTGCATCAGCATGCGCGGGACTTCACGCGTGGCACTGAGAATGAAGGTGTAGGGACCGGGCGTATGCGCCTTGATCAGGCGAAACGCGGCGGTATCCACCTTGGCGAACACCCCGATCTCGGACAGATCCCGGCACACCAGGGTGAAGTTGTGTTTTTCATCCAGCCGGCGCAGTCGGCGAATGCGTTCGACCGCCCCCTTGTCGCCGATCAGGCAACCCAGGGCGTAGGACGAATCGGTGGGATAGACGATCACCCCACCCGCCTTGATGATCTCCACGGCCTGTTTGATCAGGCGTGGCTGCGGATTTTCCGGATGAATCTGGAAAAATTGACTCACGATGTCTCCCTGTTCAGAGGGCAGCAATAGGGCTGTGTGCATGGCGGAAGCGCCCCCAGATCGGCGGCAGGTCATCCGGCAAGGGTCGGTACATGCCCAGATCCGACCAATCGCAGGGTGCATGGAAGTCACTACCGGCACTGACCAGCATGCCGAATTCTCGCGCCAGCACAGCCAGGCTTCCCACCTGCTCCGCAGGCTGCAGGCCGTTCACCACTTCCAGAGCGTGACCGCCAGCCTGAATGAAATCTGCCACCAGCCGGCGCCGCTTGGCGCCGGTGAAGTTGTACTGCCAGGGGTGCGCCAGGCTGATCCAGGCGCCCGCAGCGCGCAAGGTGCCCACCGCTTCGGCCAGGGTTGGCCAATGCTGCTTCACGTCCCCCAGCTTTCCGGCGCCCAGCCATTTGCGGAAGGCTTCGGCGCGGTCGCTGGCATAACCCGCGCGAACGAGAAACTCGGCGAAATGCGGGCGCGCTGGCGCGTTGCCGCTGTCCCCCAGCTCCTGCTGCACTGCCCGTGCGCCCTCCAGCGCGCCCGGCATACCCTTGGCGGCCAGGCGCCGGGCGATCTCCTCGGCACGCGACCAGCGTCCCTGACGCAGGTCGGCGATGGCCTTGACCAGGGCCGGCGCGTCGGCAACGAAGGCGTAACCCAGTACATGAATGGTGGCGCCACCCCAGGTGCAGGACAGCTCGATACCGTTGATCAGCTGCATGTCCAGCGCCTGGGCCGCTGCACGGGCCTCGTCGAGGCCTTCCAGGGTGTCGTGGTCGGTCAGCGCGAGCAGGCGCACGCCGCGCTCATGGGCGCGGGCGACCAGGGCTGCGGGGGCCAGGGCACCGTCTGAGGCCGTACTGTGGCAGTGCAGGTCGATCTGCATGGGCTCTGCTTTCGCTAGGGGAATGGTTTGTTATTATGCCGCCACATCCCGCTTCTGGCTGCCGCCGTGAAACAATTCATCGACTTCATCCCGCTTATCCTTTTCTTCATCGTCTACAAACTGGAACCACGCGCCGTCGAGCTGGCCGGGCATACCTATATGCTAGGCGGTATTTTCAGCGCCACAGCGGTTCTGATCGTCAGCTCGGTGATCGTCTACGGCACCATCTTCCTGCTCCAGCGCCGCCTGGAAAAAGGCCAGTGGCTGACCCTGGTGGCCTGCCTGGTGTTCGGCGGCATGACCCTGGCCTTCCACAGCGAAACCTTCCTCAAATGGAAGGCGCCGGTGGTGAACTGGCTCTTCGCCCTGGCCTTCGCCGGCAGCCACTTCATCGGCGACAAGCCCCTGATCCAGCGCATGATGGGCCATGCCCTGAACCTGCCGCAGGCCATCTGGATTCGCCTGAACCTGGCCTGGATCGCGTTCTTCCTGGTCTGTGGCTTCGCCAACCTGTTCGTAGCCTTCACCTTCCACGAGTTCTGGGTGGACTTCAAAGTCTTCGGCAGCCTCGGCATGACCGTGCTCTTCCTGGTCGGCCAGGGCGTCTACCTGGCCCGCCATATCCACGACGGCGAAACCGAAAAGCCCCAACAGTAAGGATTGCCATGCTCTACGCCATCATCGCCACTGACGTTGCCGGTTCCCTGGAAAACCGCCTCGCCGCCCGCCCCGCCCATCTCGCACGCCTGGAGCAACTGAAAGCCGAAGGCCGCATCGTGCTGGCTGGCCCGCACCCGGCCGTGGACAGCAATGATCCGGGCAGCGCGGGCTTCACCGGCAGCCTGATCGTCGCCGAGTTCGAATCCCTGGAGGCCGCCAAGGCCTGGGCCGACGCCGACCCCTACCGCGCCGCCGGCGTCTACGCCGAGGTGGTAGTCAAGCCGTTCAGGCAGGTCCTCCCCTAAGGCATTGTTCTCCAGCCGTCCCACGCCAGGAAAAAGGAGTTCCCATGCACGTCGGTCAATTGCCCCCGCTGTTAACCGCCGCGCTGCTCTGCAGCCTGGCCCAGGCTGAAGAAACCCAACCCACGGCGCCGGCGGCGGTGATCGCTCCGGCGCCTGCAGTTGCCCCCGCCGCGCTGGCGCCCGTGAACGACGCCCTGGTCGCCCAGTTCGACCAGCTCAAGCGCCAGCTCGCAGACAGCGAACGCCAGCGCAACGAACTGAACGCCCGCCTGGAAGCCGCCAGCAGCGAGCGTGAGAATGCCCAGCTCACTCGCCTGCGCCAGGAAAACCAGCGCCTCAAGTTGCAGCTCAAGGAAGCCCTGGCGGCCCAGCCTCCGCGCCTGCTGAGCGAACAGCAGGCATGGTTCGCGGTGGGCGGCGGCGTCGCCCTGCTCTCCCTGATTACCGGCCTGATCGCCCGTGGCGGGCGCCGTCAGCGCCGTCAATGGATCAATTGACCCGCACCATGAGTGAACTGCTGCTTATCGACGACGACCAGGAACTCTGCGAGCTGCTGATCAGCTGGCTCAGCCAGGAAGGTTTCCACGTCCGCGCCTGCCATGACGGCCAGTCGGCGCGCGTCGCCCTGGCCGAGCATGCCCCGTCGGCAGTGGTGCTCGATGTGATGCTGCCCGACGGCAGCGGCCTGGAGCTGCTCAAGCAACTGCGCAGCGACCATCCCGAGCTGCCGGTGCTGATGCTTTCCGCCCGTGGCGAACCCCTGGACCGCATCCTCGGCCTGGAGCTGGGCGCCGACGACTACCTGGCCAAGCCCTGCGATCCCCGTGAGCTCACCGCACGGCTGCGTGCCGTGTTGCGCCGCACTCAGCCACCACAGCCGTCCAGCCAGCTGGAGCTGGGCGACCTCTGCTACAGCCCGGTGCGCGGCATCGTCACCGTCGGCGGCCACGAAATCAGCCTGACCCTGTCCGAAGGCCGCCTGCTCGAAGCGCTGCTGCGCCAACCCGGCGAACCGCTGGACAAACAGCAACTGGCGCAGCTGGCCCTGGGCCGCAAACTGACCCTCTACGACCGCAGCCTGGACATGCACGTCAGCAACCTGCGCAAGAAGCTCGGCCCCCACGCCGACGGTCGTCCACGCATCCTCGCCCTGCGCAGTCGCGGCTATTACTACAGCGCGTAGCGGGCCGCGTCTTTACCGAGGCTTTACCCAGGACTGACTGCCCTTGACCTTGCCATCCCTAGACTGGGCACATCCGGCAACCGGCCGGAATCGAGACTAGGAGAACCGCCATGCGCAAGACCCTCACCGCCCTGCTGCTCGCCGCTACCCTGCCGACCATGGCCATGGCCATGCCGGAAGGCGGCCCGCGCCATGAGCGCGGTTTTGGTGGCCACATGTACAGGGAGCTGAACCTGACTCAGGAACAGCGCCACGAAATCGGCAAGCTGATGCGCGACCAGATGAAGGCCCGCCACGAAATCACCCAGCGTTACCTGGACAAGCTGCCGGCCGCCGAGAAGAAGGCCATGCAGGACGAACTCAAGGCCGCCGAAACCAAGAATCGCGACGCCATCCGCGCCCAGCTGAAACCCGATCAGCAGAAGACCTTCGACGAAATCCAGAAGAAGATGGAAGAACGCCGCGCCGAACGTGCCGAGTTCGAAGCCTGGAAAGCCGAGAAGGACAAGAAGGCCCAATAATCGCCGGGCGGCCACGGCCGCCGGCATCGACCCCGACACCCACCAGGTCATCCCCTCCCGACCTGGTGGGTTTTGCCGTTCAGGAGCTACCCCGTGCGTTCACTCTTCTGGCGAATCCTGGCCACCCTGTGGCTGGCCCTGGCCCTGGTGGCCGGCCTGTCCATCCTGCTGGGTCGCGCCCTGAACCAGGATGCCTGGATCCTCAACCATCATCCTTCCCTCCAGGGCCTGGCCGAACGCCTGGTGCAACGCTACGAAGACCAGGGAGCCGACGACACCCAGCGCTATCTGGAACACTTCCGCCATCGCGCACGGATCGACGTGCAGATTCTCAACGACACCGGCCAACCCGTGGTCGAAGGCACCTTCCCGCCTCGCGCCGCGGCTTTCGAAGCTCGCCACCAGAACCCGCGCCGCCTGCCCTGGCGGCGCATGACCGAGGAATACACCAGCCCATCCAGTGACGAGTCCTACCTGCTCATCTACCGTATCCCCTACTCCGAACTCGACGCCTGGCATCGCGGCAGCCTGCTCTGGCCGATCAGCGCGCTGGGCATCGCCCTGGTGGTGCTGACCCTGTTCAGCCTGGCCCTGACGCTGTCCATCACCCGCCCGCTGGATCGCCTGCGCCGGGCCGTACACGACCTCGGCCAGACCGCCTACCAGCAGGACAGCCTCGCCCGCTTGGCGCGCCGCCGGGATGAGCTGGGCGTCCTGGCCGGCGACTTCAATCGCATGGGCCAGCGCCTGCAGGGCCTGATCGGCAGCCAGCGCCAGCTGCTGCGCGACGTGTCCCACGAACTGCGCTCCCCCCTGGCGCGCCTGCGCATCGCCCTGGCCCTGGCCGAGCGGGCCGAACCTCAGCAGCGGGAAGCCCTCTGGCCACGCCTGAGCCAGGAATGCGACCGCCTGGAAGCACTGATCGCCGAAATCCTCGCCCTGGCCCGGCTGGACGCGGAACCGGGCGCGAGGCAGATCATCGCCGTACGGCCGCTGCTGACAAAACTAAAGGAAGACGCCCGGCTGCTGGCGCCGGAACAGGAGGTGCGCATCGACTGCCGCGGCGAGCCGCAGCTCGAAGGCTGGCCGGACATGCTGGAACGGGCGCTGGACAACCTGCTGCGCAATGCCCTGCGCTTCAACCCGCAGGGTCAGCCGGTGGAGGTGACGGTAACGGAGCAGAACGCCGGCCTGACGATCAGGGTCCGCGACCACGGTCCCGGGGTGCTGCCGGAACACCTGGCGCAGCTGGGGGAACCCTTCTTCCGCGCGCCCAACCAATCCGGTGCCGGCCACGGGCTGGGGCTGGCCATCGCCTGCCGCGCGGTGGAACGCCTCGGAGGCCATCTGCGGCTGGACAATCATCCCGAGGGCGGCTTCATCGCCACCCTGGAATTACCCGCTGCGCTGAAGGCCTGATCAGCCCCAGCTCTGGACGAAGTCCGCCGGAGCCAGCTCCGGCGCGGCGCGGCGCTCGCCCTCGGCGCTACCCAGGTAGAGGAAACCGACCACCCGCTCGTTCTCCGCGAGCCCGAGGCCAGCAGCGACATTGAGGTCATAAGCCATCTCGCCGGTACGCCAGATGGCGCCCAGGCCCTGGGCATGGGCGGCCAGCAGGATACTGTGGGCGGCGCAGCCGGCCGAAAGCAGCTGCTCCACCTCCGGCACCTTGTGACCGGACTGCAACCTGGCGATCACCACCACCACCAGCGGCGCCCGCATCGGCATGTTGCGGGCCTTGGTCGTGACCGCTTCCGGGACATGCGGGTCCCTGGCCAACACGGCGGAAACGAACAGCTCGCCAAGCTTCTCGCGCGCCGCGCCCTCGATGCAGAGGAAACGCCAGGGGCGCAGGTAGCCGTGATCCGGGGCACGCAGAGCGGCACGGAACAGCACCTCGCGCTGGGCGGCGTCCGGCGCCGGCTCCTGCAAGCGAGCCAAGGATACGCGATTGAGCAGAGCGTCGAGAGCCTCCATCGGCCACCTCCAGAAATCAGGGAACCGGCATTCTAGCCGATAACGCGACTCAGTCCTGAAGCCCGATCAGGCCCCCTCGAAGCGAGCAGGACGCATGGCGAGCCAGGCTCCCGCCCAGGCGCCGGGTTTACAGGGCGCGGGGCGCGGTTAGAATTGCGCCTTTCGCCCATCAGCCAGATTAAGAACCCATGGCCCTGCCGACTCTCCGCATCATCGGCTTTCTCATCGGCATCTTCCTGATCACCCTCGCAGTCAGCATGGCCATTCCCGTGCTGACCCTGGTGTTCTACGAGCGCACCGACGGCGTCCACTCCTTCATCTGGTCCAGCCTGATCACCTTCGTCGCGGGCCTGGCGCTGGTCATCCCCGGGCGTCCGGAGCACGTGCACCTGCGCCCGCGCGACATGTACCTGCTGACGGTGTCGAGCTGGGTCATCGTGGGCATCTTCGCGGCCCTGCCCTTCCTGTTCACCCAGCACATCAGCTACACCGACGCCTACTTCGAGAGCATGTCCGGCATCACCGCCACCGGCGCCACGGTGCTGAGCGGCCTGGACAGCATGTCACCGGGCATCCTCATCTGGCGCTCGCTGCTGCACTGGCTGGGGGGCATCGGCTTCATCGGCATGGCGGTGGCGATCCTGCCGCTGCTGCGCATCGGTGGCATGCGCCTGTTCCAGACCGAATCCTCCGATCGCTCGGAGAAGGTCATGCCGCGCTCGCACATGGTGGCCAAGTACATCGTCGCCATCTACGTGGGCTTCACCCTGCTCGGCAGCCTGGCGTTCTGGGCAGCGGGCATGGGCGTGTTCGATGCGGTCAACCACGCCATGTCGGCCATCTCCACCGGCGGTTTCTCCACCTCCGACCAGTCCCTGGCCAAGTGGGATCTGCCGGCGGTGCACTGGGTGGCGGTGGTGGTGATGATCCTCGGCAGCCTGCCATTCATGCTCTACGTGTCGGTGCTGCGCGGCCATCGCATGGCGCTGTTCAAGGACGAGCAGGTACGGGGCTTCCTCGGCCTGCTGCTGGTCATCTGGCTGGTGCTCGGCACCTGGTACTGGCTGACGACCAAGCTGCCCTGGCTGGACGCGCTGCGCCACGTCGCGGTGAATACCACCTCGGTGCTCACCACCACCGGCTTCGCCCTGGGCGACTACAGCCTCTGGGGCAACTTCTCGCTGATGCTGTTCTTCTACCTGGGCTTCGTCGGCGGCTGCTCCGGCTCCACCGCCGGCGGGATCAAGATCTTCCGCTTCCAGGTGGCCTACATCCTGCTCAAGGCCAACCTCCAGCAACTGGTGCACCCGCGCGCGGTGATCAAGCAGATCTACAATGGCCATCGCCTGGACGACGACATCGTCCGCTCGATCCTGACCTTCTCCTTCTTCTTCACCATCATCATCAGCGCCATCGCCCTGGGCTTGTCGTTGCTGGGGCTGGACTGGATCACCGCCCTCACCGGCGCCGCCGCCACCGTGTCGGGCGTGGGCCCGGGCCTGGGCGAGATCATCGGCCCGGCCGGCAACTTCTCCAGCCTGCCGGACAGCGCCAAGTGGCTGCTGACCCTGGGCATGCTGCTGGGCCGCCTGGAAATCCTTACCGTGCTGGTGCTGCTGACGCCCTACTTCTGGCGGCATTGAGGCCGGTACCGTGGCGAATTCAATCGCGAATGAATTCGCTCACACAGGGCGGGTAGGCTTTCGTAGATTGGGTCGGGCGGCACGCCGCGAGCTTGCATAACCCAACGCAGCGGCCTCGCCTTGTAGAGTTGGGCCTCCTTCCTCAGACCAAGCCAATCTCCAGAGCTGAAGCGCATCAGGCCTCTTCCAGCCGCGCGCGGTACTCGCCGGGGGTGCTGTCGAACCAGCGGCGGAAAGCCCGGAAGAAGTTGCTCGGATCGGCGAACCCCAGCAGATAGGCAATCTCCAGCAAGGTCAGGTTGGGTTGCGCCAGGTACTGCTCGGCCAGTTCGCGGCGGGTGTCGTCCAGCAGTTGCTGGAAGCTGACCCCCTCCTCCTGCAGGCGGCGCTGCAAGGTGCGCTGCGACAGATGCATCAGGCTCGCCACCACTTCGCGCTTGGGCTCGCCCTGGGGCAGCAGGCGGCAAAGCACCTGTCGTACCTGGTGGGTAACGCGGGTGCCGGAAAAGCGCGCCAGGTAATCGCCGGCGAAGCGGTCATGCAACTGGGCCAGGGATTCATTGGCGGAGGGCAGCGGCGTGTCCATGTCGGCCCGGCTGAACAGCAGGGTGCAGTGCTCGGCGTTGAAGCGCAAAGGTGCCTGGAAGACCTGGCGATAAGGTTCCAGGTCTGCCGGCGGCGGCCCCTGGAAGCAGATTTCCAGCGGGTTGATCGGCCGTCCGGTCATCCAGCGGCAGAATGCCAGGCAATAAGCCATGGAGGCTTCCGCGCTCTGCCGGGCCGGCGGCAGGCGGTCGCCATGGATGGACAGGCGCAGCTCGTAGCCCTCCGGCCTGGCGCAGAAGCTGAGATCGGAACCTTCGGCGATGATCCGCTGGTAGCGCACCAGCCGCGCGAACCCCTCCTTGAGGGTCCGGCTGGACATCAGTGCATAGCCCACCACATGGAAGGATGCCGGGCGCACCACCTTGGCCATGTTCAGGCCGATGGCCGGATTGCCGGACAGTTCGACGGCGCGCAGCCACAGCCGGGTCATGCCGTCCTGGGGGAAACGGGCATCGGGATCGTTCAGTGCCTGGTAGTCGAGGCCGAGTTCGGGGAACAGATTACGGCAGTCAACACCGCCCATTTCCAACGCCTGGACTATGCCCAGGGCCCAACTCGAAGAAGTCGTGCGTTCGCTCATGGCGCCTTTTGTTCTGAAGTTCAAGGCAGCCGCCAGCAGGGCGGCGTGCCGGCAAGGATACTAAAGTGGCGCCCATTGTCACTGGCCTCAGGAGACACCCGTCCTACACTGCTCCAGACAACAAGAACCTGGAGCAGCCGCCATGCCCACCGAGTCCATCCAACGCTTCCAAAGCTTCGCCGAGTTCTATCCCTTCTACCTGCAGGAGCACAGCAACGACACCTGCCGCCGCCTCCATTACGTGGGCAGCCTGCTGGTGCTCGGCATCCTCGGCTACGCCCTGGCGACCCAGCAGTGGCTCTGGCTGCTGGCCATTCCCTTCGCCGGCTACGGCTTTGCCTGGGTGGGGCACTTCGTCTTCGAGAAGAACAAGCCGGCCACCTTCAAGTACCCGCTCTACAGCCTCATGGGCGACTGGGTGATGCTGAGGGATGCCCTGACCGGCCGCATCCGCTTCTGAGAACCCGCTCACGCTCAGCTGCGCGTCGGCCCTGCAGCGTTAGAAACAGCCTCGGAGTGCTCATTTGCAGCCGTAAACTCCGCGTCCTAGCCTGTTTTTCCTTGCATGGCGCTAGCTCGCAAGCTCGTGAACAGGTTCTGAGAACGAAGGGGCTGGCGCCAGCTTGGCCGCCGGTCCCCCGCTTGGTTATGATCCCGAACCAGCCGAAGCCATGGCCCAGGACTTGCAGCGTTTTCCCGACACTGCAACCCGGCGTCAAGAAAGCACCAGGGACAGATCCAAGCCATGAAGCCCACCTTGCTCGACCCCGCCACTGCGACACCCGTGCTGCGTGAGTACTACTCGCGGGTACTGGCCTATATGGCCGTCGCCGCCAGCATCGCCGCCGGCACCTACGTCCAGCATTTCGGCTTCGACATCCTCTGGATGGTCCCCTACGCCCTGCTCTACCCGCACCTGGCCCACCACCTGAGCCTGCGTTTCCCCGGAGAGCGCACCGACCGCATCCTCCTCGGCGTGGACACCTTCCATGCCGGCGCCGCCGCCGTCCTGCTGGGTTTCTCCGTGGTCCCTACGCTGATGATGCTGCTGACCCTGTGCTTCAGCGCCATGCTCCTCGGCGGCCTGCGCCAGATGACCCTGGTGCTGGGTGGTGCACTGCTCAGCATGGCCGCCGTCGGCCTGGCCCTGCAGCCCACACTCAAGGTGGGCACGCCGGCGCTGGTGGCCGTCGTCAGCGCGCTCTTCACCACCCTGTACATCTGCATTACCGCCTTCTTCGTGCATCAGCAGGGCCTGCGCCTGGCCCAGGCTCGGAGCGAGATCAAGCGCGAGCAGGAAAAGGCCGCCCGGCTGGCCCGCAACCTCGCCAAATATCTGTCGCCCCAGGTCTGGGAAATGATCTTCAGCGGCAAGAAGAGCGTGCGCCTGGAAACCCAGCGCAAGAAGCTCAGCGTGTTCTTCTCCGACATCAAGGGCTTTACCGAGCTGTCCGAGGAACTGGAAGCCGAGCAACTGACCGACCTGCTCAACAACTACCTCAACGACATGTCGAAGATCGCCCTGAAATACGGCGGCACCATCGACAAGTTCGTCGGCGACAGCGTGATGGTGTTCTTCGGCGACCCGTCCACCCAGGGTGCCAAGAAGGATGCGGTGGCCGCCGTGTCCATGGCAGTGGCCATGCGCAAGCACATGAAGGTGCTGCGCCAGCAATGGCGCGCCCAGGGCATCACCAAGCCCCTGGAAATCCGCATGGGCATCAACACCGGCTACTGCACCGTGGGCAATTTCGGCGCCGACACGCGCATGGACTACACCATCATCGGCCGCGAAGTGAATCTGGCCAGCCGCCTGGAGACCGCCTCGGACGCCGGCGAAATCCTCATTTCCCACGAGACCTATTCGCTGGTGAAGGACGTGATCATGTGCCGCGACAAGGGCCAGATAAACGTCAAGGGCTTCACCCGGCCGGTGCAGATCTACCAGGTGGTGGACTTCCGCCGCGATCTGGGCGCCGCCTCCAGCTACGTCGAGCACGAGCTGCCCGGCTTCTCCATGTACCTGGATACCAACAGCATCCAGAACTACGACAAGGCCAAGGTCATCCAGGCCCTGCAACAGGCCGCCGAGAAGCTGCGGGACAAGATCATTCCCTGATCTTCACCGCTGGGCGAATCCGGAATCCGGTAGGGGCGAATTCATTCGCCAAGGGCAGCACAGCTGCCCGACCGGCCTCATCCTGCCAGCCCGAGCATTCGAAATGAACACGAGGTTGCAGGCCTGCGACAGCGCACAGCCCGCCGCCGGGAGTAGAATGGCCGCCTGCCCCGAGGTGAGCGCCATGCATTCGATCCTGTCCCTGCGCCAGTACAACCACGACCTGCTGGTCCACAGCCACAGCCACGCCCAGTTGGTGTTCGGCCTGAGCGGCAGCCTGGACTTCGAAGTGGACGGCCGTGGCGCACGGGTGGAACGGCAGACCCTGGCGGTGGTGCCGCCGGACGCGCAGCACGCCTGCGGCAGCCCCGGCGGGAGCCTCTGCCTGGTGGTGGACGTGCCCGACGACGACTGGCTGCGACTCACCCTGGGCCGGCATTTCGACGCCGGCCGGCGCCTGCTCGAACGCCCCGGTGCGCTGAACCTGAACCCGGCGCAAAGCCAGCTGGTGAGCTGGATCGCCAACAGCCCCCTGGCCGACGAGGTGATCGCCGGGCAGTCCGCCGGACTGCTGCTGGCCAGCCTCGCCGCCCCGGGCTCCCAGGTGGAGAACAGTGGCGCCCTGCCCCTCGCGGCACTGGACGCCCACATCGACCAGCACGCCGCCCGCCCCCTGCAGGTGGCCGACCTGGCGCGCCTTAGCGGCCTTTCGGTGGCGCGCTTCCACGCCCGTTTCCTGGCTGAAACCGGGCAGACGCCCATGGACTACGTGCGTGCCCGGCGCCTGCGGCTCGGCCGCCAGTTGCTGCTGGAAAGCCGCCTGGCCGTGGGCGAGATCGCCGCCAGAGTCGGCTACAGCTCCCAGAGCGCCTTCACCGCTGCCCTTTCCCGCGAGTTCGGCATCACCCCGCGCGCCCTGCGCAATGGCCGCGAGTAACGCGACAAAGCCCGCGAGCCTGGCGACAGACACGACGCTTCGTCCTCACTAGACTGGTGCCGTTCGTTTTCAGGGAGAACCTTATGTCCACCATCGAATGGGACGACTTCGCGCGCGTCGAACTGCGTGTCGGCACCATCCTTTCCGCCGCCCCCAATACCAAGGCGATCAAGCCCGCCTATGTGCTGGAAGTGGACCTCGGCGAACTCGGCGTGAAAACCTCCAGCGCGCAGATCACCGCCCACTACCAGGCCGACGACCTGGTCGGCCGCCAGGTGCTGTGCGTGTGCAACTTCGCTCCCAAGCGCATCGCCGGCATCCGCTCCGAAGTGCTGGTCACCGGGGCCCATGACGACGAAAACAAGGTAGTGCTGGCCAGCTTCGACAAGCCGCTGCCCAACGGAGCGCGCCTGGCATGAAGGAGCGCAACGCACTGCTGGCGATCCACCTGGGCGCCCTGCTGTTCGGGCTTTCGGGCATCTTCGGCAAGCTCGCCAATACCGCACCGATGATCATCACCTTCGGTCGCGGGCTGTTCGCGGTCATCGCCCTGGCGCTCTTCGCCCAGTTCATCGCCCGTGGCCGCAGCGCCAACCCCAACCTGCGCCAGCTGGCCATGCTCGGCCTCGGCGGTCTGCTGCTGGGAGCACACTGGATCACCTTTTTCCACGCAGTCCAGGTGGCGGGCGTGGCCATCGCCACCCTCGGCTTTGCCAGCTTCCCCGCCTTCACCCTGCTGCTGGAGGGTCTGCTGTTCCGCGAACGCATCCGCACCCAGGAAATCCTGATCGTCGCCCTGGTCAGCTGCGGCCTGGTGCTGGTGACGCCCAGCTTCGACTGGGGCAGCGAGGCCACCCAGGGCCTGCTGTCGGCCGTCCTTTCGGGGCTCCTGTTTTCCCTGCTGTCGCTGCTCAACCGCGTCAGCGTGAAAGGTATGGACCCGGTGAAGGCCGCGCTCTGCCAGAACCTCACCATCGTGCTCTGCCTGATGCCGTTCAGCTGGCCGCAGCTGCACGAGGTGAAAGCCATGGACTGGCTGTGGATCGCCCTGCTCGGGGTGTTCTGCACCGGCCTTGCCCACAGCCTGTTCGTAGCCAGCCTGAAGGTACTGAAGGCACGCACCACGGCGGTGATCTTCGCCCTGGAACCGGTCTACGGCATCGCCTTCGCCTGGTGGCTGTTCGACGAGCAACCCGGCCTGCGCATGCTGGCCGGCGGCGCGCTGATCATCTTCGCCATCGCCCTGTCGGCACGCAAAGGCGCGGCTGTGGAGGCGAAACCCGCAACAGCCTGAGGATCAGGAACGGTCGTTGTGGCCAAGGTCCCGCGCCGGGTCGATCTGGTCGCGGACCCGCTGCTTGAGCACCTTGGCCTCGGGGAATCCGCCATCGGCCTTGCGCTCCCAGATCTGCACGCCATCGCAGGTGATGCGGAACACCCCGCCAGTGCCCGGCTCCAGACTCACCTTGCCAAGGTCGTCGCTGAAGGTGCTGAGCAGCTCCTGGGCCAGCCAGGCGGCGCGCAGCAGCCACTGGCACTGGGTGCAATAGGTGATGACGATTTCGGGTTTGCTGGCTGACATGTCTGGCTCGACGACGGATTGGGCGCCCTATAATAGCCGGCTTCAGCTTTTCGCCTGACCAGGGATGCGTTATGCGCCGCCTTCTGCTTTGCCTGCTGTTCCTCCCCCTCCTCTGCTTCGCGCAACCCGAACCCCGCATCGGCCTGGTGCTGTCCGGCGGCGCCGCACGCGGCCTGGCCCATATCGGGGTGCTCAAGGCGCTGGAGGAACAGGGCATCAGGGTCGACGCCATTGCCGGCACCAGCATGGGCGCGGTGATCGGCGGGCTCTACGCGGCCGGCTACAAGGTGGACGAACTGGAGAAGATCGCCATCCACATGGACTGGCAGCAGGCGCTCTCCGACAGCCCGCCACGGCAGGAGATCCCCTTCCGCCGCAAACAGGACGACCGGGATTTCCTGGTCAAGCAACGCCTTAGCTTTCGCGACGACGGCAGCCTGGGCCTGCCGCTGGGCGTGATCCAGGGGCAGAACCTCGCCCTGCTGCTGGAAAGCCTGCTGGTGCATACCAGCGACACCCGCGACTTCGACAAGCTGGCCATTCCCTTCCGCGCGGTGGCCACCGACATCGCCACCGGCGAAAAGGTGGTGTTCCAGAAGGGCCACCTGCCCCAGGCGATCCGCGCCAGCATGTCGATTCCCGCCGTGTTCGCACCGGTGGAAGTCAATGGCCGCCTGCTGGTGGACGGCGGCATGGTGGACAACATTCCGGTGGACGTGGCGCGTGAGATGGGCGTCGACCGGGTGATCGTGGTCGATATCGGCACCCCCCTGCGCTCGCGCAAGGAACTGACCACTGTGGTGGACGTGCTCAACCAGTCGGTCACCCTGATGACCCGCACCAATTCCGAAGCCCAGCTGGCCACCCTCAAGACCACCGATGTGCTGATCCAGCCGCCACTCGCCGGTTACGGCGCCACCGACTTCGGCCACTCCCGCGAGATGATCGACGCCGGTTATCGCGCCGCGCAGATTCTCGCGCCTCGCCTGGCAGAGCTGCGCCCGCTGTCCGACAGCCGCGCGCAGATCCTGGACAGTGCGCGCCTGCCCAGCGAGCGCACGCCGGTGATCCGCAGCATTCTCATCGAGAATGACTCGAAGATCAGCGACGCGGTCATCCGCCGCTACATCCGCCAGCCGCTGGGTGCACCGCTGGACCTGGAGCGCCTGCAGAGCGACATGAGCACGCTCTACGGCCTGGACTACTTCGAGCAGGTGCATTACCGCGTGGTTCGCCGCAAGGACGGCAATGCCCTGGTGATCAACGCCCGGGGCAAGCGCGCCGGCACCGACTACCTGCGCCTGGGCCTGAACCTCTCCGACGACATGCGCGGCGACAGCGCCTTCAACCTGGGCGCCAGCTACCGCAAGAACGGCATCAACGAACTGGGCGCCGAATGGCTGACGCGCCTGCAACTGGGTGACCATCAGGAGCTCTACAGCGAGTTCTACCAGCCCCTGGATGCCGGCTCACGCTACTTCGTCGCCCCCTACCTGTTCGGCGAAGCGCAGAACATCGAGGCCATCCTCGACAACGACCCCATCGCCGAATACCGCCTGGAACGCTACGGCTACGGCCTCAACCTCGGTCGGCAGATCGCCAACAACGGCGAAATCCGCTTCGGCGTCGGCCAGGCCTGGGGCTCGGCCGACGTGCGGGTGGGCGAACGCGACCTGCCCAGCTTCGACTTCTCCGAGGGCTACTACGAGCTGAAATACTCCTTCGACACCCTGGACAACGTCGACTACCCCCATGAGGGCGAGGACATCGGCCTCAGCCTGCGCCAGTACGATCCGGGCCTGGGCTCGGACGAGCGCTACCGGCAGTGGCAGCTGAGCCTGGACAAGGCCTTGAGTTCGGGGCCGGACACCTTCGTCCTCGGCGGCCGCTATGGGCGCACCATCGACGATGCCGAGGTGGTCACCTCGAGCTTCCTGCTGGGCGGCGCACGCCTGCTTTCGGGCTTCCGCCAGGACTCCATCAGCGGCCAGAACATCAGCCTGGCGCGGGCGGTCTACTACCGCCGCCTGACCCCTCGTTCATTCCTGCCCCTGGATTTGCCGGTGTACCTCGGCGGCAGCCTGGAACGCGGCCGCGCCTGGAACAACGACGACAGCTTCGACAGTGGCTACATCAATGCCGCCAGCATCTTCATCAGCTTCGATACGCCCCTGGGGCCACTGGACTTCAGCTACGGCCTGAACGACGAAGCCGAGCGCGCACTCTACCTCAACCTGGGCCGCGTCTTCTGACGCGGACTCGCTCCGCACATCGTTGGGCCTCGTTCCTCGGACCAACCTACAGGAAGGCACGAACCGCTTGCGTAGGTTGGGTAGAGCCTGCGAAACCCAACGTTGCGGACTCGCTCCGTGGCGGCGTGTCCGATGGCGCGGGATGTTGGGCTTCACATAGCTCAGCCACAACGAGAGCTGGCGGTTCAAAACGGAAATAACGAAATGAATTTTAGGTATTAAAAGGACATATGCCATTCCGTTATAGTCGGGCGCTCACACTGCCCAGAAGGAACGCCCTGTGAAACGACTGTTCTCCGCCTCCCTCCTCGCCGCCGGCCTCGCCCTGGCCAGCGCCGCCCAGGCCGCGCCGACGCTGCTCAATGTCTCCTACGACGTGATGCGTGACTTCTACAAGGACTACAACGCCGCCTTCCAGAAGCACTGGAAAGCAGAGAAAGGCGAGAACATCACCCTGCAGATGTCCCATGGTGGTTCCAGCAAACAGGCCCGCGCGGTGATCGACGGCCTGCCCGCCGATGTCATCACCATGAACCAGGCCACCGACATCAACGCCCTGGCCGACAACGGAGGCCTGGTGCCGCAGGACTGGGCGACCCGCCTGCCCAACAACAGCGCCCCTTTCACCTCCGCCACCGTGTTCATCGTGCGCAAGGGCAACCCCAAGGGCCTGAAGGACTGGCCGGACCTGCTCAAGGACGGCGTGCAGGTGGTGGTGCCGAACCCCAAGACGTCCGGTAACGGCCGCTATACCTATCTCTCCGCCTGGGGCTATGTGCTGAAGAACGGCGGTGACGAGAACAAGGCCAAGGAATTCGTCGGCAAGCTGTTCAAGCAGGCGCCGGTGCTGGATACCGGTGGCCGTGCCGCTACCACCACCTTCATCCAGAACCAGATCGGCGACGTGCTGGTGACCTTCGAGAACGAAGCCGAAATGATCGCCCGCGAATTCGGCCGCGGCGGTTTCGAAGTGGTCTACCCCAGCGTTTCCGCCGAAGCCGAACCACCCGTGGCCGTGGTCGACAAGGTCGTGGACAAGAAAGGCACCCGCGCTGCCGCCGAGGCCTACCTCAAGTACCTGTGGAGCGACGAGGGCCAGACCATCGCCGCCAACAACTACCTGCGCCCGCGCAATCCAGAAATCCTCGCCAAGTTCGCCGACCGCTTCCCCAAGGTTGAATTCCTCTCCGTGGAGAAGACCTTCGGCGACTGGCGCGACGTCCAGAAGACCCACTTCAACGACGGTGGCATCTTCGACCAGATCTACACCGCGCAGTAATCCCTTCCCGACCTGCCCGCATCAGCGGGCAGGTTTCCATCCCAGGCTTTTCACTACATCCCTGCCCCCAGTGCCTCCACCAGGGCCTGGTGGAATTCATCCGCGAAGCGGGCCGCCGGCCCGCTTCGTCATGGATGCGTCAATGGAAGCGGCGTCCCAGGCCGGCGGGAACGCCGCTGGCATCGGTGGGCTGCCAGGGTCCCTGGGGACCGTTGGAATAGCTCCAGCCATTGTCCCAGCGGTAGTAGACGCGCTCGCGGTAGAAGACATTGCGCCGGCCTTCGAGCACGTAGACGCCGAGGCCGGTATCCCAATAGCAGTTGCCACCTGGCGGCGGCGCGAAGCGCGGGTGGGCCTTCATACGCGGCGCCTGCTTTGGCGGCTGCGGCTGGACCGGCGGCATCGGGCGGTTCTGCGGTGGCGGGGTATGGACCGCTGGCGGCTTGCGGGAGGGTTCCCAGTCGGGTTCGCCGGGTTCCTGGTACGGACCCTGACCGGCGCAGCCGGCCAGGGTCAGGAGGAGGCAGATCAAGGGCAGGCCGAAGCGGGTGCTCGGCGCTGCCGGGAGTGCGGTGTGGGCGGTCATTTCTTGTCCGGGCTGTCGATGGTCAGTCGTTGGGTATCCGACGAACCAGTAGACAGCGGCGAACTGCTTCCTATCCATTCACCTGCGGTCGCGTTGCCACTACGGGAGATCCGGGCGACCAGCTGCACCTGCGGGAAGTTGGAGAGCTTGAGCTGGGGCATCATGGCGTCCGCGTCGCTCAGGCTGACTTCCACCGGCAGGTCGGCGACGGTCATGCGCTTGACCGCCAGCGGCATGGGTGGGCCGGAGGTGGCGCGGGCGAAGATGAACACGCTGTCGCCGGGCTGCACCTTGTCCTTCAGTTCCGCGGCCAGGTCCACGCGAACCTTGAGCTCGGCACCGGCCGGCGCAGGAGCGGCCTTGGGTTCTTCGACTGCGACGCCGCTTTCCTTGAGCTTCTCGCGGGCCTTGTCGATGCCGCCCTGCAGGGCGCCACGGGAAGGATCCTCGACCGGCAGCTGGCCGATCAGGCGCTCCCAGTAGGTGATCGCGTCCTGGTAGCGGCCATCCTCGAAGCCGGCGATGCCCAGCAGGCCAAGGCTGGTGATCTCGTTGGGATCGGCCTTCAGCGCTTCCTCGGTGAGGGCCTTGACCTCGGGAGTCAGTTTCTTCTCGCTGGCGAAGTACAGCGCCTGGGCCCACTGGCCCAGCAGCTCAGGCTCGCGGCCACCACGCTTGACCGCCTGTTCGTAGGCGCGGGCGGCATCGGCGGCGCGATCCTGGGCCATGTAGGTACGGCCGAGGAAGTACCAGCCTTCGGCGGACTCCGGCTGGGCCTCAACCACACGTTCGAGGCGCGCGGTCATTTCCTCGATGCTGCGCGGTTGCTCGCGCAGTTCGCGGGCCAGTTCCACCTTGTCGCTGGCGCCCCAGTGCAGGTACAGGCCGAAGCCCAGCAGCGGCACGATGATCGCGGCCAGCAGCGGCAGGGTCTTGCCCAGGCGCGCGGTACGGCCATTGCCAGCGCCCTCGGTGTCGGCCAGCAGCTCACGGGCGGCCTCGGCGCGGCCGGCCTCGAACTGTTCAGCAGTGAGGGTGCCAGCGGCGCGCTGGGATTCCAGCTCGTCCAGGCGCTCCTGGTACAGGGCGACGTTGAGGGAAGTGCGGTCTTCCTCGGTCTGGGCCTTGCGGCCGCGCAGCACGGGAATCAGCAGGAAGGCCAGGGCGACCAGCAGGAGCAGGCCGGCGGCGAGCCAGAAATCGATCATGAGTCTTTCTTGTCCTGGTTCTCGGAATTGAGCAGCGCGTCGAGACGCGCCTGCTCATCGGCGGAAAGCAGTACCTGGGCCGGACTGTTCTCGACCCGGCGACGGCGCACGACGATGATGCCCAGCACTACCAGGCCGCCCACCAGCAGGCCCGCGGGGCCATACCAGAGCAACAGGGTGCGGGCGTTGACCGGCGGCTTGTAGCGCACGAAATCGCCATAGCGGGCCACCAGGAAGTCGACGATCTCGTCGTTGCTCTTGCCCTCTTCCAGCATGCGGAAGATTTCCCGGCGCAAGTCGGTGGCAATCGGCGCGTTGGAGTCGGCAATGTTCTGGTTCTGGCACTTCGGGCAGCGCAGTTCCTCGGTCAGGACGCGGAAACGCTCGCGCTCGGCCTCGTCCTTGAACTGGTAGGTATCGATGGCGGCCCGGGCGATGCCGGTCAGGGCCAGGCCCAGGACGGCGGCGGCAAGGAGGCGCTTCATTTGTCCTCCCCGTCCACCAGCGACTGGTACAGCGGCGCCAGCTGCTCGCGCCAGACAGTGTCGTCGATCACACCAACGAACTTGTGGCGGATGATGCCGTCCTTGTCGATCAGGAAGGTTTCCGGGGCGCCATAGACGCCGAGGTTCAGGCCGAGACTGCCCTGTTCGTCGCGGATGTCCAGCTGGTAGGGGTTGTGGAACTCCTTCAGCCATTTCAGCGCGGCGGCGTTGTCGTCCTTGTAGTTGACGCCGTAGATGGTCACGCCCATCTGCGACAGCTTGTTCAGCACCGGATGTTCGACACGGCAGGACACGCACCAGGTGCCCCAGACGTTGACCAGCGCCGGTTTGCCCTTGATGTCGGCTTCGGTGAGCGTGCGGTCGCCGCTGACGCTGGGCAGCGAGAAGGCCGGGAACGGCTTGCCGATCAGCGCCGAGGGCAACTCGGCCGGATCGAGGAACAGCCCGCGATAGAGGAACACCGCGATGGCGAGGAAGCCCACCAGGGGCAGGACCAGGATCAGACGTTTCATGCTTGGGCTCCAGCCATGCCCAGCGCCTCGCGGACGCGGGTCTTAACCTTCACCCGGTAGCGCCGGTCGAAGGCCGCCAGCAGGCCGCCGAAGCCCATCAGCAGGCCACCCAGCCAGATCCAGCGGACGAAGGGTTTCACGTGTACACGTACCGCCCAGGCGCCATTGTCCAGCGGCTCGCCAAGGGCGACGTAGAGGTCGCGGGTGAAGCCAGCGTCGATGCCGGCCTCGGTCATCACCGACTGCTGCACGGTGTAGAGGCGCTTTTCCGGGTGCAGCACGGAAATCTGCTTGTCGCCGTCGAAGACGATCACCGTGCCCTTGTCGGAGGTGAAGTTCGGGCCTTCGTGGTGCAGCGCGCCTTCGAAGAGGAAGCGGTAGCCGCCCAGTTCGACCGACTCGCCCGGCGCCAGGCGCAGGTCACGCTCGGCGCTGTACTGGCTGGAAAGCACCACACCCAGGGCGCAGACAGCGATACCGGCGTGGGCCAGCTGCATGCCCCAGTAGCTGCGGGTCAGGCCAGCGGCGCCCTTGAGCATGCCCTTGTGGCGGGTCTTGTCGATGAAGTCGCGGACACCGGCCAGCACCACCCAGGCGGACAGCGCGCCGACGGCCAGCACCGCCCAGTGGAAGTCGCCGAAGAGAACAGTGGCCAGGCCGCCAAGCAGCAGGCTGCCGATCAGCACCGGGCCGAGCATGCCCAGCAGCCACTTCAGCGGGGTGTCCTTCCAGCGCACCAGCACGCCGACGGCCAGGGCCAGCATGAGCACGGCCATCAGCGGCAGGAACAGGGCGTTGAAGTACGGCGGGCCGACCGACAGCTTGGCGCCGGAGAGGGCATCCAGCACCAGCGGGTAGAGGGTGCCCAGCAGGATCATCGAGGCCGCCACCACCAGCACCAGGTTGTTCACCAGCAGCAGGGTCTCGCGGGACCAGAGGGCGAAGCCCACCTGGCTCTTGACCACCGGGGCACGTACGGCGAACAGCGTCAGCGAGCCACCCACCACCAGCAGCAGGAAGGCCAGGATGAACACGCCGCGCTCCGGATCGGAAGCGAAGGCGTGCACCGAGGTCAGCACCCCGGAACGCACCAGGAAGGTACCCAGCAGGCTCAGGGAGAAGGCCGCGATGGCCAGCAGCACGGTCCAGCTCTTGAACACGCCGCGCTTTTCGGTGACCGCCAGGGAATGGATCAGCGCGGTGCCGACCAGCCAGGGCATGAAGGAGGCGTTTTCCACCGGGTCCCAGAACCACCAGCCGCCCCAGCCCAGTTCGTAGTAGGCCCACCACGAGCCGAGCACGATGCCGACGCTGAGGAAGGCCCAGGCGATGATGGTCCACGGCCGCGACCAGCGCGCCCAGGCGGCGTCGAGGCGGCCGCCGAGCAGTGCGGCGATGGCGAAGGCGAAGGCCACCGAGAAGCCCACGTAGCCCATGTAGAGCATCGGCGGGTGGACGATCAGGCCGAAGTCCTGCAGCAGCGGGTTGAGGTCGTTACCGTCGGCCGGCATGTTCGGCAGCAGGCGGTTGAACGGGTTGGAGGTGATGATCAGGAACAGCAGGAAGCCGATGCTGATCATGCCCATCACGGCCAGCACGCGGGCCAGCATCACTTCCGGCAGCTGCCGGGAGAAGATCGACACGGCGAAGGTCCAGCCGCCGAGAATCAGCGCCCAGAGCAGCAGCGACCCCTCATGGGCCCCCCACACGGCGCTGAACTTGTAGTACCAGGGCAGCGCACTGTTGGAGTTGCTGGCGACGTAGGCGACGGAGAAGTCGTCCACCATGAAGGCGTAGGTCAGGCAGCCGAAGGCGAAGGCCAGGAAGGCGAACTGCCCCCAGGCGGCCGGCTGGGCCAGGCTCATCCACTGGCGATCACCGCGCCAGGCGCCGATCAGCGGCAGGGTCGCCTGCACGGCGGCCATGCACAAGGCAAGGATCAGGGCCAGGTGGCCGAGTTCGGGAATCATCGAATCAACCCTCTTTATTGGGGAGCTGGCCGCTTTCCTTGAGGGCCTTGGTGACTTCCGGCGGCATGTAGTTCTCGTCGTGCTTGGCCAGCACTTCGTCAGCCACCAGCACGCCATCGCCATTGAGCTTGCCGAGGGCGACGATGCCCTGCCCTTCGCGGAACAGGTCGGGAAGGATGCCGTGATAACGAATGGTCACGCGCTTGGCGAAGTCGGTCACCACGAACTGCACGTCCAGGGAATCACCGCTACGCTGCACCGAGCCCTCCTCCACCATGCCGCCGGCGCGGATGCGGGTGTCCTGGGGGGCTTCGCCGTTGGCGATCTGGGTGGGGGTGTAGAACAGGTTGATGTTCTGCTGCAACGCCGACAGCGCCAGCGCCACCGCGACTCCCACGCCGGCCAGGATGGCCAGGATGATGTACAGGCGCTTCTTGCGAACCGGATTCACTTCGACTCCTCCCGGCGCAAACGGCGCGCCTCGTCTTGCAGGTAACGGCGCCGCGCGATCAGCGGCATGGCGACGTTGATGGCCAGGACCAGCAGGCTGATGCCATAGGCGGTCCAGACATACAGGCCATGGTTGCCCATGGCGAGAAATTCGGTGAAGGAAGAAAAACTCATCAGACCCTACCCACTTGTGCCTGAATCTCGGCCTTGGCCCAGCTGGCGCGGGACTCGCGCCTGAGCACTTCCAGGCGCATGCGCATCAGCGTCACGGCGCCGAAGAAGCAGTAGAAGCCGAGCACCATGATCAGCAGCGGTACCCACATTTCCGGCGGCATGGCCGGCTTCTCGGTGATCTTGAAGGTGGCCGGCTGGTGCAGGGTGTTCCACCACTCCACCGAGTACTTGATGATCGGGATGTTGATCACGCCGACGATGGCCAGCACCGCACAGGCCTTGGCGGCGCTGTCACGATTGCTGATCGCCTGGCCCAGGGCAATCACACCGAAGTACAGGAAAAGCAGGATGAGCATCGACGTCAGTCGGGCATCCCACACCCACCAGGCGCCCCAGGTCGGCTTGCCCCAGATGGCGCCGGTGACCAGCGCCACGAAGGTCATCCAGGCGCCGATGGGCGCGGCAGCCTGCAGCGCGACGTCGGCCAGCTTCATCTTCCACACCAGCCCGACCACGCCGCACACCGCCAGCATGACGTAGCAGGACTGGGCGAGGAACGCCGCGGGCACGTGGATATAGATGATGCGGAAGCTGTTGCCCTGCTGGTAGTCCGGCGGCGCGAAGGCCAGGCCCCAGACCAGGCCAACGGCGATCAGGATCACCGCGCCCCAGGCGAGCCAGGGCAGCCAGCGGCCGCTGATCTCGTAGAACCATTTAGGCGACCCGAGCTTGTGGAACCACGTCCAGTTCATCGGGACCACCTGCTCGGCGCTTGGGCCTGTTCGGACATCGGCAGCTTTCTCATGGTCAGGCAACTCTTGTTTCTTATTCGCCGACGCTGATGGTCAGGCCGGCGGCTATGGCAAAGGGTGTCAGGGTCACCGCCAGGGCGGTGAGGCTCGCCAGCCACAACAGGTGGCCGACGGTAGGCAGTCCTTGCAGGGCCGCCTGCAACGCCCCGCTGCCGAGAATCAGCACCGGGATGTACAGCGGCAGGATCAGCAGTGCCAGCAGCAGGCCACCCCGCTTGAGCCCCACGGTCAGCGCGGCGCCCACGGCGCCCAGTAGGCTCAACACCGGGGTACCGAGCAGCAGCGAGAGCAGCAGCACCGGCAGGCAGCGCGCAGGCAGGCCGAGCATCAGCGCCAGCAGCGGCGCCAGCAGCACGAGGGCCAATCCGGAAAAGAGCCAGTGTGCCAGCACCTTGGCCAGGACCAGAAGCGGCAGGGGGTGCGGCGAAACGACCCACTGTTCGAGGGAACCGTCCTCGAAATCACTGCGGAAAAGCCCGTCCAGCGAGAGCAGCACCGCCAACAGGGCTGCCACCCAGACCAGGCCGGGAGAAAGGCTTTGCAACAATTGCGTCTCGGGACCGACGGCCAGCGGGAACAATGCAACCACTATGGCGAAGAACACCAGCGGGTTGGCCAATTCCGCCGGACGGCGTACCAGCAGGCGTGCTTCGCGGGCGACCAGCAGGGTGAAGACGTTACTCATGCGCGGCGTTGCCCCAGATCAAGTTCGCGATAACCGGCGGGCACCTGTCCCATGCTGTGGTGGGTGGTGAAGACCACCAGGCCACCCTGCTCACAATGCGCCGCAAGATGCGCCTCGAGCTGGGCGACGCCCTGCTTGTCCAGGGCAGTGAAGGGTTCGTCGAGAATCCACAGGGGCGGCGCGTCCAGGTACAGGCGTGCCAGGGCGACGCGGCGCTGCTGGCCGGCAGACAGGGTGTGGCAGGGCACGTCTTCAAAACCGCGCAGGCCCACGGCCTCCAGCGCCCGCCAGATGGCGTCGCGCTCGGCGGGCTGGTGCAGGGCGCAGAGCCAGCGCAGGTTTTCCTCCGGGGTCAGCAAGCCCTTGATGCCGGCGGCATGGCCGACCCACAGGAGATTGCGCGCCAGCTCGCTGCGCTGGCTGGCCAGCGGCTTGCCATTCAGGCGGACTTCCCCGGCGGTGGGCTGCATCAGACCGCAGAGCAGGCGCAGCAGGCTGGTCTTGCCGCTGCCGTTGGGCCCGGCGACCTGGAGCATCTCGCCCCGGGCCAGTTGCAGGTCCAGCCGCTCGAACAGCAGACGCCAGTCCCGCTCGCAGGCGAGGGCCACGGTCTCGAGATAGGGACTGGTCACGACATGGGTACCCGGGATGCATTCAAGTCAGGGAGGTGCCGGCCGCTATACTGGGGAACTCCAGGGTTCGTGGCCGGCCCGGACGGGGCCGCATTATACATGCCAACCCCCAGCCCCGAAGCGAGCTTTTTCGACAGGTTGTAACCCCTTTCATGACCGAAATCAGCGGTACGCGCCCTCTCCCTCCGACCCAGCCCGCCGTCCGTCCCGCGCAGAACCCCGCGGACATGGCGCTCAAGCTGCTGCAGCCGCTGGACGGCCTGCTGTCTGCCGGAGAAAGCGCCGACGCCGAAGTCATCGCGCTGAAGGAAACGGCGCAGAGCTTCCAGGTCCTGCTCAAGCTGACCCTGGGCAACGGCAGCCAGGCCACCCTGGAAGCCAGCAGCACGCGCCCTCTGGTCCAGGGCAGCCTGCTCAACGTCACCGCCCTGTCCGATTCCCGCCTGAGCATCGCCCTCAGGGGCGGCGAGCGCGCCCTGGGCAGCCTCGACCTCGACCTGCTGCCGGTAGGCACCCTGCTCCAGGGCAAGGTGGTATCCAGCGAACTGGCCACCCAGGGCAAGGCCCAGGCGGCGGTCTACAAGGTGCTGGTCAATCTGCTCAATACCCCGCTGGCCGGTAGCCAGCTGAATATCGAGAGCCCCCGTCCGCTGGCCATCGGCAGTCTGCTCAGCGCCCAGGTGCAGGGCAGCCGGATGCTGCAGTTCCTACCCCTGGCGGCCCAGCTCGACCGGCTCGAACTCACCCAGCAACTGGCCGGACAGCAGAACCGCCAGGGTTCCCTCGATGCCCTGCTCGGTGCCTTGCAGTCCACCGGCCGCGAGAACCTGCCGGAGAGCCTGCGCGCCGCCATGGACAAGCTGCTCGGCGCCCTCCCCGACATCCGCCAGCTCGGCGATCCCAAGGCCCTGGCCGCCGCCCTGGAGAACAGCGGCGCGCTGCTGGAATCGCGCCTGCTGGCCGGCCAGGCCGGCGCCCTGCCCCTGGACTTCAAGGCCAACCTGCTGCGCCTGATCGCCCAGCTGCTGCCGGCCCTGCCGACACCCACCAGCCTGCCCGGCACCGGCACCAGCAACGCCATGGCCCAGGCCCTGCCGGCCTTCATCCGCAATGCCCTGGGCGCCCTCGGCCAGGCCAATGCACGCCAGCAGGCACTCAGCTTCCCCCTGCCCTCGCGCCTGGCGCAGACGGCCGAAGAAGAAGGCGACCTGGAAACCCTGCTCAAGCTGGCCGCCGCCGCCGTCTCCCGGCTGCAGACCCACCAGCTCTCCAGCCTGGCCCAGACGCACGTGACGCCCGAAGGCAACCTGCTGACCACTTGGCAGCTGGAAGTGCCGATGCGCAATCAACAGGAGATCGTGCCGCTGCAGATCAAGTTGCAGCAGGAGCAGGATGGCAAGCAGGAAAAGAACGAGCGCAAGGAAAGCCTCTGGCGCATCGAACTGGCCTTCGACCTGGAACCGCTGGGGCCGCTGCAGGTCCAGGCGCAACTGGTCCAGGGCTGCCTGTCCAGCCAGCTCTGGGCGGAGCGCGCCGACACTGCAGGCCTGATCGACCGCGAACTGCCGAACCTGCGCGACCGCCTGCTGGCGGCCGGCCTTGCCGTCGGCGAACTGGCCTGCAGCCAGGGCAGACCACCGCGCGGGCAGCGCACGTCACTGGAACAACGCTGGGTGGACGAAACCGCATGATTCCCACCCCCTTGCAGGCGTTCAGCCTTGTCGGCTGCGCATTTGAGAGAGCGCCGCAATGAGTAGGAAGCCCCTTCAGGCCATCGCCCTGTCCTACGACGGCGCCAGCGCCCCCAGCCTGACCGCCAAGGGTGACGACGAACTGGCTGAAGCCATCCTCGCCATCGCCCGCGAGTACGAAGTGCCCATCTACGAAAACGCCGAACTGGTGCGCCTGCTGGCGCGGCTGGAACTGGGTGACGCGATTCCCGAAGCGCTCTACCGCACCATCGCGGAAATCATCGCCTTCGCCTGGTACCTCAAGGGCAAGTGCCCGGCCGGCTTCGACCCGGATGCCGAGCGCGACGTCTCCCCGGCCGCGCCACAGCTCACGGGGCCGTGCGATTGAACACCAGCCGCTCGCCCTCCACACCCTTGCCTTGCGGGAAGTCCAGCAACTGCCAGGCGAAATAGCCTTCGCGGAAGTAGAACACCTGCCGATAGCCCCAGCTCACGGCCAGCTTCACCGCATGGGCGCCGTGGGGGCAGACCTCGCTGTCGCAATAGATCACCAGCGGCATCTCCCGCGGCCAATGCGGCTGGGCCAGGTCGTTGAAGCGGCCAAGCAGGTCAAAGTGCAGGGCACCGTGGATATGGCCCCAAGTCCATTCGCGGGTAGGCCGCACGTCGATGAAAACCACCCCGCGCTCATACAGGTAACGTGCCTGCAGCACGTTCACCGTCATTGCGCCCTCTACTTCCATGGGGGCCTCCTGGGCTTGCAGGCAAGACACCAGGCAGAAGAACAGGATCGGAAGTAGACGCATCGCCGGACCTCCCCGGAGAGAAGCCCCGGAATTTCAGCTTAGGCCAGTCCGCATGCCCGGACGCGGCGCATCCGGGGTGACCCGACGACAGGCTAAGAACACTCCGCGCTAAACCACTTCCGGACAACTCCGAAATGGCTGGAACGGCTCGCCGAGCAGTTTCCGGAGGCGCTGGAGGTCCGGGTGATCCAGGCATTGATGGCGCCGCGGGAATGGGCGCCTGGACGGGGCCGGGGATGGCTCAGCCGCGATCCTTGCGGGACTGGTGCAGCCTGCTCACCAGTTCGGCTTCGGCCTGGGTCAGGCCGCAGGATTGGGTGAGGTCGTCGACGCTGGCGCCGAGCCCCACCAGGCGTGCGGCCTGGGAGAAGGAAAGGTTGCCGGGGTCGCGCTGCTCGAGCTGGCTCAGCTTGTCCGGCAGGGGCGCGACCACGCGGCGTAGTTCGTGGAGTTCCTCGCCCATGCGCACGCTGCCTTCCAGGTAGGTCTCCAGGCGACGCCCCAGCTCCTTGAGCTTCTGGTCACGCTCCGCATCGCGCGCGGCCTGCGCCTCGACCTCCTGGCGCAAGCGCTGGGCCAGGCGGTGGCAGGTCAGGCCCAGAACCCCGCAGGCCAGGGCGAGGGCCACCGCGAGCAGTGCAATCCAGATCAACTCAGATGCTCTCCAGCTCGGACCACTCTTCCTCGCTCATCATCTTCTCCAGCTCGACGAGGATCAGCAGTTCGCCGTTCTTGTTGCAGACGCCCTGGATGAACTTGGCGGACTCTTCGTTGCCGACGTTGGGCGCGGTCTCGATCTCGGACTGGCGCAGGTAGACCACCTCGGCGACGCTGTCGACCAGGATGCCCACCACCTGCTTGTCGGCCTCGATGATGACGATGCGGGTGTTATCGGTGACCGGCGCCGGGCCGAGGCCGAAGCGCTGGCGGGTGTCGATCACGGTCACCACGTTGCCGCGCAGGTTGATGATGCCGAGCACGTAGCTCGGCGCCCCCGGCACCGGCGCGATCTCGGTGTAGCGCAGGACTTCCTGCACCTGCATCACATTGATGCCGTAGGTTTCGTTGTCCAGGCGGAAAGTCACCCATTGCAGGATGGGATCTTCGGCACCTTGAGCGGACGATTTCTTCATGTTCCCTAGCCTCTCTTGAGCCACCCTGGGCGGCGTTCGCGGGTTGACCCGCTGTCATGTTCATGGGGTCCCGCAGCCTGCAGGACCTCTCCCCTCAATTCAGCGACATGCGCTTGACCGCGCCGCTGGCGATCAGCTCGGCCAGGGCCGAGACATCCAGCAGCGCGCACATGTGTTCGATCACGGTACCGGCCAGCCAGGGCCTGTGGCTACGCTGGCTGCGCCATTTGATTTCACTCGGGTCCAGGCGGATGGAGCGGCTGACCTGATGCACCGCCAGTCCCCACTCGTAGCCCTGCACCGAAATGACGTACTGCAGGCCTTCGCGGAAGTCGTCGCGATAGCGCTCGGGCATCACCCAGCGCGCGGTATCGAGCACCTTCAGGTTGCCCGCCTGGCACGGCAGTATGCCGAGGAACCAGTCGGGCTGCCCGAAGAGCGGCGTCAGTTCCTGGCCGGCCAGGGCGTAGATGGACCCGAGCGACACCAGGGGCACGGCCAGGGTCAGGCCGGCGACATCGAACAGCAGGCACTCGAAGGGCTCCTCGCCCCAGGCCGGACGGCCCCCGGCGACGAGCAGCGGCACATTGGCCTGTGATGCGTTGGAAACGCCGAGCTCCACCAGCGGCTCGACGCGCGCCAGCACCGGCGGCGCCTCGGGTTCGTCCATGACCGGCGTCGGGAACTCGGGCTCCAGCACCAGCAGCGGTTCCACTTCCGGTTCGGCGGCCAGCACAGGCTCGGGCGGCGGCTCGGGCGCCAGCAGGGGCGCCTCGGCCAGCACGCGGGTCAGGCGAGCATCACGAACCTGCTCCTCCAGCACCGCGGCTTCGAATTCTTCCCGGCTGATGCTTTCGGACAATTCGACCGACGCCTCGTGCAACAGTGCATCCAGGTACGACTGCAGGGCCAGTTGCGGGCGGGTGGCGGTGGCGACGGGACGACTCATGTTGGAAACCCACGGGATTGATCTGTAGAGCCTATCGGCAGGCGGCATCCTTCACTTGAGCCGCGGCGATCGACGACACGCGCCATCTCAGGCCACCTGGGCAGCCAGCTGCTGGCTGAGCAGATGCTTGAGCAGGGCGCGGTAGGCGATCACGCCACGGCTGTTGGCATCGTACTGGGACGGCGTGACGCCGGCGCGGCTGGCATCCCGCAGGCGGGTGTCCACCGGGATGTAGGCCTGCCAGAGGTTCTCCGGGTAGTTGTTGCGCAGCACCTTGAGGGTGCTGAGCGAGGCCTGGGTGCGGCGGTCGAACAGGGTCGGCACTATGGTGTAGGGCAGCGCCTGCTTGCGCGAGCGGTTGACCATGCCCAGGGTGCTGACCATGCGCTCCAGGCCCTTCACCGCGAGGAATTCGGTCTGTACCGGGATCACCAGCTGCTGGCTGGCCGCCAGCGCGTTGACCATGAGCACGCCGAGCAATGGCGGGCTGTCGATGATGGCGTGGTCGAACTGCTGCCAGAGCTGCGCCAGGCTCTTGGCGATCACCAGGCCGAGGCCGTTCTGCCCCGGCGACTGGCGCTCCAGGGTGGCCAGCGCGGTGCTGGAGGGCAGCAGGGAAATGCGTTCGTGGCTGGTCTGCAGCAGCAGTTCGCGCGGCAGGCCATCGGGCACCCCGCCCTGATGCAGGAACAGGTCGAAGCAGCTGTGCTCCAGGGTGTCCGGGTCATGCCCGAAATAGCTGGTCATCGACCCGTGGGGGTCGAGGTCGACCACCACGACGCGCTTGCCGGCATCGGCCAGCAGGCCCGCGAGGGCGATGGATGTGGTGGTCTTGCCGACTCCACCTTTTTGGTTGGCTACTGCCCAGACTCTCATCTTCTTCATCCTCCCGGCTGCGCGGCTGCACCGAGACTCTTCGCCGGCCCCTGGTGGGCCGGTGACGGGGAATTGACGGCACCCGTTACCGGGGCCTGTGCTGGCGCTGCTGGTGCAGGTTGCGTGCCAGCCCTCTTCAACGCGGCATCCGGTTTCGCATGGGCACTGCCGACACCGCTCACGCTGCGGCGCACATCGAGGTTGCGGGAAATCACCAGCACCACACGGCGGTTGCGCGCGCGCCCTTCGGCGGTGGCGTTGTCCGCTACCGGCTGGAACTCGCCGTAACCCACCGCTGCCAGGCGGCCCGGTGCCACGCCATCCATCGCCAGCATGCGCACGATGCTGGCGGCGCGGGCCGTGGACAACTCCCAGTTGGAGGGGAACTTCGAGGTGGCGATGGGCAGGTTGTCGGTGAAGCCTTCCACATGCACCGGGTTGTCGTAGGGCGCCAGAATCCTGGCGACCCTCTCGATCAGGCTGAATGCGGCGTCATCGGGAATGGCGTCGCCGCTGGGGAACAGCAGGCTGGAGTTCATTTCGATCTCCACCCAGAGTTCATTGCCGCGCACGTTCACCTGGTCGGAGTCGATCAGGTCGCCGAAGGCATCACGCATGCTCTGCGCGATCTCCTGCAGCGGATCGGCGCCCGGGTCGTCGATCGACGTCTGGGTGCGCTCGCTCTCCTCGGCCATGGAACGATCCGGCTCGGTGGTGCGAGGCTTCTCCTCGCCCACCGGGATCGGCTTGAGCGAGCGGTCCGGCTGGTTGAACACGCCCACCAGGGTTTCCGAGAGGATCTTGTACTTGCCTTCGTTGATCGAGGAGATGGAGTACATCACCACGAAGAAGGCGAACAGCAGGGTGATGAAATCCGCGTAGGACACCAGCCAGCGTTCGTGATTCTCGTGTTCTTCCTGATGCCGCCTGCGCGCCATGGCCTGCTCCTCAATCCATGAAGCCTTGCAGCTTGAGTTCGATGGAGCGCGGGTTCTCGCCTTCGGCGATGGACAGGATGCCCTCCAGCAGCATCTCGCGGTAACGCGACTGGCGCATGGCGATGGACTTGAGCTTGTTGCCGATGGGCAGCAGCAGCAGGTTGGCGAAACCGACGCCGTAGATGGTGGCGACGAAGGCCACGGCGATGCCGCCGCCGAGCTGGCTGGGATCGGCCAGGTTGCCCATGACGTGGATCAGCCCCATCACGGCGCCGATGATGCCGATGGTGGGCGCGTAGCCGCCCATGCTCTCGAACACCTTGGCGGCCGAAAGATCGCGGCCTTCCTGGGTGAAGAGGTCGACTTCGAGGATGCTGCGGATGGACTCCGGCTCGGCGCCATCCACCAGCAGTTGCAGGCCCTTGCGGGCGAAGGGATCGGGCTCGCCGTCCGCTACCGGTTCCAGGCCCAACAGGCCTTCCTTGCGCGCGGTCATGCTCCAGTTGACCACGCGGGTGATGCCGCCGGGGAGGTCCACCTGGGGCGGCAAGAGAATCCAGCGGATGATGCCCAGGGCGCGCTTGAAGACGCTCATCGGCGTCTGCAGGAATGCCGCGCCCAGGGTGCCGCCCAGGACGATCAGCGCCGCCGGCCCGTTGAGCAGGGCCGTGACGTGGCCGCCTTCGAGGTAGTTGCCGCCGATGATGGCGACGAAGGCCAGGATTACCCCGATGAGGCTCAGTACGTCCATTACCTGGGTTTCTCCATTACATGCAGGCCTCGACCAGGTGGCGACCGATGTCGTCCAGGCTATAGACGGCGTCGGCCAGGTTGGCCTTCACCACCGCCATGGGCATGCCGTAGATCACGCAGCTGGCCTCGTCCTGGGCCCAGACCTGGCTGCCGCCCTGCTTCAGCAGGCGCGCGCCTTCACGGCCGTCGGCGCCCATGCCGGTCAGCACCACTGCGAGGACCTTGTCGTTGTACGACTTGGCCGCCGAGCCGAAGGTGATGTCCACGCAGGGCTTGTAGTTGAGGCGCTCGTCGCCGGGCAGGATGCGGATCACGCCACGGGCGTCGACCATCATCTGCTTGCCGCCGGGCGCCAGCAGGGCCAGGCCCGGACGCAGCACGTCGCCGTCCTCGGCTTCCTTGACGGAAATCCGACAGAGCTTGTCCAGGCGCTCGGCGAAGGCCTTGGTGAAGGCCGCCGGCATGTGCTGGATCAGCACCAGCGGCGCCGGGAAATTGGCCGGCAGTTGCGTGAGCACGCGTTGCAGGGCAACCGGCCCGCCAGTGGAGGTGCCGATGGCTACCAGCCGGTAGGCCTTACGCTTTGGAGCGGCGGAGCTGGCCGGGGCCGCCGGTGCGGCAGGGCTTGGCTGGGTCGGGACCTGGGCCGGACGCACCGGGGCGCTGCTGGCCGGCGTCGGGCTCGGAAAGGCTGATTGCGCCGGGGCGCTGAAAGCACTGTAGCGGCGGTTGCTGCGGGCGATGCTGTGCACCTTCTCGCAGAGCAGTTGCTTGACCTTCTCGGGAGTGCGCGAGATGTCCTCGAAGTTCTTCGGCAGGAAGTCCACCGCACCGGCATCCAGGGCATCGAGGGTGACGCGGGCGCCTTCGTGGGTCAGCGAGGAGAACATCAGGACCGGCGTCGGGCAGCGCTGCATGATGTGCCGCACCGCGGTGATGCCATCCATCATCGGCATCTCGTAGTCCATGGTGATGACGTCGGGCTTGAGCGCCAGCGCCTGGTCAATGCCTTCACGGCCATTGGTGGCGGTACCCACCACCTGGATATTGGGGTCGGAAGAAAGGATTTCCGTGACACGGCGGCGGAAGAACCCGGAGTCATCCACCACCAGAACCTTGACTGCCATAAGAAAAAAGCTCCTAGCGGGCGGCCATTGCCGGCCGCCCCAGATCAACCACGGCGTGCGTAATGCTTGAGCATGCTCGGCACATCGAGGATCAGCGCGATACGGCCGTCACCGGTGATGGTGGCGCCGGACATGCCCGGCGTGCCCTGGAGCATCTTGCCCAGCGGCTTGATCACCACTTCCTCCTGGCCCACCAGCTGGTCGACCACGAAGCCGATGCGCTGGGTACCCACGGAGAGAATCACCACATGCCCCTCGCCCTGCTCTTCCACCGCTGCGTCACGCACCAGCCAGCGCTTGAGGTAGAACAGCGGCAAGGCCTTGTCGCGGACGATCACCACTTCCTGGCCATCCACCACGTTGGTGCGGGACAGGTCGAGGTGGAAGATCTCGTTGACGTTGACCAGCGGGAAGGCGAAGGCCTGGTTGCCCAGCATCACCATCAGGGTCGGCATGATCGCCAGGGTCAGCGGGACCTTGATGACGATCTTCGAGCCCGCACCCTTCTGCGAGAACACGTTCACCGTGCCGTTGAGCTGGGAGATCTTGGTCTTCACCACGTCCATGCCGACACCACGGCCGGACACGTCGGATATCTCGGTCTTGGTCGAAAAGCCCGGGGCGAAGATCAGGTTGTAGCACTCCAGCTCGGTCAGGCGTTCGGCGGCGTCCTTGTCCAGCAGGCCCTTCTCCACCGCCTTGGCGCGCAGCACGGCTGCGTCCATGCCCTTGCCGTCGTCGGTGATCATCAGGAGGATGTGGTCGCCTTCCTGCTCGGCGGAAAGCACCACGCGGCCGGTACGTGGCTTGCCGGCGGCCTCGCGCTCGTCCGGGGACTCGATGCCGTGGTCGACGGCGTTGCGCACCAGGTGCACCAGCGGGTCGGCCAGGGCCTCGACCAGGTTCTTGTCCAGGTCAGTGTCCTCGCCCACCAGCTCGAGGTTGATTTCTTTCTTCAGGTTGCGCGCCAGGTCGCGGACCAGGCGCGGGAAGCGGCCGAAGACTTTCTTGATCGGCTGCATCCGCGTTTTCATCACCGCGGTCTGCAGGTCGGCGGTGACCACGTCCAGGTTGGACACGGCCTTGGCCATGGCTTCATCGCCGCTGTTGGCGCCCAGGCGCACCAGGCGGTTACGCACCAGCACCAGTTCGCCGACCATGTTCATGATCTCGTCCAGGCGCGCGGTATCCACCCGTACGGTGGTTTCCGCCTCGCTGGCCACGGCCGCGCCAGCCACGCCGTTGCCGGCAGCCGGTGCCGCAGCCTGGCGCGGTGCGCGAGCAGGTTCTGCCTTGGGCGCCGGAGCCGGAGCCGGACTACTCGCCACAGGCGCGGGGAACGGCTCTTCGCTGGCGCCGCTGAACTTGCCTTTGCCGTGCAGCTGGTCAAGCAGCGCTTCGAATTCGTCGTCGGTGATGTGTTCGTCATTGCCAGCGGGGGCGACCGGAGCGGCAGGCGCCACGGGTTCAGCCGGGGCGCTGGCAGCCGCTTCCACGGCGCCGTTGAACTTGCCCTTGCCGTGCAACTGGTCGAGCAGCGCTTCGAACTCGTCATCGGAAATTTCGTCACCCGCACCAGCACCGACCAGCGCCGGTGCCGAGGCCGACGCATGGGCAGCGACGGCAGCTTCCGGCTCCACGGCGCCGGCGAACTTGCCCTTGCCGTGCAACTGGTCGAGCAGCGCTTCGAACTCGTCGTCGGTGATTTCATCAGCGGCAGCGGCGACCGGTTCGGCAACCTTGCCAGCGACGTCACCCAGCGCATCGAGCAGCTGCTCGAACTCGCTGTCGGTGATGTCGGCGGTCGCTGCGATGGGGGCCGGTGCTTCGACGGGCGCGGCAGCTACGGGGGCAGGCGCGGCACCGGCCGGCTCGGCCAGACGCGACAGCGCGGCCAGCAGCTCCGGCGTGGCGGGCGTCGGTTCGCTGCGCTCGCGCACCTCGCTGAACATCTCGTTGACCGTATCCAGGGCCTGCAGCACCACGTCCATCAGTTCGGCATCCACGCGGCGTTCGCCCTTGCGCAGGATGTCGAAGACGTTCTCGGCGATGTGGCAGCACTCCACCAGCGCATTGAGCTGGAGGAAGCCGGCGCCGCCCTTCACGGTATGGAAACCACGGAAAATCGCGTTGAGCAGGTCCATGTCGTCCGGGCGGCTTTCCAGCTCGACCAGCTGCTCGGACAGTTGCTCCAGAATCTCGCCGGCCTCTACCAGGAAGTCCTGGAGGATTTCTTCATCGGCGTCGAAGCTCATAAGTGGAGTGCTCCCTAGAATCCAAGGCTGGATAGCAGATCGTCGACGTCGTCCTGTCCGGACACCACGTCTTCACGTATATCGGCATGGATCTGCGGACCTTCACCCCTCGAAGGATTTTTTTGTTGCTCCAGCTCGGCGCGCAACGTGGCATGGTCGTGCTCGATGCCGGCGTAGCGATCCACCTGGCTGGCCATCAGCACCAGCTTGACGAGGTTGCTCTCCACTTCGGTGACCAGCTGGATCACGCGCTTGATGACCTGGCCGGTGAGGTCCTGGTAATCCTGGGCCAGCAGGATGTCGTTCAGCTTGCCCGACAGGGCGCTGGTATCGCGCTGGCTGCGGGAGAGGAACTGCTCGATGCGGCGGGCCAGGTCGCGGAACCCGTCCGCGCCGATTTCCCGGCGCATGAAGCGGCCCCACTCCTCGCCCAGCTGCTGGGCTTCGTCACTCAGGCCGCCCAGCAACGGCGCGCTTTCCTCCACCAGGTCCATGGTGCGGTTGGCGGCCCTCTCGGTCATCTGCACCACATAGGACAGGCGATCGGTCGCGTCGGCGATCTGCGACATTTCCTGGGCGTGGGGCAGATGCGGGTCGATCTGGAAGTTGACGATGGCGTTGTGCAGCTCACGGGTGAGCTTGCCGACTTCCTGGTAGAGGCCGCGGTCACGGACGTGATTGAGTTCGTGGATGAGTTGCACGGCGTCGGCGAAGTTGCCTCTCTCGAGGCTGTCCACCAATTCGCGCGCACGGTCTTTCAGGGTCGACTCGAAGTCTCCCAGCAGGTGTTCATTCTGGTCCATGGTGCCCCCGCGGCTGGCATTCAGCCGTTGACCCGCTCGAAGATCTTCTCGATTTTTTCTTTCAGGACCTGGGCGGTGAAAGGCTTGACCACATAGCCGTTCACACCGGCCTGGGCCGCCTCGATGATCTGGTCGCGCTTGGCTTCGGCGGTCACCATCAGGACCGGCAGGTGCTTCAGACGCTCGTCGGCACGCACGGCGCGCAGCAGGTCGATGCCGGTCATGCCGGGCATGTTCCAGTCGGTCACGAGGAAATCGAAATTGCCGCTGTGCAGCATCGGCAGGGCCGTGGTGCCGTCGTCGGCTTCGGCGGTATTGGTGAAACCCAAGTCGCGCAAGAGGTTCTTGATGATGCGTCTCATCGTCGAGAAATCGTCAACGATGAGGATTTTCATGTTCTTGTCCAAGTCGACCTCCGTACAGTCTCAAACGCCCCTCTTGCCGGGTGCGCCGTTCAAATCTGGAATCGGTATGCCGTTCAGCGCGCGCGCCAGTCGCCAAGCCGGGCGCGCAGGCGTGCCGCGCACTGGCTATGCAACTGGCTGACCCGCGATTCGCTGACCCCCAGCACTTCACCGATTTCCTTCAAGTTCAGTTCTTCGTCGTAATACAGCGCCAGCACCAGGCGCTCACGCTCGGGCAGGTTCGCGATGGCATCGGCCAGCGCGGCCTGGAAGCGTTCTTCTTCCAGATCATGGGAAGGTGAGGAATGGGTGACACCGGCGTCCTCGCGCAGACCGTCCTGCTCACCGTCCTGCATCAGGTCATCGAAGCTGAACAGGCGGCTGCCCAAGGTGTCGCTCAGGATGCCGTAGTAGTCTTCGAGACTCAATCCAAGTTCGGCAGCAACTTCCTGATCTTTAGCGTCACGTCCAGTTCTCGCCTCGATGGCGCGGATGGCGTCGCTCACCATGCGCGTATTACGGTGCACCGAACGCGGCGCCCAGTCGCCCTTGCGGACTTCGTCGAGCATGGCCCCGCGGATGCGGATGCCGGCGTAGGTCTCGAAGCTGGCGCCCTTGCTGCCGTCGTATTTCTTCGAGGCTTCGAGCAGGCCGATCATCCCGGACTGCATCAGGTCTTCCACCTGCACGCTGGCCGGCAGGCGCGCCAGCAGGTGATAGGCGATGCGCTTGACCAGGGGGGCATAGCGTTCGATCAACTGGTGTTGCGAATCCCGTGCCTGGGCCTTGCCGTACATACGCAGTCCAGTGGCAGGTGTCATACGGGGCTTTCCGTGGAGGGCTGCTTGACCAGCCGCTCGACGAAGAACTCCAGATGGCCCCGCGGATTGGCCGGCAGCGGCCAGCTGTCGACCTTCTGCGCGATGGCCTTGAAGGCCAGCGAGCACTTCGAACGCGGAAAGGCCTCATAGACCGCGCGCTGCTTCTGCACGGCCTTGCGCACCGACTCGTCGTACGGAATGGCGCCCACGTACTGCAGGGCAACGTCGAGGAAGCGGTCGGTGACCTTGGTCAGCTTGGCGAACAGGTTGCGCCCTTCCTGCGGGCTGTGGGCCATGTTGGCCAGCACGCGGAAGCGGCTCATGCCGTAGTCGCGGTTGAGCAGCTTGATCAGCGCGTAGGCGTCGGTGATGGAGGTCGGTTCGTCGCAGACCACCACAATCACTTCCTGGGCCGCACGGACGAAGCTGACCACCGAATCGCCGATGCCGGCAGCAGTGTCGATCACCAGTACGTCGAGGTTGTCGCTGATTTCGCTGAATGCCTGGATCAGGCCGGCGTGCTGCATGGGCGAAAGCTGCACCATGCTCTGGGTGCCGGAGGCGGCGGGGACGATGCGGATGCCCCCCGGCCCCTGCAACAGCACGTCGCGCAGGTCGCATTCGCCATTGATCACATCAGCCAGTGTGCGCTTGGCGGTGAGGCCGAGCAGGACGTCGACGTTGGCGAGCCCCAGGTCGGCGTCCAACAACATGACGCGGCGGCCGAGGTCGGCCAGTGCCAGCGAAAGGTTCACCGACACGTTGGTCTTGCCGACGCCGCCCTTGCCGCCGGTCACCGCGATCACCTGTACGGGATGCATACTACCCATTTCAAATACCTTGCCTTAGGTCGACTGGGCCATTTGGCTGTCCAGCACCGCCCCTCCGGGCGGCTTACACATTCTTCAACCGGCGCGCCGCGCCGGATTCTGATAAAGCCCGGCGAACAGGTCGGCCATGGCTTCTTCACTCGGATCTTCCGGGGCCTGCAGGCTGACCGCCCGGCTCACCAGCTGGTGGCTGCGGGGAACCTGCAGATCATCCGGGATTCGCGGGCCGTCGGCCAGATAGGCTACCGGGAGATGCTGGCCGATAGCCAGTCCCAGGACCTCGCCCAGGCTGGCCGCCTCGTCCGCCTTGGTGATGATGCAACCGGCCAGGCCGCAACGCTTGTAGCTGTGATAGGCCGCCTTGAGCACCTGGCTCTGGCTGGTGGCCGCCATCACCAGGTAATTCTTCGCGTTTATCGCCCGGCTGGCCAGCGCTTCGAGCTGCATGGCCAGGGCCGGATCGTTGGTGGGCAGACCAGCGGTATCGATCAGCACCACGCGCTTGCGCGCCAGCGGGGCGACGGCCTGGGTCAGGGACTGGCCCGGATCGACCAGGGTCACCGGCACATCGAGGATGCGACCGAGGGTCTTGATCTGCTCCTGGGCGCCAATGCGGAAACTGTCCATGCTCACCAGGGCGACGTTCTGCGCGCCGTACTTGAGCACGTAGCGGGCAGCCAGCTTGGCCAGGGTGGTGGTCTTGCCCATGCCGGCCGGGCCGACCAGGGCGATCACGCCGCCCTCTTCCAACGGCTCGACCTGCGGGGTGCGGATGGCGTGGGCGAAGTGCGCCAGGAGCATGCGCCAGGCCTGGCGCGGATCACTGACCTTGTCCACCTTGTCCAGCAGCGCGCGGGCCAGTTCGGCCGGCAGCCCCATGCGTTGCAGGCGGCGCCAGAGGCTGGCCTGCTGCGGACGGCGGCTCTGCATCTGGCTCCAGGCGATGGAGCCCAGCTGCACTTCGATCAATTCACGCAGGCCACTCAGTTCGAAGCGCATGGCGTCCAGGGCGGCCTGGTCCACGCCGGCGGGTTTCGGCGCGCTCACCGGCTCCACCGGACGCGAAACGCCGCGGGGACGATCCAGAGCGGCGGCCAGGGCGGACTCCGGCAGTTCCGGTTCGATGGCGGTCAGTGGCTGGCCGGCGAACAATTGACGGTCCTTGCCGGCATCGGCGATGGCCCGGGTGGTCAGTTCGGCCTGGGCTTCGGCGATGCGCGCCTGGGTCTTGCGCAGTTCGGCTTCGAGGGCCGGGTTCGGCCTGCTCGGGGCCGGCGCGGGCAGCGGGTAGTCCAGCGCCGCGGTCAGCTCGACACCGCCGGCAACCCGACGATTACCGATGATGGCGGCATCCGCGCCCAGTTCATCACGCACCAACTTCATGGCTTGACGCATATCGGCGGCGAAGAAACGTTTGACCTGCATGGTCCTTGACCTCGGTTAGTTCTGCCCCACAGTCGCGACTATGGTGACCTGCTTGTTGTCCGGTATTTCCTGGTAGGCCAGTACGTGCATGGTTGGCACGGCGAGCCTGGCAAAGCGCGACATCATCGCCCGGATCGGCCCGGCCACCAGCAGGATCGCCTGCTTGCCGAGCATTTCCTGGCGCTGCGCCGCTTCCACCAGGGAACGTTGCAGCTTCTCGGCCATTCCGGGTTCGAGGAGAACGCCATCTTCCGAACCCTGTCCGGCCTTCTGCAGGCTATTGAGCAATATCTGTTCCAACCTGGGCTCCAGGGTGATCACAGGCAGCTCCGGCTCTAGTCCCACAATGCTTTGCACGATTGCGCGGGACAGCGCGACGCGGGCCGCCGCCACCAGAGCGGCGGGATCTTGACTCTTGGCCGCCACGTTGGCGATGGCTTCGGCGATGGTGCGGATGTCGCGCACCGGCACCTGCTCCTGCAGCAGCGCCTGGAGCACCTTGAGCAGCGTGGACAGCGACACCATGCCGGGCACCAGCTCTTCGGCCAGGCGCGGCGAACTCTTGGCCAGGTTCTGCATCAGTTGCTGGACTTCTTCGTGGCCCAGCAGCTCATGGGCGTGCTTGTGCAGCACCTGGTTGAGGTGGGTGGCGACCACGGTACTGGCGTCCACCACCGTGTAACCGAGCGACTGCGCCTGGTCGCGCTGGCTGGCGTCGATCCATACCGCTTCCAGGCCGAACGCCGGATCCTTGGCGGCCACGCCGTTGAGGGTGCCGAACACCTGGCCGGGGTTGATCGCCAGTTCGCGGTCCGGGTAGACCTCCGCCTCGGCCACGCTGACGCCCATCAGCGTCAGGCGGTAGGCATTGGGCAGCAGGTCGAGGTTGTCGCGGATATGCACCGAGGGCATCAGGAAGCCCATCTCCTGGGAGAGCTTCTTGCGCACGCCCTTGATCCGCGCCAGCAACTGGCCGCCCTGGTTGCGGTCCACCAGTGGAATCAGCCGGTAGCCCACTTCCAGGCCGACCAGGTCCACCGGAGTCACGTCGTCCCAGCCCAGCTCCTTGGTTTCCTGGGCACGCTGGGCCGGCAGCAGTTCCTGCTGGCGCTTCTCTTCCTGTACCGCCACTTCCCTGGCCAGTTTCTGGCGATGCCAGATGAACCAGGCACCGCCGGCGGCCACCAGGCCCAGACCGATGAAGGACACATGCGGCATGCCCGGCACCAGACCCATGGCGATGAGGATGGTGGCCGATACCGCCAGTGCCTTGGGCGAGGCGAACATCTGGCGGTTGACCTGCTGGCCCATGTCTTCGGAAGACGACACGCGGGTCACCATGATGGCGGCCGCGGTGGACAGCAGCAGCGAGGGGATCTGCGCCACCAGGCCGTCACCGATGGTCAGCAGCGAATAGATGCGGCCGGCATCGCCGAAACTCAGGCCGTGTTGCAGCATACCGATGGCGATGCCGCCGAGCAGGTTGATGAAGAGGATCAGCAGGCCGGCGATGGCGTCGCCACGGACGAATTTGCTGGCACCGTCCATGGAGCCGTAGAAGTCGGCCTCCTGGGACACCTCGGAGCGGCGCTTCTTGGCTTCGGCCTGATCGATCAGGCCGGCGTTGAGGTCGGCGTCGATCGCCATCTGCTTGCCGGGCATGGCGTCCAGGGTGAAGCGCGCGCTCACCTCGGAGATACGCCCGGCACCCTTGGTGACCACCACGAAGTTGATGATCATCAGGATCGCGAAGACCACCGCACCGACCACGTAGTTGCCGCCCACCACCACGTCGCCGAAGGCCTGGATCACCTTGCCCGCGGCGTCGTGGCCATCCTGGCCGTGGAGCAGCACCACGCGGGTGGAGGCGACGTTCAGCGCCAGGCGCAGCAGGGTGGCGACCAGCAGGATGGTCGGGAAGACAGCGAAGTCCAGCGGGCGCATGGCATACACGCACACCAGCAGCACGACGATGGACAGGGCGATGTTGAAGGTGAAGAAGACGTCCAGCAGGAACGGGGGCACCGGCAGGGTCATCATGCCCAGCATCACCAGTACCAGCAGCGGCACCCCGAGGTTGCCACGACCAATGCCCAGCAGGTTGTTGCGGACATTGCCGATCAGTTGCGTACGATCCACTGCTGTTCCCCTACCCCTTTCGCGGAGCCCTGCCCCGCACATCCAAACTTTTGACGCATCGATGCGTCCTGAGCCCCCTTGTGCAAGAAGCTTTCCAACTTGGCTAAGGGATTGATTGCAAGGGAGTAAGGAGCTGTTCCTGTGGGGGCGAATTCATTCGCAAAGGGCGGCGAAGCTGCCCCATCTGATTCTGCAGGGCAGGTCTTCGACCTGCTTAGCGAATAAATTCGCCCCCACAAAAAACGAGCAGAACAGGAGCAATGTCACTCGTCCCGCCGCAAATCCGCCGGGATCGGCAGGTCGTGCAGCGGCGCCGGGCGTTTGCCGCGGCCGGCGCGGAACTGTTTGAGCTGGTAGACGTAGGCCAGCACCTGGGCCACGGCCAGGTACAGGCCGGCGGGGATTTCCTGGTCCAGTTCGGTGGAGTAGTACACCGCCCGCGCCAGCGCCGGAGACTCCAGCACCGTCACCTGGTTGTCCTGGGCGATCTCGCGGATCTTCAGGGCGGTGAAGTCATTGCCCTTGGCCAGCAGCACCGGCGCGCCGCCCTTCTCGGCGTCGTACTTCAGCGCCACGGCGAAGTGGGTCGGGTTGGTGATGACCACATCGGCCTGGGGCACGGCAGCCATCATGCGGCGCTCAGCCATCTCCCGCTGCAGGCGGCGGATGCGCGACTTGACCTCGGGCTTGCCCTCGGTGTCCTTGTATTCGTCGCGCACCTCCTGCTTGGTCATCATCAGCTTCTGCTTGTTGCTCCAGAGCTGGAAAGGCACATCCACGGCGGCGATCAGGATCAGGCCGCAGGCCAGCCAGAGCGCACTCCAGCCCACCACCTGGACGCTGTGCAGGATGGCCATGTCCAGCGGCTCATGGGCAATCGCCAGCAAATCGTCACGGTCGGAGTTGAGCACCGCCAGGGCCACCAGCAGGATCAATGCGAACTTGGCCAGGGCCTTGAGCAGCTCCGCCAGGGCGTGCAGCGAGAACATCCGCTTGATCCCGGACAAGGGGTTCATCCGGCTGAACTTGGGCAGCAAGGCCTCGCTGGAAAACAGCCAGCCGCCGAGGGAGATCGGGCCGATGATCGACACCACCAGCAGGGTGATCAGCAGCGGCAGCAGCGCATCCAGCGCCATCCGGCCCGAGGCCAGCAGGAACAGCCCCATACTGCGCTCGTCCATCAGCACCGCCCGTGGCAGGTCGAAGTTGGACTGCATCATCTGCATCAGCATGTCCGCCAGGCCGCCGCCACTGGCCAGCAACCCGCCAGCCCCGGCCAGGGTCACGGCCAGGGTGTTGAGCTCCCGGGAACGGGCGATCTGGCCCTTCTCGCGGGCCTCCTGCAACCGTTTACCTGTGGGCTCTTCGCTCTTGTCCGCGCCGCTTTCGCTTTCCGCCATGGAACACTACCTGCGTTGCCGATGCTGCGTTGATGAAGTGTTCATCGCGCCCTCGCCAGCTCGCGCATGAGCTGCAGGGCATCGCTGGCCAGCACCTGGTACTGGGCGAGGATGTCGGCCATGCCGATCCAGACGATCAGCAGGCCAAGGGCCAGGGTCAGCGGAAAGCCGATGGAGAAGATGTTCAGTTGCGGCGCTGCGCGGGTCATCACGCCGAAGGCCAGGTTGACCACCAGCAGCGCGGTGATCGCCGGCAGCGCCAGCAGCAATCCCGCACCCATCACCCAGCCGAGCTTGCCGGCCACCTCCCAGTGATGGTTGGTCAGCAACCCGCCGCCCACCGGCAGGGTGACGAAGCTTTCAGCGAGGATCTCGAACACCACCAGATGCCCGTTCATGGCCAGGAACAGCAGGGTCACCAGCATCAGGTAGAACTGGCCGAGCACCGGCACCGAAACACCGTTGGTGGGGTCGACCATGGAGGCGAAGCCCAGGCCCATCTGCATCGAGATGATCTGCCCCGCCACCACGAAGGCATGGAAGAACAGCTGCAGCGTGAAACCGAGCAAGGCGCCGACCAGTATCTGTTCGCCGATCAGCAGGATGTTGCCGAGGCTGATCGCATCCACCTGCGGCATGGGTGGCAGGGTCGGCACCAGCACCACGGAAATGGCCAGCGCGAGATACAGGCGGACCCGCGTCGGCACGAGCTGGGTGCCGATAATCGGCATGGTCATCAGCAACGCGGCAATACGGAACAGCGGCAGCAGGAAGCTGCCGACCCAGCCGCCGATCTGTGCGTCGCTGAGTTCGAGCATGGTCAGCCGATCAGCAGCGGGATGTTCTGATAGAGCGTCTGGATGTACTCCATCAGTTGGCGGGTGAGCCAGGGGCCGGCCCAGATCAGGGTGAGCAGCATCACCAGCAGGCGCGGCAGGAAACTCAGGGTCTGCTCGTTGATCTGCGTGGCCGCCTGGAACATGGCGACGATCAGGCCCACCACCAGGCTCGGCACCACCAGGATGCCGACGATCAGGCAGGTCAGCCAGAGCGCGTCACGGAACAGGTCGACTGCAACTTCCGGGGTCATCGCAAGCCTCCTAGACGCCGCCGAAGCTGCCGGCGAGCGTACCGATGATCAGCGCCCAGCCATCCACCAGGACGAAGAGCATGATCTTGAACGGCAGGGAGATGATCAGCGGCGAGAGCATCATCATGCCCATCGCCATCAGCACACTGGCCACCACCAGGTCGATGATCAGGAAGGGGATGAAGATCATGAAGCCGATCTGGAACGCCGTCTTCAGCTCGGAGGTGACGAAGGCCGGAACCAGGATGGTCAGCGGCGCGGCGTCCGGGCTGGGAATGTCGGTGCGCTTGGACAGGCGCATGAACAGGTCCAGGTCGCTGGAGCGGGTTTGCGCCAGCATGAAGTTCTTGATCGGCACCTCGGCCTTCGCCACTGCGTCCTGGGCGCTCAGCTGTTCGTTGAGATAGGGCTGCAGGGCCTCGCGATTCACCTGGTCGAACACCGGCGCCATGATGAACAGGGTCAGGAACAGCGCCAGGCCGATGAGGATCTGGTTCGACGGCGTCTGCTGCAGGCCCAGCGCCTGACGCAGGATGGAGAAGACGATGATGATCCGGGTGAAGCTGGTCATCAGCATGACGAACGCCGGAATGAAGCTCAGCGCCGTCATGATCAGCAGGATCTGCAGGCTTACCGAGTATTCCTGCTGGCCTTGCGGATTGGTGGACAGGGTGATGGCGGGCACCGACAGCGGATTGTCGGCGCCAAGCGCCAGGGGCGCAGCCAGCACCAGCAGCAGCGCAATGAGGAGACGGTGCAGGGGCATCAGCGCTTGTCCTTGCCGAGCAGTTCCAACAGGCGTTGGGCGAACTCCGGGGGCGCAGCCTCGGTTTCGGCCAGATGCACGGGCTCTTTCAATACATGCAGCGGCGTGATGCGCCCGGCACTGATGCCGAGCAGGATCTGTTCCCCGCCCACCTGTACCAGCACCAGGCGATCACGCGGGCCGAGGGCCTGGCTGGCCACCAGCCTGATCACCTGGCCACCACGCGGACCAAGCTGCTGGACCCGGCGCAGCAGCCAGGCCAGCAGGAAGATCAGCCCCACCACCAGCAGCAGGCCGAGGGCCAACTGGCCGAGTTGCGCGGCCATGCCGCTGCCAGCCTGGGTTACCGTGACGGGCGCCGCGGGTTCGGCGGCGAAGCCGCTCAGGGGTAGCAGGAACAGCCCCGCGAATAACAGTCGACCCATGGTTTCAGCGCAGCTTCTTGATGCGTTCGCTCGGGCTGATCACATCGGTCAGCCGGATACCGAACTTCTCGTTGACCACCACCACTTCGCCGTGGGCGATCAGGGTGCCGTTGACCAGTACGTCCAGCGGCTCGCCGGCCAGGCGGTCGAGCTCGATCACCGAGCCCTGGTTGAGCTGCAGCAGGTTGCGGATGGTGATATCGGTGTTGCCCACTTCCATGGAAATGGACACCGGGATATCCAGGATCACGTCCAGGTTGGGGCCGTCCAGGCTGACCGGGCCGCTGGCCTTGGGCACGCTGCCGAATTCCTCCATGGGCGCGCGCGGCGAACTGGGCGCGGCGGCGTTCTGGTTCATCAGCGCATCGATATCGTCCTGGGACGTATCGCCGGCCTCGGCCAGGGCGGCGGCCCATTCATCGGCCAGGGCCTGCTCTTCGGGAGTGGGGGTATCCATGTCGTTTGCCATCGCTTGACCTCGGCTGGCTCGGTATTCGTGGAACAGGCGCAATCAGCGCTGACGTTCGATCGGTTCGAGGATCTGCAGGGACAGGTTGCCCTTGTGCGACCCCAGCTTGGCCTTGAAGGCCGGCACGCCGTTGGCGCGCATGATCATGTGTTCGGGCATTTCCACCGGGATCACGTCGCCCGGCTGCATGTGCAGGATGTCGCGCAGCTTGAGCTGGCGGCGCACCACGGTGGCGGCCACCGGAACGCTGACGTCGAGGATGTCCTCGCGCAACGCCTTGATCCAGCGCTCGTCCTGGTCGTCGACGTCGGACTGGAAACCGGCGTCGAGCATCTCGCGGATCGGCTCGATCATCGAATAGGGCATGGTGATGTGCAGATCGCCGCCACCGCCATCCAGTTCGATGTGGAAGGTGGACACCACCACCACTTCGCTGGGGCTGACGATGTTGGCCAGCGCCGGGTTCACTTCCGAGTTGATGTACTCGAAGTTCACATCCATCACCGCGTGCCAGGCTTCGGCCAGATCGACGAAGGCCTGATCCAGCACCATGCGCACCACGCGCAGCTCAGTGGGGGTGAACTCGCGGCCTTCGATCTTGGCGTGACGGCCGTCGCCACCGAAGAAGTTGTCCACCAGCTTGAACACCAACTTGGCGTCGAGGATGAACAGCGAAGTACCGCGCAGCGGCTTCATCTTCACCAGATTGAGGCTGGTGGGCACGTAGAGCGAATGCACGTACTCGCCGAACTTCATCACCTGTACGCCGCCCACCGCCACGTCGGCGGAGCGGCGCAGCAGGTTGAACATGCTGATGCGGGTGTAGCGGGCGAAGCGCTCGTTGATCATTTCCAGGGTCGGCATGCGCCCCCGGACGATGCGGTCCTGGCTGGTCAGGTCATAGCTTTTGACACTGGTCGGGTCCGCATCGGTTTCCGTTTCAACCAGGCCGTCGTCGACGCCGTGCAGCAGCGCGTCGATCTCGTCCTGGGACAGCAGGTCTTGAACAGCCATGATCGTACCTTGCCTACTGCAATACGAAGTTGGTGAAGAGCACTTGTTCGACGGTCATCGCGCCGGTTTCCTGCTTGGCCAGTTCCTGCACGGTGGCGGTGGCCTGCTGGCGCAGCATTTCTTTGCCGACGGGGGTGACCAGGGTGTCGAAATTCTGTCCGGAGAAGAGCATGACCAGCTTGTTGCGCAGCACCGGCATGTGCACCTTGAGCGCGTCCAGCTGGGCCTTGTCACGGGCCATCAGCGACACGCTCACCTGCATGTAGCGCTGGCGACCATTGTGGTTGAAGTTGACCACGAAGGCCGGCGCCAGGTCCTGGTAGATGGCCGGCTGCCTGGCCGGCGCGGCAGCGGCTGCGTCCCCGCTGGCGGGCTCGGCGGCCTTGTCGCCACGGCTGAGGAAGTACCAGGTGGCACTCACCGACAGGCCGATCGCCAGCAACAGCGCGACACCCCCCAGGATGATGAGCTTCAGCCTGCTCGTGCCGCCTGCCGCAGCAGTGCGCTCTGCCGGGGACTTCGCTTGTTTCTTCGCCATGCCAATAATCCGTCGCGGAGCGGGATGGGCCCGCCATTTCCAGGGGAGTGAGCAAGTGCCATGCCAGTTCGCCGGCCAACCGGCGGTTCAGGCAATCGCTTCAGGGCTGCGGATATACCAGTGTCGAGGGCGGCTGTCACGAGTGGTTGCCGGAAATCCCGGCGCAGGGTGGTCAGGCGTAGAAATCCACCAGTCCGCGCCCACCGGCCGTCGAGGCCGGACGGATTTCGCTGTGGCTCACGCTGATCTCTTCGTCGCCACTGTCGCCGAAGCCGGTGCGACCACCAGCGGCACGACGCTCGCCATCACTGCCCTGCCCTTGCCAGCCGCGATTGAGGGACTGGTCGGAGACGTTCACGTCGAGCTGGTTCATGCCCTGCTGGGCGAACATCTCGCGCAAGCGGTGCATCTGCCCTTCCAAGGCGTCACGGACGTTGGCGTTGGGGCTGGCGAAGGTCACCTGGGTCTGGTCCTGGGTCATGTGCACGCGGACTTCGAGCCGGCCAAGCTCCTGCGGATCGAGCTGGATCTCGGCGGACTTGAGGTTCTGGCTGGACAGCCACATCACCCGGTCCACCACGGCTTCACTCCAGCCGCCCTGCTGCATGTTCACCGGTTGCCCCGGCACCAGGGCCGGCGCGCGCTGGGTCTGCTGGCTGATGGCCTGGCTCAGGGCGTTGAGACGGTTCGCCAGCAGTTCATTGCGCACCTCACCCTTGTTCTCGCCCGCTCCCTCGGCCAGTTCCACCGAGAGCTCGGCCGACGCCAGCGCCTTGTCCAGCTTGCCCTCGCCCGCCTCCAGCGGCTGGTCGGAGAACGCGGCCATGGCAGCGGCGAAGTCCGGGTCAGCCGTGGGCGCGGTTTGCGCCGCCCGGGTAGCGTCTTGCATCTGCTGTGCAGCCTGCCCCCCCTGCTTCACCGCCGGCATGCCGTTGAGCTGATCCAGCTCGGCGTCGAGGCTGGCTTCGCTCAGGGTTGCCGGAGCGCCGCTGTTTACCTGCGGCGTGACGGGCAAGGCAGCGGCCGCGCCATCCGCCTCGACTGGCGCATCGGCCGGCAGTTGCCCGGCCATGGCCATCAGCAGCAGCGGGTCCATCACCTGCTCGTCGGAGGGCTCCCCGGTATCGCCTTCTTCGGCCGGCAAGGGCTTGCCGCTTTCGGCAACGGACGACTGGCCAGCGGCAGGATCGGCCGCCGGCCTGGCCTGGCTTGCCGCCTCATCCGCCTTGTCCCTGGCCTGCCTGGCAGCGGCTTCGTTACGCTCGGCAGCCTTGGCCTGACGTTCTTTCGCATACATCCGGGCGAAGCTGGAAGCCTCGCTCTTGCTGGTTTCCGCCGGTTTTTCCGGGGCTTTTGCGGCCGGTGCTTTCGGCTTCACTTCAGGCCGGGCCTGCAGAAGCAGATCGGGGGCAACGGGCATGGGCACTCTCCGCTCGAGTTGGTTCGTGCCGGGAGGTCTGCAAGGGATGGGCCAACATTCTGACCAGGGAAAGGAGCTCGATCAGCGCGTCGGGCCACGACGCTCCTGCATCAGCAGATCATGGACGACCAGAAACTCCTGCTCGATCTGCTGGATCAGGCCCGGCGCATCGGCAAGCTGCTCGCGCCGGGCGATGTCTTCCAGTTGCTTGCACAGGCCGGCCAGCACGGGAGCGCCCATATTGCTGCAGCTGCCCTTGAAGCTGTGGGCGGCCAGGCGCAAGGCCTGGCAGTCGGAAGCAGCCCTGGCCTGCTGGATCTGCCGCAAGCGCTCGGTCGAATCCGCCAGGAAGGTATCCAGCAGCACCGGAAACTCGTCTTCCATGACGTCCCGCAGGGCAGACAGCACGGAATGGTCGAGATGGATATCGGACAAACCCTTCGCTCCCTCTACTGAACCTCGAAAAATTATGCCCTGACGGGCCAGCGGAATTCGACGTGGATTCCCTTGCCGTTGTCGGCGGGCTCGCACCGCGCCGAGAGGTGTTTCACCAGGCTCAGGCCCCGGCCACAGAAGCTTTCCATCGACGGCTGGCGGGCCAGCACCGCATCCAAGTCGAAGCCCTCGCCGCTGTCTTCCACCTGGATCAGCAACCGCCCTCCCCGGCCCTCGGGAACCAGCTGCAGGTTGAAGCGCACGTACCCCGCTTCCAGGCTGGCAAGGCGCTCGCCGCGCTCGCGATAGTAGCGGGCGAAGCCCTCGGCGTTGCTCTTGAGGGAGGAATCCAGCCCCAGCACGCCGTGCTCCAGGGCGTTGGAGTACAACTCGGCGAGCACCGTATAGAGGGCCCCGCCCTGATCGCGCAACCCCTGGACCTCCAGCAGCAGCTGCAGGAGGAATGGCAGCGGATTGAAGCGTTTCAAGGTCTGCGCGCGGAATTCGAAGGAAGCGGACCAGTCCAGCGGGCTGGACTGGCCGCTGTCGGTGAACGCCAGTTTCGCGCGCTCGGTGGACTCATCGAGCATGCGAATCTCGATCATGCTCACGTCGTCCTGGGCGTGGCCACGGAAGGCGCTCAGGGCCAGCTGGATTTCGTCGAACAGCCGGTTGCCGTCGCTATTGGCGTCGAACACAGCGCGCAGGCGCTCGTCGCCGAAGGTCTCGTCGTTGTCATTGCGCGTCTCCAGCACACCATCGGACACCAGCAGGATGCAGTCGCCGGTTTCGATGGGGTAGGACTCGAAGTGCGCACTGAAGCTGCCCTGGTCGCGTACCCCCAGCGGCAGGTGGCGCGACACCAGCGGCAGCAGCTCGCCGGTCGCGGCGCGGCGCAGGTAGCCGTCGGGCAGGCCGCCGTTCCACACCTCCACCATGCGCCGCTGGAAGCTCAGGTTGAGGAAGGTGGCACAGCAGAACACCCCGACCGGCAGGATGCGTTTCAGCTTGGCGTTCATCTCCCGCAGGATGTCCGCCATGGCATAACCCTTGGCGGTCATGCCGTAGAACACCTCGGCCAGGGGCATGGCGCCGATGGCCGCCGGCAGGCCGTGGCCGGTGAAATCCCCCAGCAGCACATGCATGCCGCCGGACGGCTTATAGGCGGCCAGCAACAGGTCGCCGTTGAACAGCGCGTAGGGCGATTGCAGGTAGCGGATGTTCGGGGCGTTCAGGCAGCCGGAATGCGCCACCTTGTCGAACACGGCCTTGGCCACCCGCTGCTCGGTGACCAGGTGCTCGTTGTGCCGGGCGATCAGGTCGCGCTGTTGCAGCACGGTGTCCTGCAGGCGGCGCAGGCGGTCCAGGGCCTTGATCTTGGCGTCCAGGATGACCCGGTTGTAGGGCTTGGCGAGGAAGTCATCGCCACCCGCATCCAGGCAGCGCACCAGGGCTTCGTTCTCCGTCAGCGAGGTGAGGAAGATGATCGGCACCAGCGACTCGCCCGCCAGTTGCTTGATCCGCCGGGCAGCCTCGAAGCCGTCCATCTCCGGCATCAGGGCGTCCATCAGCACCAGTTGCGGCTGCTCCTGCTGGAACAGCGCCACGGCTTCGCGGCCATTGGCGGCGGTCAACGCACGATGGCCCTGGCGGCTGACGATGGTGGACAGAAGCAGCCGGTCCGCCGCGTTGTCCTCGGCAATCAGGATCGTCAGCGGCGACGGCATGACAACGGGCCTCAGGCGATCTGGAACAGTTGTTCGAAGTTGGAAATGGCGAGGATCTTGCGAACGTCGGGGTTGCAGTTGGCGAGGCGGATCTGCGCACGCTCGCCACCGGCGTGGTCGCGCAACAGCAGCAGCATGCCCAGGGCAGAGCTGTCGAGGTAGGTGGTGCCCTTGAGGTCCACGACATAGCGCTTGGGCGTGGTATTGACGCGCTCGTAGGCGTCGCGGAATTCCTGATGGGCGCCGAAATCGAAACGTCCCTGTATGTAGATGGTCAGCTCCTGCCCATCATCGGAGGGCATCGAGGTGATGGCCATGAAAAGCTCCTTGTTCAAGTTCGGGATGCGCGTTGTGAAGATGTAGCACCCACCATGAGGCAGGGCAACCGGAAAGCCGCGCCGCGGGAGAATTTATGGTTCTGAGATGACGCGCTGAAGAATGCATTCGCTCTTCGGCGCACCCGTGCCGCTTCGCCTCTACAGGTCTTTGGCCGGCAGGCGCTGTACCAGTTCGTCCAGGAGTTTCTGCTCGCGCTTGTCGTCAGCGACACGGGCTTCGTCGAGGTAGCGCTGCACCAGCTTGCGCAGGCCCTCCAGGCGGGCATAACGCTGTTGCCAGGCGCCACGGGCCTTGTCGAGGTTGTCGCGATGCCAGTTGACGCTCTGCATCTGCTGGCCGATGGCACTCTCCAGTTGGGACAGGAAGCGCTGGTAGTTCATCAGCCACTGGCCGGAAACGCCGCGCCGCCCTTCCTCGATCCATTGCTGCTGATAGTCGGCGCGGTAGCGCTCGAGTTCGCCGAGCTTCATCTCCGCCTGGGTCAACTGGCCCTGGCAACGACCGAGCATGCGCGCCGCTTCGCGCTCGGCGCGCTCTGCCATCTCCACCACCGGCGCCAGGCGCGCCGCCCGATTGCGCGACATGCCCTATCAGCCCTTGAGGCCCAGGCTCGCGGCCAGGCGCTCGGTGCTCTGGGCCAGGCTCTCGCTTTCCTCCAGGCCCTGGCGCAGGAAGGCGCTCATGGCCGGCTGGCGGGCGATGGCCAGGTCAGTGTCGGGATCGCCGCCGGCGACGTAGGCGCCGACGCTGATCAGGTCGCGGCTCTGCTGGTAGCGCGACCAGAGTTGCTTGAAGCGCTGGGCCATCTTCATGTGCTCGGGGCTGACCACCTGGGGCATCACCCGACTGATGGAGGCTTCGATATCGATGGCCGGGTAATGCCCTTCCTCGGCCAGGCGACGGGACAGCACGAAGTGCCCGTCGAGCACACCGCGCGCGGAGTCGGCGATGGGGTCCTGCTGGTCGTCGCCTTCGGACAGCACGGTGTAGAAGGCGGTGATCGAGCCACCACCCTGCTCGGCATTACCGGCCCGTTCCACCAGCTTCGGCAGCTTGGCGAACACCGACGGCGGATAGCCCTTGGTGGCCGGCGGCTCGCCGATGGCCAGGGCGATTTCGCGCTGGGCCTGGGCGAAACGGGTCAGGGAGTCCATCAGCAGCAGGACGTTCTTGCCCTTGTCGCGGAAGTATTCGGCGATACGGGTGCAATACATGGCGGCGCGCAGGCGCATCAGCGGCGCATCATCCGCCGGCGACGCCACCACCACCGAACGCTTGAGGCCCTCTTCACCGAGGATGTGTTCGATGAATTCCTTCACCTCGCGGCCCCGTTCGCCGATCAGGCCGACGACGATGATTTCCGCTTCGGTGAAGCGGGTCATCATGCCCAGCAGCACCGACTTGCCCACGCCGGTACCGGCGAACAGGCCGAGACGCTGGCCGCGGCCGACGGTCAGCAGCGAATTGATCGAGCGGATGCCCACATCCAGCGGTTCGCTGATGGGGTGGCGCTTGAGTGGGTTGATGGTGGGGCCATCCATCGGCACCCAGTCCTCGGCCTTCATGCCGCCCTTGCCGTCCAGCGCACGACCGGCACCATCGAGCACGCGGCCGAGCATGGACATGCCCATGGGCAGGCGGCCGGTGTCCGGCAGGGGCACCACGCGGGCGCCAGGGGCAATACCGGAAAGGCTGCCCACCGGCATCAGGTAGATCTTGCTGCCGGCAAAGCCCATCACTTCGGCTTCCACCTGCACCGGGTGGTAGCTGTCGTCGTTGATCACCAGGCAGCGGCTGCCCATCGGCGCGCGCAGCCCTTCGGCCTCCAGGGTGAGGCCCACCATGCGCAGCAGGCGGCCTTCCACCAGGGGCTGCGCGGGCAGATCGATGACATCGTTGTATCCCGCCAGGCGCTTGGCGAAGCTGGTGCGTTCAATACGCATGGTCGAGGCTGTCCGGGGCGTCCAGATCCAGCACCAGGTCGGCCTTCGGCGGGTGGACCTTCTGTTCGCGCTGTTGCTCGAAGAGCTGCTTCATGGCCTGGTTCAGGCGCGTCTCGATGCTGGCATCGATGCGCGAGTGCTCGGTTTCGACCCGGCAACCGCCCGGCTCCAGGGATTCGTCTTCGAGGATGCGCCAGGTTTCTTCATGGCGCTCACGCAGGGCCTTCACCTGTTCGAAGTCCTGCGGGTTGATGTGGATGCGCACGTTGCTGGCGCCCATTGGCAGCAGCTTCAGCGCCTCGCGCAGCACATGGCGGATCTGCCCGGAATCCATGCGCAGCTCGCGCTGGATCACCTGGCGGGTGATCAGGCTGGTGAGGTGCACCAGGGATTCCTCGATCTGCCGGTCCTGCTCGGCGATGGGGTCCATCAAATGCCCCATCAGGGTTTCGAACTGGGCCAGGCGGGCGCCGAGAGCGGCATCCGCTTCCTGTTTGGCCTTGAGCTGGCCGGCATGGAACCCGTCGCGCTCGCCGGTGGCGAAACCTTCGTTGTAGGCGTCCTGGCGGATGGCCTCCAGCTCCTCCAGCGTCAGCGGCTTGACGGCCTCGACCGGTACTTCCTCGATCTGCGGCTCAGGCTCGGGCTCGGGCAATGCAGCGGTTTGCGGCTCTTCCGGTCGTTCCGGCTCCGGGGCGTCCGGGTCGAAGCTGGGCAGCGACCAGCGATCGAAGCCGCTGATGTCCCTGGCGCGGATCAGTTCGCTTGCCGAATCCTTGTTGGCCATGGACACCGCCTCAGATCATTTCTTCGCCGCCCTTGCCGCCGAGGACGATTTCCCCGGCTTCGGCCATGCGGCGGGCGATGGTGAGAATTTCCTTCTGCGCCGACTCCACGTCGCTGACGCGTACCGGCCCCTTGGCTTCCAGGTCGTCGCGCAGCAGTTCGGCGGCACGCTTGGACATGTTCTTGAAGACCTTTTCCTTGATGGCGTCGTCCGAGCCCTTGAGGGCCAGCACCAGCACATCCGACGACACTTCGCGCAGCAGTGCCTGGATGCCACGGTCGTCGACATCGGCCAGGTTGTCGAAGACGAACATGAGGTCTTCGATCTGGGTGGAGAGGTCTTCGTCCACCTCGCGGATGGAGTCCATGAGCTGGCCTTCGACCGAACTGTCGAGGAAGTTCATGATGTCCGCCGCGCGCTTCACGCCGCCCATGGCGGTGCGGGTGGTGCTGGCGTTGCCGGCGAACTGCTTCTCGAGAATCAGGTTGAGTTCCTTGAGCGCGGACGGCTGCACGGTGTTGAGCGAGGACACGCGCAGGACGATGTCCAGGCGCACCTTGTGGTCGAAGTGGCTGAGCACTTCGGCGGCCTGGTCCGGGTCCAGGTAGGCGACCACGATGGCCTGGATCTGCGGGTGCTCGTAGCGGATCACGTCGGCCACGGCGCGCGGTTCCATCCATTTCAGGCTGTCCAGGCCGCTGGTGCTGCCGCCCAGCAGGATGCGGTCGATCAGGTTGTTGGCCTTGTCTTCGCCCAGGGCCTGGGTGAGCATCTTGCGGATGTAGCCGTCGGCGCCAACGCCCAGGCTGGTCTGGTCGCCGACGATCTCGACGAACTCGCTCATCACCTGCTCCACCTGTTCACGGTGGACGTTGCGCATCTGCGCCATGGCAACGCCGACCCGCTGCACTTCCTTCGGCCCCATGTGCCGGAGCACCTGGGCAGCGTCGGTCTCGCCCAGGGACAGCAGCAGGATGGCTGCCTTGTCGACCTTGTTCAGTTTGGCGGGGGCGCGATTATCACTCATCGGCGTTGATCCACTCTTTGACTACCAGGGCCACGCGGCCGGGATCTTCAGCCACCAGGTTCTTGATGGCATTGAGTTGCGCATCATACCCGTCGCTCGGACTGGGCAGGAGGATGCTTTGCGGTCCACCGAGGCTGACGCGGTCATCCGACAGTTCGCCGGCCAGGCCCATCTCGCCGAGGTCCACGTCGCCAACGCGGTCGCCTTCCAGTTCCCTGGACTTGCCGCCACTGATGTTGCTCAGCACCGGACGCAGCACACCGAACACCAACACCAGGATGAAGAGCACGCCCAGGACCTGCTTCACCACGTCCCAGAACCAGGGCTGGGTATAGAACGGGATGTCGATGACTTCTTCGCTGTTATCGGCCTGGAACGGGGTATTGATCACGCTGACGCTGTCACCGCGGCTGGCGTCATAGCCCACCGAATCCTGCACCAGGCGGGTGAAGCGTGCGATCTCTTCGGCGCTCCAGGGCACCCGGGTGGTTTCGCCGGTCTGCGGGTCCACCTTGATCTGGTCATCCAGCACCACCGCGACGGAAAGCCGGCGCAGGCGGCCCTGCTGCTGCCTGGTGTAGCTGATCGAGCGGTCCAGCTCGAAGTTGCGGGTGGTCTGGTCACGCTTGTCGGTGGGATACGGCGCGAGCATCGGCTTGCCGGTGGCCGGATCGATGATCTGCTGGCCGTTGTCGTCCAGGAGCGGCTGGCCCGGCTGCACGCTCGCGGTTCTGGTACTCGTGGCCTGCTGCGGCGCGGCACCGGGCGCCGGCGGCTGGTTGGACAGCGCACCGGGCACGCCCTGCGGGCCTCCGCTGGTCTGGCGTTCCTCGGCGAGCTTCTGTTCGCTGCGCAGGGCTGGCTGGTCCGGGTTGTACATTTCGGAGGTGGATTCGACGGCACTGAAATCCACGTCCGCAGACACTTCGGCCTTGTAGCGGCCATTGCCCAGCACCGGCTGCAGGATGCTGTGCACGCGCTGGGTGTAGAGCGTCTCCATGCGCCGGGTGTAGTCGAACTGCTTGCCGGCCATGGTCAGCTCGGAAAGCTCCTGCTGGTCGGACAGCAGGTTGCCTTTCTGGTCGACGACGGTGACCTGGGACTTTTCCAGTTCCGGCACGCTGGTCGCCACCAGATTGACGATCGCCATCACCTGGCTCGGTTCAAGGGAACGCCCCGGATAGAGCTCGACCAGCACCGAAGCGGTCGGCTTGCGCTCGTCGCGGACGAACACCGAGCTCTTCGGAATGGCCAGGTGCACGCGCGCACCCTTGACGTTGTTCAGGCTGGAGATGGTGCGAGCCAGTTCGCCTTCCAGGCCACGGCGGTAGCGGGTGGCTTCCATGAACTGGCTGCTGCCCAGGCCCTGCTCCTTGTCGAGGATTTCGAAGCCCACGGTGCTGTCGCCAGGGGCCACGCCGGCGGCGGCGAGCTTCATGCGGGCGCGGGCGAGGTCATCGGACTTCACCAGCAGGGCGCCGGAGTTGGGCTCGATCTTGTAAGGGATGTCGGCAGCGCCAAGGGCTTCCACGACCTGGTTGGCGTCCATCCCGGACAGGCTGCCATACAGCGGGCGGTAGTCCGGCTGTTGCGACCAGAGCACCACGGCGAAGCCGATGGCGACGCTCGCGGCCAGGCCGACCAGCAGGCCGACCTGGCGCAGCATGGTCATCTGCGAGAGGTTGTCCAGGAAGGACAGGCCGAACAGTGGCTTTTTCCCTTCCGACGCCCCGGATGCATCCGCCTGGGCGGGAACCTTTGCAACAGCGGCTTCAGCCATTTCTCAACCCGTCCTCAAACCGGCATCTGCATGATGTCTTGGTAGGCCTGGACCAGCTTGTTCCGCACCTGGGTCATGGCCTGGAAGGAAACGCTGGCTTTCTGCGACGCGATCATCACATCGGTGAGGTCCACGCCCTTCTGCCCGACCTCGAATGCGCTGGCCATGTCAGTGGAAATCTTCTGGGTTTCAGCCACCTTGTCGACCGCCTTGCCGAGCATGTCGGCGAAGCTCGGCGCACTGGCTTCGGGCGCCGCCACAGGGGCGGGTCTGGCACGGGCCATCGCATCCATCTGCATGGCCCGCATTTCCAACATCAGGCGATTGAACTCAACACCCTGGCTCATCACGTTCCTCCAACTGCCGCGATTTTTTGACGCTACGCGGTCCGATGAAGGGGTATCTGCAAAAAGGGTGCCAAAAGGGGCGGCTGCAAGCTGCAAGCAAAAGCAAAAGCAAAAGCAAAAGCAAAAGCAAAAGCAAAAGCAAAAGCAAAACTTCGTAGGATGGGTAGAGCGGAGCGAAACCCATCAGCCCGGTTCGACGGGTTTCGCAAGCGCCATCCATCCTGGCGTCAGCTGGCGTAGAGGTAAGCCTCCACATCCATACCGGCATCACGCATCTGGGCCAGCTTGTAGCGCAGGGTACGCGGGCTGATGCCCAGACGCTCGGCGGCTTCCTTGCGGCGGCCGCGCTCCGAACGCAGGGTGTCGATGATCAGCTGGAACTCGCGGCGGCGCAGATCATCGCCCAGGGCACCTGGCGCTTCGGCTGGCGCAGCGGCCGTCGGCAACGGCACCACCGGCGCGGAAACCGGCATGGCAGCGAGTGCCGGCGCGGCGGGCGCGATGGCCATGCCGATCGGCGCAGTCAGGCACAGGTCGCAGGGCTGGATCACCCCGCCCTGCTGCAGGATCAGCGCGCGCTGCACGGCGTTGTCCAGTTCACGCACGTTGCCCGGCCAGGCGTGGGCCAGCAGCGCGGCCTGGGCTTCAGCGGAGAAGCGCACGGCGGCGTGATTCATTTTTTTGACGTGCCTGGCGAGCAGGCGTTCGGCCAGGGGCAGGATGTCCGCCGGACGCTCCCGCAGCGGTCGCCAAGCCAGGGGGAAGACCGAGAGACGGTAATAGAGGTCTTCACGGAAACGCCCCGCTGCCACTTCAGCGGCCAGGTCGCGGTTGGTGGTGGCGAGCACGCGGATATCCAGGCTGATGGGACGGCGCGCACCCACGCGCTCCACTTCACGCTCCTGCAGCACGCGCAGCAACTTGGCCTGCAGGCCCAAGGGCATTTCGGAGATTTCGTCGAGCAGGATGGTGCCGCCATCGGCCAGCTCGAACTTGCCCGGCGCGCTGGCGATGGCGCCGGTAAACGCGCCCTTCTCGTGGCCGAACAGGGTGGCCTCAAGCATGTTGTCCGGAATGGCCGCGCAGTTGATGGCGATGAAGGGTCCATTGGCGCGAGTCGATTGCTGGTGGATGTACTGCGCCAGCACTTCCTTGCCGGTGCCGGACTCGCCGGAGATCAGCACGGTGGAATCGCTGCGCGCTACCCTTGCTGCCAGTTCCAGTAGTTGCCGGCTGGCCGGCTCCAGGGCCACCGGACCGTCGCCAACCGCCTGGCTCACGCGGCCCAGCGCATGACGCGCCACCAGATCCAGCAGGGTACTGGGCTCGAAGGGTTTGACCAGGTAATCGGCGGCGCCCTGGCGAATCGCATCCACTGCACGCTCGACAGCCCCGAAGGCCGTCATCAGCAGCACCGGGAGCTGCGGGTAGCGCTGGCGGACGATGGCCAGCAACTGGTGGCCGTCCATGCCCGGCATGTTGACGTCGCTCACCATCAGGCCGAAGGACTCTTCACCCAGCGCCACCAGGGCGGCCTCGGCGCAATCCACGGCGCGGTAGTCATAGCCACCGATCATCAGGGTGTCCGCCAGGGCTTCACGCAGGGCGCGGTCGTCTTCGACCAGCAGAATTTTGGCAGTCATCGTTCTTTACTCCTGTGAATCCGACTGCGCCGCGGAAATCAGCGGCAGAACCAGGGTGGCGCAAGTGCCACGGCCCGGACGCGAGCGCAGCTGCAGCTCGCCGCGGTGGGCACGCGCCACCGCCTTGACCACGGCCAGCCCCAGACCGGTGCCGGTGGTCCTGGTGGTGAAGAAGGGCTCGCCCAGGCGCGCCAGGGTGGCGGCATCGATGCCCGGGCCGTTGTCGCTGATGGTGAGAAGCAGGTCGCCCCCGCGCCTGTAGAGATGAACCTTGAGGCGCAGGTCGCGGCCGGCGGCCTGGCTGGCATTCTCGATCAGGTTGAGCATCGCGCCGACCAGCGTGTCGCGATTGCATAGCAGCTCACCCGCAGCGAGGTCGCACTGCCAGCGCACCCGCCTGCCTTCGAGGTGGGATTCGGCCGAGGCGCGCAACGCGGAGAACAGCGCCGACGGCGCCAGGCGATCCGGCAGCGGCAGCTCGCCACGGGCGAACACCAGCATGTCGCGCACCTGGTGCTCCAGCTCGTGCAGACGCTCCTTCAGGCGGCCGGCGAAGCGTTGCTGCTGCTCGGTGGGCAGCACCTGCTCGGCCAGGTGGCTGGCATAGAGCAAGGCAGCGGACAGCGGCGTGCGGATCTGGTGGGCCAGGGACGCGACCATGCGTCCGAGGGAGGAAAGGCGTTCGTGGCGGGCCAGCTGATCCTGCAGGCGACGGGTTTCCGTCAGGTCATTGAGCAGTATCAGTTGGCCGGGTTCGCCATTGAGGGAGCGGGTAGCGATGGAAACCCGGCGGCCATCCTTGAGGGAGATTTCATGGCCGTCGTCTTCGCGCGGGGCGAAATTGCGGGCGATCACTTCGCGCCAGAGCATGCCCACCAGGGGCTGGCCAAGCAGGCTGCGCGCCACAGGGTTGGCTTCGCGCACCACGCCCTGCCCGTCGATCACAATGACACCGCCGGGCAGCAGGTCCAGCAGGCTCTGCAGGCGGTTGGCGAGGCGTTCCTTCTCCGCCAGCTCCTGCATGCGCTGGGCACTGACCAGGGCCAGTTGGCCCTTCAACTCGGTGACCCGCGCCTCCAGCATGCTGTAGGACTCGCTGAGCTGGGTCGACATCTGGTTGAACAGCGCAAAGGCCTGTTCAAGACCGGCGCGGCTGGCCTGCTCGGCTTGGGCGGATTGCGGATTCTGTGCGGGGATTACGGCGTGGCTCATGCTCTTCTCTCGCTCCATCGACCGTCAGCAGACGGTCGGTCGAGGGAGATATAGCAATACCCGTGCCTAAAATTTATTCCTTTAAAAACAACAACTTGTAAAAAACGGAATTATTCTTCCGCCAATTCCTCGTCACGACGGCTCATGCCGTACTTGCGCATCTTCTCCACCAGGGTGGTGCGGCGGATGCGCAGACGCTCGGCAGCGCGGGCCACGACGCCGGAAGCATCATCCAGCGCCTGCTGGATCAGCCCCTGCTCCAGGTTGCCGAGGTAATCCTTGAGGTCCAGGCCTTCCGGCGGCAGCAGCGCGGGCGAGGAAACGCCCGGCAGACCGGCACCGATGGCCGCGCGCTCTTCGATTTCCTCGCGCAGGCTGGCCTTGAGATGCTCGTCCTCGTCATCCACGTGGCGGAATTTCTTCGGCAGTTCGCTGACGCCGATGACACCGTAGGGATGCATGATCGCCATGCGCTCGACAAGGTTGGCCAGCTCACGGACGTTGCCCGGCCAGTCGTGGTTGCACAGGGACATGATGGCGGCGGAGTTGAAGCGGATGGAGCCGCGCTTCTCGTGCTCCATGCGCGAGATGAGCTCGTTGATCAGCAGCGGAATGTCTTCCACACGCTCGCGCAGCGGCGCCATCTCGATGGGGAATACGTTGAGGCGGTAATAGAGGTCTTCGCGGAAGCTGCCGGCCTCGATCATCTGCTCGAGGTTCTTGTGGGTGGCGGCGATGATGCGCACATCGACGTTCTGCGTCTTGTTGCTGCCCACGCGCTCGAAGGTGCGCTCCTGCAGCACGCGCAGCAGCTTGACCTGCATCGGCAGCGGCATGTCTCCGATCTCGTCGAGGAACAGGGTGCCGCCGTTGGCCAGCTCGAAGCGCCCTGCCCGGCTGGTGATAGCACCGGTGAAGGCGCCCTTCTCATGGCCGAAGAGTTCGCTTTCCAGCAGCTCCGCCGGAATGGCACCGCAGTTGACCGGCACGAAGGGCGCCTCGCGACGCTTGGAATGGTAGTGAAGGTTGCGCGCGACCACTTCCTTGCCGGTGCCGGACTCGCCGAGGATCAGCACGCTGGCGTCGGTATCGGCTACCTGCTGCATCATCTGCCGCACCTGCTGGATGGCGCGGCTGGTACCGACAAGGCTGCGGAACAGGTTGGGTTCGCGCTGGCGGCCACGCTCGCGGGCGTGGTCGTACATTTCGCGGTAGACCTGGGCGCGGTGCAGGGAGTCGAGCAGCTTGTTGTAGCTCGGCGGCATCTCCAGACTGACCAGCAGGCGGCGGCGCAGGTCTTCGGGCCAGTCGGCCTGGACCTGGTCGCCCATCAGCAGGATCGGCAGGAACTCGTCCCAGGCCAGCAATTGCTTGATCAGTTCGAACACACCGCCCTTGGCGCTCACTTCGCCCAGCAGGACGCACAGGACGTCGCGGCTGGAATCCAGGGAGCCTGTCAGGTCGCGCCAGTCACTGCTGGCACAGCCCAGGTGCTCTTCCCCGAGAAAATTCAGGATCACCGCGAAATCGCGGCGGCGATCGCTATTGTCGTCGATCAGCAGAATCTTGGTTTCACGCCACATTGTCTGGCTCTTGCTTCCAGGGCTGGACGCCGCATTCCACGGCGTATGGACAGACGGTGCATCCCGGGGGAAGGGACCAACCGGCAATTGGCCACTAGTAAAGTGAAAAACCCTTGCCGTGTCAATTTTATGGCGTGCTTTTTTTGTGCGAGCCGACGGAATGGCTAAGCGATTGTGGGCGCAGTATCGAAGTAATGGCAGTTGGAAATTGTCCGGCCATCAGCCGAACAATTGGTAGACCTTGGCGCCCTGCTTGGCCTGGTTGAGCTGAAGCAACTCGCCGGCGATGCGTTGCTGCTCCGCCTGGCAAATGCTCACCAGTTCGCGGTAAAGCGCCAGGAGATCCTCCATGCGCGCACGCAACAATGCTTCGTCTGCTGGCACTTCATCCATGGCTTCGTCGATCGCCTGGCGGCATTGCTGGTCAAGCACACCGATGGCTTCCCAATCCCTTCGATTCAAGGCATCGCGCAGCATCGCGCCCGTCGCCTCGAGAAGTTGGACAGATTTACTCATGGACACTCCTAGGACACCGACTCATTCAGGGCGCGATCGCGTCCCAGCCGGACTTGATTGTACGCATCAGCTGAGAGACTTCATCAAGTATCGCGGAGTCATCCCTGGCATTGGCTTCGACCAGGCGATTGCCCATGTACTCGTACAGGCGATCGAGGTTGACCGCCACTTCACCACCACGCTCCATGTCGAGCGCGCCACGCAAGCCACCCACGATGGAGATGGCCTTGCCGATCAGTTCACCCTTGCTGGCCAACTGGCCTCGTTCGAGCGCGCCACGCGCCTGGGCCAAGCGGGAGAGGCTTCCCTCCATCAACATCTGGATCAGGCGGTGCGGGCTGGCGTCAGCCACCATGACATTGGTGTTGACGTTCTGATACTGGCGGAGAGCGGAGGCGACATTCATGTTCGTTCTCGCAGGGCTGCTGTCTACATACCTTGCTTATCGGTACGAAGCGCAAAACCTTTAGCAGCTTCTTCCGCTTTATTTCAACGTCGGGCTCAGGACTTCGAGCGCGCCGCCAACGCATCGAGGCTGGACAGCAACGAATTGCCCGTGCTGGTCAATTGCCCGACCAGATTGTCCATCGCGTTGTATTGCGAATAAAGGCGCTCTTCGAGTGCTGCCATCGCACGCGTGTGAGCATCACGCTGTTTGCTGATGCTGGTGAGTGTGCCCTGGAGCGATTCGGAACGCTCCTTGAGAATGCCGCCTGCCTGGGTATAGGTCTTGATCTGATTGTCCAACCGTTTGAACAGGCCGTCGGTACCGGTGAAAAAGGCACCAATGGTCTCGGGACTGTCCTGGATCACCTTGTCCAGCTTGCTCTGCTCAATGGCGAGGGTCCCGTCGCTCTGCGTCTTGATGCCCAGATCCGCAAGAATCTTGATCGCATCGTTGCCGGTATCGGCGGAAGTCGTCAGCTCCTTGCGCAGGATATTCATCATCTGCCGCACGGTGGAGTCACCCACCAGGGCACCACCGCTGGTGGTCGTGCCATCGGCACCCTTGGTTACCTTGGTCAGGTTACTGGTTACCTTGACGACCTGGTTGTAGGCATCGACGAACTTCTGGATCGAATCCTTCAGACCGGTCTTGTTCGGTCCGACGGTCAGCGTCGTGGTCTTGCCTACCCCTTCGGCCAGCAGCTCGAAGGTCAGTCCGCTGACCGCCCCTTCGACCTTGTTGGTGGCACTGGAAAGCGCAAGTCCGTCTATCTCGAACTCGGCATTCTGGGCCTTGGTGATATAGCCCGCCCCACTGCCCTGTTGTTGCACGCTGCCATCGACGTTCAGTTGGGCCAGGGAGGCGTTGGAGCCGGATACGGAAATATCCTTGCCCGCGCCGGTAACGGTGGAACTGAGGATCAACCGGGAACCCGCCTGCGGATTGGCGGGGTCGCTCACGACGTTGGCGGTCACGCCCTTGTCCTTGAGCTTGGCGTTGATCGCATCGCGAACCTCTACCAGGGAAGCACCTTCGGCGATGTCCACGATGAAGTCGTTACCGCTGCCGAGACTGATGGTCAGCGAACCTGCATCGAAAGTACCGCTGGAGGGGGTGAAGCCAGTCGCGACCTTGGAGGCAGTGGCAAGCTGATTGATCTTGACCTGGTAGCTGCCGGCGACTGCGTTGTTCGCCGCGCTGACGGTGATCTGTTCGGCCTTCGAAGACGTGGCCGCCAGGGCATTGAAAGCCTCTCCGGCGCCGAGGTCCTTCATGGCCTTCTGAAACGCCTCGAGGGCACTCTGCAGTTGCCCTACCCCGGAAATCTTGGCATCGGTCTGGCTCTTGAGACGATCGAGCTGGGCGGTTTTTGGCGCGCTCTGGGCATCGACCAGCGACTTCACGATCGAGTTGATATCAAGTCCGGAGCCGAGACCGGTGCCAGTAATCGTTGCCATGTTCCTTCCCTCGACAGTCTTTTGACACTAACGACATCGCCCGAGCTGAATAGCAGGATTCAGGCCAAGTGTTCAGGCCGTCGTCTTGAGCATCAGGCTTCGCGCTTCCTCGAGATGCTTGAGCAGTTGCAGCGCTTCCTCGGAAGGGATCTGGCGAATGACGTCGCCGGAAGACTGGTCCCGCACCTCGACCACAATCCGCCCGCTGGAATCATCCACTCGAAAGGAAAGATCCCGCTGGATGGACTGGGCGAATTCCCGGAGAGAGGCAACGGTGTTGCCGATGGCCTCGGCCTTGTCTACGGACGGAGCTCCCCGCTCATTCGTTTCGGAAGCCCCCCCCTGCACGTTGAAGCGCGCATCCGCCACGCTCGAACGCTGCGACTTCTGCTCTGCGGCCGGCCTAGTATCAATCGCGCCAGAGCTTCTGACGCCTTGCACATTGATATCCATATCCGCCTCCTTGAAAACGCAAAAACAGGGGCAGGCGTCCTGGGACCCTTCCCCTGTTCAACTTGCTGAGTTGGACCTTATTGCAGCAGGCTGAGAACAGCCGACGGCAGCTGGTTCGCCTGGGCAAGAATAGCGGTACTGGCCTGTTGCAGCACTTGGTTCTTGGTCAGGTTGGCGGTCTCGGCAGCGAAGTCAGTGTCCTTGATGCGGCTGCGCGAAGCCGACACGTTCTCTGCGATGTTCTGCAGGTTGGCGATGGTGTTCTGGAAGCGGTTCTGCACGGCACCGAGGTCGGCACGCTTGCTGTCGATGGCCGCCAGGGCTGCGTCGATCGCGGAAACAGCTGCCTGGGCACCGGAAGCAGTGGTGATGTCCACATCACCGGAGGCAACGGCAAGACCGGACGAGTCGAACGAGGCCGAGCCCATGGTGATGCTGATGGTTTCGTTGGCGTCGGCACCCACCTGGAAATCCACGTCGCCGCTGAAATCGCTGGCATTGAGCAGGTACAGCTTGTTGCTGCCGCTACCGAAGCTGGTGGTGTCGGCAATACGGTCCAGTTCGCTCTGCAGGGACACCACTTCCTGATTCAGGGAAGTGCGGTCAACGCTGCTGTTGCTGCCGTTGGCCGATTGCAGGGCCAGTTCGCGCATACGTTGCAGAATGTCGGTGGACTGCTGCAGGGCACCTTCGGCCACCTGGGCGATGGAGATACCATCGTTGGCGTTGCGCACCGCAACGTTCAGGCCGTTGATCTGGCTGGTCAGACGGTTGGAGATCTGCAGGCCGGCGGCGTCGTCCTTGGCACTGTTGATACGCGAACCGGTGGAAAGGCGCTGCATCGATACGCTCAGCGAGTCGGACGCACGGTTCAGGTTGCGCTGAGTGTTGAGGGAAGCAACGTTGGTATTGACAGTCAATGCCATGATTTTCGTCCTCCAAAGGACCGAGCTTGTTTGCCTGAGCTTGCGACTCTGAGCCTGCAGCTCATGAGGCCATTGAGTTCGCGTTCACTTTGCGTATCGGCGCTTCGAGAAAAACCTTTAGCCCTGATACGCAGTTTTTTTGCCTGGTTCGAGCACACCGGGAAACCGTACTGCTCAAGCCTTACCAAGCTCATCGGCGGGTTGGAGGAAAACTTTAGAGAAAGATCGAAAACCGAAGGCACCCATACTCGAGTGCCCCGGCAAATGACGCGCGTCAGTCAGGCAACCATGCCTTGCGCCAGTCCAGCAATGCTTCGCCCTGCAGCATCCAGTCGCGGCGCACCACTTCACGTAGCGCATCCCCTCTCCTGGCCGTCTCGTCGAGATCGGAGAGGTGCATGCGGATCGCCTCAAGCCAGTCTTCGGTGCGATTCTTCACCAGGGTGACGGGCATGCCGCAACGGTAGGGATCGATATCCGTACAGATCACCGGATACCCACAAGCGCCGTATTCCAGAATGCGCAGATTGCTCTTGCACTCGTTGAACAGATTCATTTCCAGCGGTGCCAGGGCCAGGTCCAGATTCAGGCGGGCAAGGCGCTCCGAGTAGCGCTCAATGGAAATGCCCGGATGAAACTCGTGGACATAGGGGCGCAACAGGTCAGGACACATGCCGAAGAATACCCATTCGACCTCGTTGGCCAGCTCACGCACCACATCGAAAATGAGCTCAAGATCCCCGGTATGGCTGGAGCCACCCGCCCAGCCGACCCGGGGCTTGCGTCCTACGCGCCGCTCGCTGTGAAGATTGCTCCACCACTCCACCGGCAGGCGGTTCTGCACGATGCGGATATCGGGATGCAATCCGGCGAAGGCCTCGGCCAGCGGTGCGGTCGACACCACGAAGCGGTCCACCAGGCTCAGCGACTTGTTGATGTATTCCATTACATTCTTGGGAACCTTGTTGAAGTGGATGCTTTTCGGTGGAACGCCAGGGATGAAATCGTCCATGTCCATCACGCGGAACGCGCCGGAATAGGTTTCGCCCTCTTCCCTGCGGAACAGGCTTTCCGGCGTGAACTGGCGCTGATAAATGATGCTGTCGGGAGCAAAGCGCTCGAGTTCGACCGGCGACAGCAACGACCCGCAGGAAACCCCTTCGATCAGCGCGTCTCGCTCCATGCTCAGGAAGGGCTGGTAGAGCCGATAGTGCCCACATCCGCCGCCATCGGACGGATGACACAGGATACGCGGGAGCAGTGGCTGCCCGATTGGCTGCCATTCACGGGTCTTGGAATAGTCGGGGGTGAAACCGAAGCCGCTGATGGTCAGGTTCTGGTTGTAGGCCGGGTCCCGGGCAAGCACGGGCAACCACTTCTCGTACATGGCGATCCGGGCCTTTTGCTGCTCTTGCGATTCGAACGACGCCTCGACGCCCTCCGCCGGCGCCTCCCCTGCCTGACGAACCACCGCATGCGCAGCCCATAGAATCAGGTAGCCGGCCTGGCCCAGCTTCAGGCAGAAATCGACATCGGCATGCTCTGCGCGAATGTCATCACTCCCCATGCCACCCACTTCATCGAAGAGCGACTTGCGTACCAGCATGCAAGCGCGACTCACGGCGCTGTAACTCTGATCTACCTGCAAACGGCTCATGTAGCCGGGCGCATCCCCCGCTTCGCCAATGAAGGCGCCTCCTGCCGGGCCACGCAGCCCCAGGATGATCCCGGCATGCTTGACCGGCCCGAAGCGATAGAGAACCTTTGCGCCCACGACCGCCACTTCCGGACGCAGTGCGTGATTCAGCATTTCATCCAGCCATTCCGGCTGGCTCATCCAGGTGTTGCTGGCCAGCAGAAGCACGTATTCGCCCCGAGCTGTGCTTGCGCCCAGATTACACATGGCCGACAAGTCGCAATGGCCGTCGTAGCGTGCAACCCTGATTCGCTCGGTCCCCATCCCGGCAAGGGTGTCCAGCCAGTCGCGCACTGCCGATGAGTCGTCCAGGCTGCCGACCAGCACCACTTCGTAGTGCGGGTAGCGCGTGACTTCCAGGATGCTTTCGACGCACTGCTCGAGTCGTGCGAGGTCGTCCTCGATCGGGATGACGATACTGACCAGAGGCTGCTCCTTGTGCGCGTAACGCACGCGATAGCGCCCGGGCAACACGGATACTACGGAAGCATCTTCATAGCCGCGCTCCGCCAGGTGCCGGCCGATCGCACGAAGCTCGTCCGCATTGTCGGCGGGAGCTTTGCTCGCGGCGACCAGCAGGGGCTCATCGACATGGGCAAGTCCCGAGAAGCCACAGTGCTCCACCATCCGCAGGATGAAGTCGAGCTCGAACGCTCCGGCGAACGCGGGGTCGAAGCCATCGAGCTCAAGCAGGGTTTCCTTGTGGAACAACCAGTGCGAAGCCATCGCGCCGGGAAATGCAAGCAGGTAATCGAGGTTGAACCCGGGTCTGAACAATGGCGTACGGACGCCTTCATCGTCGACTTCCAGCTCATCCCCGTAGACGGCTCGGCATCCCGGTGCCGCCAGCAACTCGATCGCCAGGGTCTGCAATCCGGCCGCCGTGAACTCGGTCCCCGCCTCCACCAGCATCAGCCAGTCGAAATCGATTCCAGCGGCGACCTGATTGACCGTATCGACCAGGTTCTGCTCGTTGACCCGGACGAAACGGAGCCCTTCCGAGGAGTTTTCCCTGGGGATATCGAGCGACGTGAGCACTGTGATCTTCACGTTCTGGTAGAAGCAGCGATCGTTGTCCAGGCTCTTGATAGTCGCGATCACCCGCTGCAGGTCACCGGCCAGGTCCTTGACCACCACATTCAACAGCGGCGCAGCCGAATCTCTCTCAAGGCTGGAATTGATCAGGCGCACATGGGTTTCCGCTGGCACCCTGGCACTCATCCAGCGGTCCAGCCAGAAGCGCTGGCTGACGGCCTCCCTGTTCGCCTGCTCCTGCGTCTTCCGGGTGAACACGACCAGCTGTTCCCAGAAGCGCTCCTCCAGCTCCTCGTGCCATTGGCGAATCACCGGAAGACCGCTCGCTGCCTTCTCCAGCGAAATCGCAGAATCGTCCAGTGCAACGCCGCTGAACTGATAGAACGCCAGCGTTTCGTCAGTGAATGCAAGATGCTCGTAACCCTTGGCTTGCAAGGCGACGACAGGGCAGCCGCAAAGCATTGCCTTGGTACAGGTTGAGGAGGTCTCAAACGTATAGAGAAGCTTTCCGGCTCTGAATTTCTCTGCCAACTGCGCCAGCGGAAGCGGATTGGCCATCGACAGTACTTCGATATCAGGCGGCAGTCTGGAAAAATCCACCGCGTCACGAGGCACGCGATTGAGATAGAGCAGCGGCGTAGTCCGCTCACGCCCAGGATCAGGCGAGAACATCTCCATGTCGGTTCCCGGCAAAGTCAGGAGATCGACCGCACGGTCAGCCTCCACGAACTCCTGGCGGAAATAGAAGAACAAGTCATGACTTCCTGCGCCAATCTGATTGCCACCAATCAGACCTTCCTTGTTCAGGATGTATCGCGCCACCACCGGCGTCATCAGCGCATTGCCGGAAGCAACTTCTGGATAAACGCCGATCGGTACTTTCCCCGCCTGTTTATGGCGCTTCTTGATCTCGTCAGTCAGCAAGGGGGTCTTCAGGTCCGGGTTGGTCCTCTTGCCTCCGGCGATATAGGCCTCGAACCCCTCCAGATTCAATGCATGACAGAGATAGTGAAGTACACATACGCCCGAGGACGACTCCCGGTAGTCCGGAGCCAAGATGTAGTACGGATGCCCAGGCTTGCGGTGCAGTCTGCTTTTCATGCGATTTCCTTAATTCCCGCGGCCTAGAGATTTCATGATGAAAATGGGCCGATTGAGAAACTCTCCCAAGGCATCGTCACGCTGAATGTTGTGCTCATCGAGATCGCTATAAACAAGCTCGCCATCCTGCCGCTGGGCGACACCAATGGCCTCGATCTCCCAGAATTCCGAAGTACCCTGGCGGATGTAATCGATCATCTCGGCCTTGGTGCCGTGGCTGAACAGACAATGCGCCGGATCACCACGCCAATTGAACCCCAGCTGGAAGATCAGCCTGTCCGCCAGGCGACTCATTCCGTTCAACTGTCCGAGGATCGTTACCCGGGCTTGTTCGATGGTAAGGGCCGGATCACCATAGTCGTCGCCGACGTGATGCAGCACATTCAACAGAAGCGCGACATCGAATCGACCATGTCGGCGATCGAAATCGAAGTACTGCGAGTGGACCTCCACTACCTCATCCAGGCCGAGCAACGATGCCGCCTCGCTGACGAAGGCCGCGTGCGCAGAACTACCTTCGTAGCCGGTGACCCGGGATGCTCCCGCCTGCAGCAGCTCGAATAGAAAGAAGCCCGTATTGCAGCCGATATCAAGAACCGAGTTATCACGGAGCTCGACCTTGGAGCGCATGTAGTTCAGCCGCTCGCGTTCGTGCTTGGAATGCACCTCAACGCCGGTATCCCCCAGCAGTTTCGCTACAGGCGCTGCCAGAAGCTGATAGGCCGAATGCTTTCGAGTACGCGTGGTATCGGCCAGTAGGCACTTGAGTTTGTCGAGCCGCTCAGCAGGCAATGACATTGCCGGCCCCCCTTCTTGATATCAATGAATGAACCTGCTCGAGTTCGCTGAAACGCAACGGAATCTGCTCTTGCGCAGGGATAGGTACCCATTCCGCGCAACAGCGCTGGTGAACACTCACGGAACAGGCCGGATTACAACTCACAGTCACAGTGCATCCCTCACCACGCGACGCCGCAGCCTCGAGTACGCCAGCAGAAACGCATTACTCAATTCGTGGCCCAGCAGGCGCAGGGTATCGGCACGCAGATAGATGTCCGCGCCGAACAGCGCGAAAGGACGAGATACCAGCTTGCGCAGGTACTGCGGGTAGCGACGAGGCCGTCCGCCCGCCAACAGCGAGAGCACCAGGCCACTCGTCCAGAAATACAACGCACTTCTCCTGCCGCGCTCGTGATGCGCTGCCCCGGCGATGGCCTCTGGCCGGAAGCCGGCCTTGATGGCCAGCTCGAACGGCCCCCACAGCCTGGGATTGGCTTCGATGAGGTGGAATACGCCGTTCACCTCGATCAGTTCCACCATGACGAAACCGAAGAACCCCACCGACCGGAAGCCGCGAATCAGGCGCTCCTCGCTGCGGGCATCCGGACACTCGCACAGGCGGGCAGCCAGCATCGACTTGCCGTTGGGCTGCTGCAGCAGGTTCTCCTGGTAACGCACCGTCGGCTCGCCGGAGCGCGGGAAGAAGGCCAGGAAGTAGTAGCTGCGCCCGTCCAGGTAACGCTGGAAGAAATAGTCGTCGACCACATCGCTGGCGAGGAAGGCCTCAAGCGCCTGTTCGGTGAAAATGAGTTCCGGATAGAGCTTGCGGCCGCTCCGCGGCGACACTTCATGGAAGGGTTTGGCGACCACCGGAAGATCACTGGCGGCCACCCTGTCGATACGCGGAGGAAGGGGCATGCCGGCCCCGGCCATGAGCTCCAGAAAGCTGGACTTGTCAGAAACTCGCTCGTAGAGCGACTGGTCGACCAGGGGTACTTCCAGGCCAGCGGCCTCGAACGCCTCACGCTGATCGAGTACGAGTCGAATGATCGACTCCGCAGTAGGCAGGAAGATCAGCCGCTCGCCCGAATGAAGTGCCTTGATCCGCGCGAGCGCCGCCAGCATGTCGTCGACGTCGAGCCCGTCCACGCGGCGGACCGCTTCGATCCACCCGACGAAGCGGGTCTTGCGCATGGGGTCCGGCCCCGGCCTGGCGATCAGGGAACAGGCGATCCCGCTCCGCCGGAAGTGACGGCAGACGGCAATCACGGCGCGCTCGTTGGCGCCGGTGAAGATGACATAGCGGACGCAATCGACCACCGGTTCAGGCTCGCACGGCATCGAGGACGATTGCGATGACCTCATCCTGCTCCTGCTCCTGCATATGCGGGAAAATCGGCAGGCAGATCACCTGGCGGGATATCTCGAATGCATTGCCGAGCCGCTTGGGCTGTGCGCTGTCGAGCCCGCGGTACATGGGAAACTCCGAGATCAGCGGATAGAAGTAGCGGCGGGCGAGTATTCCCGCGTCGCGCAGACGCAGGAACAGGACATCGCGGGAAACCGGGAAGCACTGATCGTCCACGAACAGGGCGCAATAGGAATAGTTCCAGTCCAGCCCCGGCGCGGGCGAAACCAGACGCAGGCCCGGAATGCCATTGAAAGCTTGGCGATAACGCTCGAACAGCTGCCGGCGAGCTGCCAGGGCGCCATCCAGATGCTTGAGCTGGAGGAGGCCGAAGGCGGCCTGCACCTCGTTCATCTTGCCGTTGATGCCGGGGGCGACCACCGTCACCTCGTCAGCGAAGCCGAAGTTCTTCAGGTAATCGATGCGCTTCTTGATCTTCGCATCCGGGCAGATGATGGCTCCGCCCTCGAAGGTGTTGAACACCTTCGTTGCGTGAAAGCTCAGGATCGACAGGTCCCCGCTGCGCAGGATGCTGACGCCATCCTGACGCACGCCGAACGCGTGGGCGGCGTCATAGATGACCTTGAGACCGTAGGTGTCGGCCACCCGCTGAATCCCTTCCACATCGCAGGGAATGCCGTAGCAGTGCACGGGCATGATCGCGGAGGTGGCCGGTGTGATGGCTTCCTCGACCCGTGCGGGGTCCAGATTGCAGGTAACCGGATCGATATCGACGAACACGGGCTTGAGGCCGTTCCACAGCACCGAGTGCGTGGTCGCCACGAAGGAATACGGGGTGGTGATCACCTCGCCGGTGATCCGCAGGGCCTGGAGGGCCGCCACCAGGGCAAGCGTGCCGTTGGCGAACAGGCAGATATGCTCGACCCCCAGGTAGTCGGCCAACTCCCGCTCGAGGCGCTCGTGCATGGGACCGCCATTCGTCAGGCGGCGGCTTTCCCACACGGCTTCCAGATAGGGAAGAAAATCTTCAAGCGGCGGTAGTAAGGGGCTGGTGACCGGAATTGGTTTAGTCATGCTCGAACCGTGCATTGAGTGAGCCGGCATCTGGAAGCGCCAGATTCGTGACGCGAATCCTCGTCAGCTCCGTGTACAGCAAGATGCCTGCCAAGAGCGGGCAAGGCGGCACCGGCACACCTCAATTCAGGTTCGGGCAAACGGACTCATCACATCTTGCTGAACAGATTCAGCCGGGCAATCGCCACATAGCTCTTTTGCGAAGCGTCGAGGATCAACTGCTGGAACGACAGCCTCGACAACGCCTCGGCGTAATCCAATTCACGCAATTCGGCCTGCACGGACTTGTTGACCAGGCTGACATCCTCGTTGTCAGTCAGGCTGGATTCGACCACGTTCAGGCGGGCACCGATCTGGCCCTGGGCCAGATCCACGCCGGCCATGCCATTGGAAATGTTGGAGAGCCCCAGCGCGACGGCATCTCGAACCTCACGCCCGTCGGTGCTGGTTTCGAGCACCTGTCGCAACTGCGAGATGCTATCCAGGATGCCTGTCTTGACCGACGGATCGCTCGCGGTTGCGCTCGCCGCGGGTCCAGGCCCTGCCAGCGTGAAACTCGACGAGGCGGGCGGCGTGCCATTGACGTAAAAGCCGATGCCGCCATAGGTGACCAGGGTGTCGCCATCCTCGGCAAGGCGCCCCGTCACTGCCGCGCCGGACGGCAACGGCGTGATTGTGTAGTTCTTCGGATCCGCAGCATCGAAGGTGATCTGCACACCGCCTGCGGGGAAACTGGAGAACGACACTTCGTCCTTCACCAGCGCACCGCTGATGGTGCCGCTGGGCGCCGGGGGCGTCGAGCCATCGGTGATGGTCAGCCGGCCGGCATTCAGAGCGTTCTGAAACACCTGCCGGCCGTTGTCGCTGATCGGTACTTCAAGGGAACTGGCTATCTGCAGCGTGCGCTGACCTTCATCGCCCATGTATGCATAGCTGCCATCGGCCTGGCGAACAAATGGCTGCGACTTGCCCTGGAAACCGGCGAAGAGATACTCGCCGCGGGCGTTCCGGGTATTCATCAGCGCCAGCAATTCGTCTTCGCGCTCGGCAAGTTCGGCCGCGATGGACTTCCGGTCATCCAGGCCAAGCGCGCCATTGCCCGCTTGCCCGACCAATTCCTTCACCCGCTGCAGAACCGTGGTAACGGACTGAAGCGTGACTTCTTCCTGGGTCAGGCTGTTCTTGGCCGCCGTCAGGTTGGAAGCGTACTGCTCCAGCACGCCTTGCTGCTGCTCAAGCTGCAACAGGCGCACGGAGGCCACCGGATCGTCCGCCGGGGTAAGGATGCGGTTGCCGGTGCTGATCTGTTCCTGGGTGCGGGTGACGTTGGAGTAGTTGCGCTGCAGCCCCATCACGCCGCTGTTGTACTGCTGGATTGTGGAAATTCGCATGATCGGGCCCGTTACCGGAAGGCATTCATCAGGGTATCGAACAGGCTGCGCGCAACTTGAATCACTTGCGACGAGGCGTTGTAGTACTGCTCGAACTTGATCAGGTTGGCCGCCTCTTCATCCAGGCTCACGGCCGAAAGGGAATCGCGGTTGTCCGTGGCCTGCTTGAGGATCGCCGTGCTGGCCTCACTGTCCACCCGCGCCTGGGCGGTCAGGGTGCCGACTCGCTCGACCAGATCGCCATAACCATCGGAGAAACTCACCCCGGTGGTAACGGGCGAGTTCAGGTCGATCCCGATGGTGGCCTTGGATTGCAGGTCCGCCAGCTTCAGACCATTGCGGTTATCCGAGACGCCGTTCCGGTTAAATGCAACGGTGAAGATGTCGTCGTCTTTCGGACTCCCACTCATGGTGAAACGAACCTTGCTGCCGTCACTGAGGGCGAGTTCGTAGGTATTCTGCTGCCCGGACTGGAACTCAGGCGGAGTGGCCGGCGTGCCGTCCGAATCGATACGGACAAGGGTGGCACCAGCCGGCACGGTGAAGTTGCCGGAAGCGGCGTCGTAGGTCAGGTCTACGGGCAGGGCCGCGTCCAGCGTGGCCGGGTCGATCGGGCTGTTGGCGCCCTGCAGATCGGGCTGGCCGATCACACCGGTGCCGCGATTCTGAGAGTTGGCCTCGGACCTTACGGGAGCGGCGAAGGCCAGTTCATCCGCCTGGTCGAGAACTGCACCTATGTCCGCCGCGCCCCGTCGCGTAGGTTGCAGCAGGAATACGTCGCCCTGGCTTGCCTTGCCAAGTTCCGTTGCACTGAAAGATACCTGGAAGCCCTGGTTGCCGTTGGGAGCACTCGCCGGATCGCTGAAGTCGAGACTGTATCCGCCGGTTGGAGCCGGGTTGGCGGTAGCGGTCACCGTCATCACCGCACCGTCCGACAAACGCCGGGCAGAGAAGGTCGGAGGTGTGGTAGTAGAATCCGTGAGTTCCAATCGATAGTCGCTGGTCGTCAGCGTACGGGTGTCGGTGATGTTCAACAGCGGCTGGGCATTACCGGCATTGGTGCCAAGGTTGCGTGCGCGCAATGCGGCCAGTGCCGGGTCGTTGTAATCGGCAAAGAGGGCCGAACCCGCCTTGCCCTTGAGGTCGAGCCCCATGCCAAGCTGGCTGTTGACCTGATCGGTGATCGCCATCGCCAGCCGGCCCAATGAGTTCATCGCGGTGTCCAGGGTTTCGCTGCGGTAGCGAATCAGGCCCCCCAGCTCGCCGCCGCTGATCAGGCTGGTAATCCCCTGGCGGGAGCCACCACTGACGAACTGCAGTTCGAAGCGAGTCGGGTCACCGTTACCCGGAACCGCTTCGAGACGGTTGGCGGTGTTGCCCACCACCAGCGGCTGGCCGGTGCCGATGAAGATGCTCTGGGTACCATCGCTTTGCGGCACCACACTGACGCCGACGTAGGTGGACAACTGGCGAATCGCTTCTTCGCGAGCATCCAGCAGGTCGTTGGGTTGCTGGCCGTTGGCCGACGCCACGGCGATGGCGTCATTGAGGCTGGCAATGGAACCGGCCAGGCGATTCACCTGATCGCTGACCGAAGCCAGCTGCTTGTTCAGCGAGTCGTTCTGCGCCGAAAGCCGGTCGTAGACGGTATTGAAACGCCGTGCCAATCCCTCCGCCTCAGACAGCACCAACTGCCGCGCCGGGATGTTGGCGGGGTCCTCAGAGGCAGTCTGAATAGCGGCGAAGAAGCTCTTGAGCGACGGCGTGATGCCGGTGGTGGTGCCGGACAACAGCGAGTCGAGCTGGTCGATCTGGCTCTTGTAGGCCTCCACGTCGCTGCTCAGCGAGGTGGTGTTGCGCAGTTGCGCGGTGAGGAACTCGCTGTAGCTGCGACGGATATCCGTCAGGGTGGCGCCGCTGCCGATGTAACCCGCGCCGGAGAACTGCGGCAGCGTGGTGGACTGCGTCGCGCTCTGCCGTGTGAAGCCGGGGGTATTGACGTTGGCGATGTTGTGGCCGGTGACGGTGAGCTGTGTCTGGCTCACGCGCAGCCCCGACAGGCCGATGTTCAACAAGTCAGCCATGACTCAAGCCTCATATCCTGGTGGTCGTGCTGTCGACTGCAGCAACGGCCTGGTAAACCTGCATGCCGCGGGCAATCTGGGAAATCTTGCGGGCGTACTGCGGATCGGTGGCGTAACCGGCCTTCTGCAGCTCACGGACGAACTGCTCCGGTTTCTCCGCGGAGGCCAGCGCCCGCTGGTAGCGGTCGTTGTTCTGCAGGAAGCTCACATAGTCGTGGAAGCTCTGCTCGAAAGAGTTGTAGGAGCGGAACGATGCTGCCTCCTTCACCGCCTTGCCGCCCTTGTACTCGGTGGTCATCACCCGCGCGGAGTCGCCGCCCCAGCTCTTGTGGGCCTTGATGCCGAACAGGTTGTGGCTGCTGGAGCCATCGCCCTCGCGGATGATCGACTTGCCCCAGCCGGTTTCCAGTGCCGCCTGAGCCACCAGGTAGCGCGGATCGACGCCGATGCGTTCGGCGGCCTTCTCGGCCATCGGCAGCAGCGTCTCGATGAATTCGTTGCGTGAGGCGAACACGCGCTTGCTGGTGCCCCTGGCCGCCTCGACGCCCACCGGCTCACGCTCCGGCGCAGCGTAGACCTTGGCCGGAGTCCAGTCCTGGCCGGCCAGCGGGGCACCGGCAACCCGCTCGGGCGACGGCACGATACCGGCCGCCTGGCGCTCGCTCAGCTTGCCCGGCAGGGCCAGGCGGCGCTGGTTGAGCAGCCTGGAGTCGTCGCGTTCGGCGAAGCCCGGGGCCTCGGCTTTCGCCACCGGCTTGCTGCCCTGCGTCGGCCAGCTGGCCTGGACGCCGGACTGCACCTGGGCGAAGGGATTGGGCGCCGTGGACTTGTTGGTCCTGGACAACTGGCGGGTCAGCACATCGGCCAGGCCGACGCCGCCCTGCCTGGACAGGGTCACGGCCAGCTGCTGGTCGTGCATGTCCTGGTAGGTCTTGCTCTCGTTGCTGTTCAGGTAGTTGCCTTCGGCGAAGGCTTCGCCCGCCTGACGCATGGACTTCATCATTTCGCTGAGGAAAAGCGACTCGAATTCCTGGGCCACCTTGCGGATGTTGGCCTCGCTGTCACGATCCTTGCCGGCCTTGAACTGGCTGAGCCGGTTCAGGTCGGTATAGGCGCCGCTGTCCACCTTGGAACCGCTGGCGAAACCTGCAGAGAATTTCGCGTTCATCGCTTTCCCTTAAATCACGATCAGGTCGGCTTGCAGGGCACCGGCCTGCTTCAGCGCTTCGAGGATGGCCATCAGGTCGGACGGCGCAGCACCCACCTGGTTGACCGCACGCACGATCTCGTCAAGCGTCGTGCCGGGGCCGAACTTGAACATCGGTTTGGCCTCCTCCTCGGCATTGATCCTCGAGCGCGGCACCACGGCGGTCTGGCCACCGGAGAAGGCTTCCGGCTGGCTGACGATGGGGTCCTCGGTGATGGTGACGGTCAGGCTGCCGTGGGTCACGGCGGCCGGCTGCACCTTCACGTTCTGGCCGATGACGATGGTGCCGGTGCGCGAGTTGATGATGACCTTGGCCACGGCCTGGCCAGCCTCGATTTCCAGGTTCTCGATCACCGAGAGGTAATCCACGCGCTGGCCCGGGTCCAGCGGCGCGCTGACCCGTACCGAGCCGCCATCCACCGCCTGGGCAACGCCCGGGCCGAGCAGTTCGTTGAGCTTGTCGACGATGTTCTTCGCCGTGGTGAAGTCCGGACGGTTGAGGTTCAGAGTGAGGAAGTTGCCCTGCTCGAAACCACTGGGCACCGGACGCTCCACGGTGGCGCCGGACGGAATACGCCCGGAGGACGGGACGTTGACGGTGATCTTCGAACCGTCGCTGCCCTGGGCATCGAAGCCGCCCACCACCAGGTTGCCCTGGGCAATGGCGTAGACGTTGCCGTCGATACCTTTCAGCGGTGCCATCAGCAGACTGCCGCCGCGCAGGCTCTTGGCGTTGCCGATGGAGGAAATGGTCACGTCGATGGTCTGGCCCGGCTTGGCGAAAGGCGGCAGGTCGGCGTGGATGGACACCGCGGCGACGTTCTTCAGCTGCACGTTGCCGACGTTGGGCGGCACCTTGATGCCGAACTGCGCCAGCATGTTGTTGAAGGTCTGCAGGGTGAACGGCGTCTGGGTGGTCTGGTCGCCCGTGCCGTTCAGGCCCACCACCAGGCCGTAGCCGATCAGCTGGTTGGTCCGCACGCCCTGGATGCTCGCCAGGTCCTTCAGGCGTTCGGCCTGGGCGAGGCTCGCGGCGAGCAGCAGGCAGAGGGTGGTGATCAGTCGCTTCATGGTCGGTCTCATCAGAACGGGAACAGCGGGCTCATGAAGAACCGGTCGAACCAGCCGGGCTGGCTGGCATCAGCGAAGGCACCGGTGCCGGAATAGGTGATGCGCGCATCGGCCACGCGGGTGGACGGCACGGTGTTGTCGGTGCCGATGTCGTCGGAACGAACCAGACCGGCGATGCGCACCAGCTCGTCGCCGGTGTTCAGGGTCAGCCACTTCTCGCCACGCACCGCGAGGATGCCATTGGGCAGCACTTCGGACACCGTGACAGTGATGGAGCCGGACAGGCTGTTGCTCTGCCCCGCCTTGGCATCGCCCTTGGTGTCACGGCTGGCGTTGTATTCGGCGTCCAGCGACAGGCGCGCGGCATCCAGCGGGTTCAGGCCGCCGTTGGGGTTGTTCACCGACACGCCGCCGCCGAAGAGCGAGGTCAGGCCGATGTTGGCGTTGCTGTCCTTCTGGATCTGCGAGTTGGCGTTCTTGCTGGCCTGGGTGCGCTCATTGAGGGTGATGGTGATGATGTCACCCACGCGGTAGGCCTTGCGATCGTCGTAGAGGTTGGTCTCGAAACCGGCCTGGTAGATGGCGCCATTGTTCTGCGCCGCCGGCAGCGGAGTGCGCGGCAGGACCGGCGCGTAGTACGGATCGTTCGGCCGCGGAGCCGGCTGCACACAGCCCTGGATGAGGGCGATACCGAGCAGCGGGAGAAGAATGATCAGCCGGTTCATTGCGACTACCTCGGGGCGTTACAGGTTCTGCGTGACGAAAGCGAGCATCTGGTCGGCGGTGGAGATGACCTTGGAGTTCATCTCGTAGGCGCGCTGGGTGGTGATCATGTTCACCAGCTCCTCGACCACGCTGACGTTGGAGTTTTCCAGGGTGTTCTGCTGCAGGGTGCCAAGGCCGGTGAGGCCCGGCGTACCCACCTGCGGCGCGCCGCTGGACGCGGTCTCCAGGAAGAGGTTGTTGCCGATGGCCTGCAGGCCGCCGTAGTTGACGAAGTCGGCGGTCTGGATGTTGCCGATCACCTGGGCGGCGGGGTTGCCGAGGGTGGTTACGGAGACGGTGCCGTCCTCACCCACGGTGAAGGTCTGCACTTCGGCCGGCAGGACGATGGCCGGCTCCAGGGCGAACCCCTGGGAAGTGACGATCTGGCCGTCGGAGTTCAGGTGGAAGCTGCCGTCGCGGGTGTAGGAGACGGTGCCATCGGGCAGCAGCACCTGGAAGAAGCCACGGCCGTTGATGGCCATGTCCAATGGTTGTTCGGTGGTCTGCAGGCTGCCCTGGGTGAAGATCTTCTGGGTGCCGGCAATGCGCACACCGGTACCCAGCTGCAGGCCGGTGGGCAGCTCGCTGTCCTGGCTGGTCTGGCCACCGGGCTGGCGGCGGATCTGGTACAGGAGGTCCTCGAACTCGGCGCGGTCGCGCTTGAAGCCCGTGGTCGAGACGTTCGCCAGGTTGTTGGAAATGGTGGTCAGGTTCATGTCCTGGGCGGACAGGCCGGTCTTGCTGACCCAGAGTGCCGGAAGCATCTATTTCTCCTCGGGCGCCGGAAACATGGCGCCGCCTGCTGGTGATTAGCTGAACTGCAAGACCCGCGCCATCGCCGAGGCATTGTCCTCGGCGGTGCGCATCATCTTCACGGAAAGCTCGAACTGGCGGGACAGCGAGAGGATCGCGGTCATCTCTTCCACGGCGTTGACGTTGCTGGCTTCGATGAAGCCGGAGGTCACGCGGACATTGGCGTCGGCCTGCACCACCTGCTGCGGGTCCTTGATCCGGATCAGGCCGTCGGTGCCCTTCTCCAGCTGCCCGGGATCGGGATTGACCAGCTTGATGCGGTCGACCTCGGCCACCACGTTGGGAGCTTCACCGAGGGCGCGGATGCTGAGGGTGCCGTCCTGGCCGATCTCGACCTTCTGCTCCGGCGGAATGGCGATGGGACCGGCATTGCCCATGACCGGCAAACCATTGCCGGTACGGAGCTGGCCAAGGGCATCGATCTGCAGGCTGGCGGTGCGCACATAGGCTTCACCGCCGTCGGGGGCCTGCACGGCGATCCAGCCCTCCCCTTCGATGGCCACGTCCAGGTCGCGACCGGTTTCCTGCAAGGCACCGGGGGTGAAGTCGGTACCGGGCCGCTCGGTCATGGCATAGACCCGCGACGGAAAGCTGTCGCCGAACACCGGCATGGAGCGCGCCTGTTCGAAGTCGCGACGAAAACCGGAGGTCGAAATGTTCGCCAGGTTGTTGGCATGAGCACGCTGGGCCAGGCTGTTCTGGCTGGCTCCGCTCATTGCGACATAAAGCATCTTGTCCATGAATCTCTCCGAGTGGGCGTTGCCGCCCTTGGCGCTTTGCATGCCATATAGCAAGCGTCATGCCAACGCCGGAGACAACCCACAAGATATTGAAATAAAAGGACTTTTCAGAAAAGAAAAAGGCCCAATCGAGGGCCTTGTCAAAGCGCTGGCGGCGAGGGGATGCCGCCAGCGGCAAGGGGATTTGCCGCCGGTAGGAGCGGGCTTGCCCGCGAATGGGCAAACCTTCGCGAGCAAGCTCGCTCCTACAAAAGCCATTACATGCAGCCACTCATCAGCGCAGGTTGATGATGGTCTGGGTCACGGCGTCCTCCGTCTGGATCGTCTTGGCGTTCGCCTGGTAGTTGCGCTGGGCGACGATCAGGTTCACCAGCTGGTCCGACAGTTCGACGTTGGAGTCTTCCAGGGCACCGGCCTGCAGGGCACCCAGGGTGCCGGAGCGCGGGGTGCCGACCACCGGCTCGCCGGACTCGAAGGACTGCACCCAGCCGGTCTTGCCTACCGGGGTCAGGCCCTGGACGTTGGCGAAGTTGGCGAGGATCACCTGGCCCTGCACCTTGGACTGGCCATTGGTGTAGCGGGCGAAGATCACGCCGGTATCGTCGATTTCCAGACCTGCCAGTTGGCCGGTGGTGTAGCCATCCTGGCTGATGCTGTTGACGGCGAAGGCACTGGAGTACTGGGTGGAGCCACGGATATCGATGCTGATGCCGCCCGCGTTGGCAGTGGCGCCGTTGGACGACCAGTTGGCCGGGGTACCGCCGTCGGAAACCGCGGGCACCCAGTCGTCGAGGTTCATCAGACCGGTGACGGGGTCGAAGTTCAGTTCGCCGCCCGCCGCCATGCCAACGGTGTCCAGGCTGCCGTCGGCGTTGAACAGCAGGTTGGTGGTGTGCGGGTCGGTGCTGGCGGGGTTGGACGGATTGCGTCCATCCACCAGCACGGCCATGGTCCAGTTGTTGGTCACCGGCGGGGTGGCGGCCGGGTCCGAGTTGTTGATGAAGTACTGGGTCATGACATGGGCGTTGCCCTGGGAGTCATAGATGTTGACCGAGGTGGACGAGGTGTAGGTCGTCGGGTCGCTCGGATCGAACGGCGTATTGGTCGGCGCCTTGGTGGTGGAGTTCAGGTTGAACTTCTGCGCGACCTGGGTGGTGGCCTTGGGCGCCTGGTTGGAGGTCTGGATCTGCAGGTCGCTGATGACGCCGTTCTGCACATTGCCATTGCCATCGATGCCGTAGCCCTGCAGGCGATAGCCGAAGTTGTTGACGATGTAGCCGAGGCGGTCGGTACCGAAGTAACCGGCGCGGGTGTAGCTGATCTCGCCGTTGTTGCTGGTCTGGAAGAAGCCGTTGCCATTGATGGCCAGGTCCAGGGCGTTCTGGGTGTAGTTGATGTTGCCCTGGTTGAACAGCTGGGACACGTCACCCAGGCCCACGCCGCTGCCCTGCGCGTTCTTGCCGGTGCCGAGCACCGAGGCGGCATAGACGTCGGCGAACTCGGCACGGGACTGCTTGAAGCCTGCGGTGCCGGCGTTGGCAATGTTGTTGCCGGTGACGTTGAGGTCGCTGGTCGCTGCGCGCAGACCGCTGAGACCGATGTTGAACGCCATTACTCTCTCCTTTGCCGGTGCTTCCCGGCGCTCTTGACCGGGAGGTTACTGACCGATGACCTGGACCTTGGACAGGCCGACGCTGCCGATGCCGGCGAGGTTGAGCATCAGCTCGCCGCCGTTCTGGCTCAGGGTGACGCTGTCCACGTTGGCCGGCAGCATGGTGTAGAGGGCCTTGGTTTCGCTGCCGTACTGGGCCTGCGCCTCGAACTTGTAGGTGCCGGGCGGCATGACCTTGCCGCTGGAGTCCTTGCCGTCCCACATGAAGCTGACGCTGCCGGCCGGCTGCTCGCCGAGGTTGATGCGGTTCACCAGGGCGCCTGCGTTGTCGTAGACGTTGACCCAGACGTTGCTGCTGGAAATGGGCAGATTGGCGCTGGCCTTGAAAGTTTCCGCGGTATCCACCACCGCCTTCTCGCTCGGCACGATGACCTTGCGCCCCACCAGGGACGAGGCCTGCAGCGCCTGGGAAGACTGGTAGCCGGACAGCAGCGAGCCCATGCTGCTGTTCAGTTTCTCGATGCCTTCCACCTGGCTGAACTGCGCCAGCTGGGCAATGAACTCGCCGTTCTCCTGGGGCGACAGCGGGTCCTGGTTGTTCAACTGGGCGACCAGCAGTTCGAGGAACTCGTTCTTGCCGAGGTCCTTGCTGCTGGATGTCTCGTTCTTGATGGCGTACTGGTCGAGGAACGACTGGCCATCGGTGGATGCTACGTTGCTGACACTCATGCTGTTCCCTCGCGCGCTATCACTGACCCAGGGTCAGCACCTTCTGCATCATCTGTTTGGCCGTGTTCATCATTTCCACGTTGGTCTGGAAGGACCGGCTGGCGGAAATCATGTCGGCCATTTCCTCGACCACATTCACATTCGGGTAGTAGACGTAGCCATCGGCATTGGCCGCCGGATGGTTCGGCTCGTAACGCGGGGTCAGGGTGCTCTGGTCTTCGATCACGCCAAGCACCTGGACGCCGGCGCCGGACTGGTCCTGGTCGGCGAACAGCGAGCCACGGTCGCCATTGCCCAGGCTGTCCTGCATCACGGTGGCGAACACCGGATGGCGGGCGCGGTAGGTCTGGTCGAGGCTGGAGGACACCGTTTCGGCGTTGGCAATGTTGCTGGAGATGGTGTTCAGCCGGGTGTTCTGGGCACTCATGCCGGTGCCGGCGATGTTGAAGATGCTGGACAGGGACATGGCTGGACTCTCCGTTATTCGCCGCGCAGGGCGTTCATCAGCCCTTTGAACTTGCTGTTGAGGAAGGTGAAGCTGGCCTGGAACTGCATGGCGTTCTCGGTGTAGTTCGCCTGCTCCAGCTGGGCGTCGACGGTGTTCTGGTCGATGGCGGCCTGGAACGGCACGCGGTACTTCAGCGCGGCGTCGGCGATCTCGAAACCTTCGGCGGCAATGTGGCGCTCGTTGGTCCGGGCGGCCTGGAAGCTGCCGTGGGCGGCCTTCTCCGACTGCTGGGCCAGCACGCTGGCGAAGTCCAGGTCACGAGCCTTGTAGTTCGGGGTATCGGCGTTGGCGATGTTGTTGGCCAGCACCTCACCACGCTGGGCGCGGAAGCTTAGAGCTTGCTGATGGATGCCGAGGGCCTTTTCGAAACTGATGCTCATGTCCGGAACCTTTGCCAGTGGCAATCTGGTTTTGCTTGCCTGACATTCAGCAAAGGCCGTGCCACTTTAATTTTTCCTTTATTTTCAATGTCTTGAAGGAAAAACACGCGGCAAGAAGCGGCAACAGGCGCTGGTCGGGCGGCAAAGCGGCAAGGGCAGCTTGCCGCTGGTTGCCGCTTTGCCGGGGCATCGGGCGATAAAACAGGTAGGAGCGAGCTTGCTCGCGAATGATCGCGCTCGGGACGTTCGCGAGCAGAGCTCGCTCCTACAAATTTGCGTTGATCGGGGAAATAAGAAGGCCGCCCGTAGGCGGCCATGCAGCACTCATCGCGCCAGTGGGTACAACCTGTCGTCGAACTGCTCCAGCCGCGGAAAGGCGAGCGGCGCATCCTGCTCCAGCTGTTCCAGACGGGCCTGGTAGCCACGCAGGAAATCCTCGCGCGCGTCATTGCTGATATAGGGCACGTGCCAGGCCACGAAGGGCGGCAGCACGTCCATACCGACATAGGCCAGGGTGCCGCGCAGCAGCGGACGCAGCATGTCTTCCAGCGGGCCATGAATGGCGCCTTCACCGAACATGTGCTCGCGGCCACCCAGGGTCAGGGTCACCAGCGCCTTCTTGCCGGCCAGGCCGCCCTGGTCGTAGAAACGCTTGCCGCCATAGCAGACGCCGGACACCAGCACCCGATCGATCCAGCCCTTGAGGATGGCCGGAACCGAGAACCAGTAGAGCGGGAAGTTGAGAATCAGCAGGTCGGCCCAGAGCAGCTTGTCCAGCTCGCGCTGGATATCCGGCGCGATATTGCCGGCCTTGACCCCTTCACGCTGCTCCAGGGCGTAGACCAGGTAGTCCGGGTTGGCCCGTTCGGAGAAGTCGGCAGCCGATGCCACCGGGTTCCAGTTCATCGCGTAGAGGTCGGAGACCTGCACCTGGTGGCCCTGCCCCTGCAGCGTCTCCACGGCCAGATCGCGCAGGGCGCTGGTGAAGGATTGCGGCTCGGGGTGGGCGTGGACGATCAGTACGTTCATGGGAATTCCTTGTACGGGATGTGCTACGGATTGGCGCTGGACATTAGCGGACCCGACGCGGGGATTTCCGCACCCGGCGCCAACCCTCATTCATGCGATCGCTCGCTGCTCAAGCAGCTCGGCCGCGCAGCGGGCGATGCGTCGACAGGCTTCCTGCAACGGTTCGCTGCCCAGCACCAGCCCCAGGCGGATATGCCCCGCGGCGCTTGGCCCGAATGCCTCGCCGGCCAGCACCGAGACGCCGTAACCGTCCAGCAGGCGGTCGGCGAAGTCCTGGGCGGAAAGGCCGGTTTCACGGATGTCCACCATCACGAACATGCCGCCGTCCGGCTTCAGCGCGCGCAGGCCGGGGCAACCTTCGAGGGTGGCGCACACGAGGTCACGCCGCTGGCGATAGGCCTCGCGCATGGCATCCAGCTCCGGCAGGCGCGCCTCCAGCGCAACACAGGCGGCGTCCTGAACGAAGTCCGGCGAGCCGTAGAGCATGCACAGGGCGAGGTTTTCCAGGTGCCCGGCCAGCTCCTGCGAACCGACCACCCAGCCCACGCGCCAGCCGGTCATGGCGTGGGACTTGGACAGGCTGTTGATGGTGGCCGTGCGCTCGGCCATGCCCGGCAGGCTGGCCGGGCTGACGTGCTCGCCCTCGAAGAGCAGTTCGCTGTAGACCTCGTCAGAGATCATCCACAGGTCATGGGCGATGCAGAGTTCGGCCAGGGCATTCCAGGTGGAACGCGGCAGACTGGCGCCGGAGGGGTTGTGCGGGCTGTTCAGGGCCAGCGCGCGGGTACGCGGGGTGATGGCGGCGGCCACGTCCTCGGGCTGGATGCGGAAGCCGTGCTCCGAGCGCACCGGCACCGGCACGACCTTGGCGCCACAGGCACCGAACACCGCCTCGTAGGTAACGTACATGGGCTCGGCGACTATGACCTCGTCCCCCGGGTTGAGCAGGCACTGCACCACGCAGAACAGCGCACACTGGGCGCCGGCCAGCACCGCCACCTGGTCGGCCCCCACGCTCTGTCCGCTGCGCTGGTTGTGCCAGGCGGCAATGCGTTGCCGCAGGGGGAACTTGCCGCGCACGTCGGAGTAGTGGGTATTGCCGTTGAGCAGGCTATCGATGGCGGCCTGGATGATGGGTTGCGGGGTGTCGAAATCAGGGTCGCCTACCGACAAGAGGAGAATGTCGTCTCCCCGGGCCTGGCGTTCCAGTGCGCGGTAGTGGATGTTCCAGGCCGCCGCGCCGTCGCCGGCAATGCGTTGGGTGAGGTCGGAAAAGCGCATATTCAGCTCCTTGCCCTGTGCTCAGCGAGCACAGGCATGTTTCAGTTCGATCAGGGTGACGCCGGGGTGGCCGAAGCCTGCGCGCAGGTCACGTTCCAGCTCGTCGAGACTTTGCGGCTGCTTCACGCTGCAACCGAAGGCCCGGGCAAGGTCGGCGAAATCCGGGTTGCGCGGCAGCACGCCCACCGGCTCGATATCCAGGGCCAGCATGTCGTCGCGGATCTGGCCCAGGGCGTCGTTGTTCCACAGCAGCACCACCAGCGGACTGTCGAGTTCCTCCGTGGCGGTCGCCAGTTCCTGCGCGGTGTAGAGGAAACCGCCATCCCCAACCAGCACCAGGCCGGGCCGTTCCGGTGCGCCGAACTTGGCGCCGATGCCGGCCGGCAGGCCGTAGCCGAGGGTGCCGTAGCCGGTGGGGTGCAGCCAGCTGCGCGACGCCCGGCTGGCGAAGGCGTAGTTGCCGGTGTAGGCCAGCTGGGTCATGTCGGTACTGATGAAGGCATCCGCCGGCAAGGCAGCGGCAATGCGGTCGAGAATCGCCTGGTGAATACCCTGCAGCGGCGCGTGACCATTGCGGATGTCCTCACGCAGACGGGCAACGCGGGCGGCAGCGGCCTCCCCTGCCCTGTTCGTTTCCGGCAGGCACTGCAGCAGCGCTTCCAGGGTCTGGCCGGCATCGCCCTTGAGCGCGACGGCACAGGGATAGAAATCGTTGAACTTGCGTGAGTCGATATCGACGCGGATCAGCTCGCCGGACAGCGGCAAGCGCTCGCGCCAGAAATCGGTGTCGGCCATCTCGGTGCCCACGGCGAGCACCAGGTCGGCCTCGGCGATCATCTCCCAGCCCGGTGCAACACAAAGGCTGGCACCAGCGTTGAGCGGAGCCTCCGGCGGCAACAGGCCCTTGCCGGCCACGCTGGTGAATACCGGCGCGGCCAGGCGCTCGCTGAGTGCCTGCACGGCACCGGCCGCGTCCAGCGCACCACCACCGGCAATGATCATCGGCCGGGCGGCTGCCGCCAGAAGCCTGGCTGCGGTATCCAGCGACTCGCCATCGGCCACACCCCGGCCGGGGCGGCGCACCACCTCGGCGGTCCAATCACGCGCCACAGGGGCGGCGAGCACGTCCAGCGGCACGGAAATATGCACCGGACGCGGGCGCTCGCCATCGAACACGGCAAAGGCACGGGCAACCAGCTCCGGCAGGTCCTCGGGACTCAGGGCGACCGCCGAAAAGGCCGTGATGGGCGCGGTGATCGCGCGCTGGTCCTGGGTCTCGTGCAGGCAGCCCCATCCCTTGCCGAGGCTGGCGCTGTGGTTGACGCTGGAAATCACCAGCAGCGGAATCGAATCGGCGTAGGCCTGGCCGATGGGCGTGGCGGCATTGGTCACGCCCGGGCCGGTGATGATGAAGCAGACGCCCGGCTTGCCGCTGACCCGCGCGTAGCCGTCGGCCATGAAACCGGCGCCCTGCTCGTGGCGGGTCAGCACATGGCGGATGCCGCTGCCGGGCAGGCCGCGATACAGCTCCAGGGTGTGCACGCCGGGAATGCCGAACACGGTGTCCACGCCGTAGTTGGCCAGCAGGCGAACCAGGGCCTGACCGCCGGTAAGAGTGTTCTGTTGCATGAGGTATCTCCTCGAATCGATGCCAAGACCTGTAGGAGCGAGCTTGCTCGCGAACGGCCGTGTGCCGGACTTTCGCCAGCAAGCTGGCTCCTACAAGAGCGTCATTTACCCAACCGGATCAGCGCATCCACCGCCATGGCACCGTCGGCACCGACCAGCAGCGGATTCACGTCCAGCTCCAGCAAGCGCCCGACGTTCTCACAGGCGTAGTCGGCAACCGCGCGAATGGCGGCCACCAGCGCGTCCAGATCCGCCGCGGGGCGCCCGCGGAAGCCGATGAGCAGCGGCGCACTGCGCAGGCTCAGCAGGGCATCGCGGATCGCGGCATCGTTGGTGGGCAGCAGCAGGCTGCGGCTGTCCTTCAGCAGCTCGACGAGAATGCCGCCGGCCCCTATCACCAGCGCCAGGCCGAAACCTTCCTCACGCTTGACGCCCACGATCAGCTCCGCGAGTGGCGGGGTGGCCATGCGCTCCAGCAGCACCTGGTCGAAGGCCACGCCGGGCGCGTAGGCGGCAATGCGTTGCCGCATTTCGTCCAGGGCATGTTGCAAGGCTTCGGCATCACGCAGATTGAGGGCCACGGCGCCGGCTTCGGTCTTGTGCGGCAGCTCTGCACTGACGGCTTTCAACACCAGCGGATAGCCAAGCTCGCCGGCATCCTCCACAGCCCGTTCCGGCGTGCTGAGCCGCGCTTGCGGAACCGGCAGGCCAAAGGTGCGCAGGGCCTGCTTGGACTGCCACTCATCCAGCAGCGCGCCACCGGCCAGAGGCAATGGGTTGAGGGGCACCAGGGCCGACTCGCCCCGGGCCAGCAGTGCCTCCCGACGCTGCCGGTAGGTGGCGATCCGGCCCCAGGCGGCCAGGCCATCCTCCACGCCCTGCAAGGCAGCGACGCCACGGGCGTGCAGGTACTCGCGGGCGGATTCTGGCAGCAGTTCCGGGAAGGCCGAGGCAATGAATCCGGTCTTGCCGTGACGCTCCAGGGCTTTGCAATACAGTTCCAGCAGCAGGTCGCACTGGGGCCGCTCGCCGGTTTCCTCGCCCGGGTAATCCAGCACCAGCAGCGCGGCATCGGCGGCACTGCGCAAGGCGCTGTCGAGCATGCGCTCCAGCGCATCGCCGTCGCCCCAGATGGCCGTGGTGAAATCGAGCGGGTTGGCGATATTGGCGTACCCCGGCAGGACCTGCGCCAGTTCATGGCGCTGGCCGTCGTCCAGTTTCGGCAGCTGCAGGCCATTGGCCTCGGCGTAATCGGCGATCAGGCCGGCATCGCCGCCGGAGCAGGCCAGGGCGATCAGGCCGGGGCCGGCAGGCAGCTTGCCGCAGGCAGCGGCCTTGAGGGTCTCCATGAAGCTCACCGGGCCGCTGACACGGATCACCCCGAGGCGCTCGAAGAGGCTGTCGTACAGGGCATCGGAACCGGCCAGGGAGCTGGTGTGGCTGAGGGCCAGCTCGGCGCCGATCTGCGAGACGCCGGTTTTCAGGGCAATGACCGGGATGCCCTTCTCCAGGGCCTTGTGTGCCGCACGGGCAAAGCCCGGGACGTTCTTCAGGCCTTCCAGGTGCAGGCCGATGGCGGTGACGCGGGGCTCATCCAGCAGCACGTCCATCAGCTCTGCCACGCCCAGTTGCGCCTGGTTGCCCACCGAGGCCATGTAGGCGATCGGCAGGGAGCGGTCGCTCATGGACAGGTTGTAGGCGAAGTTGCCGCTCTGGGTGAGCACGGCCACGCCCTTCTCCACCAGCTGGCCACCATGGGCCACCGGCCAGAGTGCGGCACCGTGGAGGTAGTCCAGCAGGCCATAGCAGTTGGGGCCGAGCAGCGCCATGTCACCCGCCGCCGCCAGCAATTGCGCCTGCAGGGCCTGGCCCTCGGCGCCGGTTTCGGCGAAGCCGGAGGCGTAGCAGATGGCCCCGCCAGCCCCCCGGGCGGCCAGGGCAGCGACGCTGTCCAGCGTCTGTTCACGGTTGGTGGCGATGAACACGGCGTCCGGCCCGCACGGCAGGTCCGCGACGCTGGCCACGCAGGGCACGCCTTCCAGTTCGGCGTGCTGCGGGTTGACCAGCCACATCTGGCCGGCGAAGCCGCCTTCGGCGCAGCGCTTGAGGGCACGGGCCATGCTGCGGCCGCCGATGAAGGCCAGGTGCCGGGGCGCCAGCAGGCGCTTGAGGTTTTGTCTTTTCATGTCAGGTCTCGGTACAAGGCTCATTTCCCTCTCCCCCAACCCCTCTCCCGCAAGCGGGAGAGGGGAGCAAGGCGTCAGCGCAGCAGCGGGCGCAGCAGTTCGCGGGAAATGATGTGGCGCTGGATTTCCGAAGTGCCTTCCCAGATCCGCTCGATCCGGGCGTTGCGCCAGATGCGCTCCACCGGGCCTTCATCCATCAGTCCCATGCCACCGAAGATCTGCACCGTTTCATCGGCCACCTTGCCCAGCACTTCGCTGGCAAACAGCTTGGCCATACCGGCTTCGCCGTCGGTCATGGTGCCCTGGTCCATTTTCCAGGCGGTGTGCAGGGTCATCAGCTCGGCCGCACGAATCTGCGTGGCCATGTCGGCGAGCTTGAAGGAGATGCCCTGGTAGGTGCCGATGGGCTGGCCGAACTGCTTGCGGTCGGCGGCCCATTGCAGCGACAGGTCGAGGGCACGCTGGGCCTGGCCGACGCAGTTGGCGGCGACCATCACGCGGCCGGCGGTGAGCCAGGCGTTGGCCACTTCCCAGCCCTTGTTCACCTCGCCAAGAACTTTGGAGGCCGGCACGCGGCAGTCGTCGAAGAAGATCTCGTAGGTGTGGTAGCCCTTGTTGCTCACGCATTTCGGGCCACGGCGCACGGTCATGCCGGCGGTGCCCTTGTCTACCAGGAAAGCGGTGACGGCATTGCGCTTCTTGCCGTTGTGTTCGTAAGTGTCGGTGACGGCGAAAACGATGGCGAAGTCGGCATGGCCGGCATGGCTGATGAAGTGCTTCGCGCCGTTCAGCACGAAGTCGTCGCCATCGCGCACCGCGCGGGTCTTGATCGAGTTGGCGTCGGAACCTGCACCCGGCTCGGTCAGGGCGAAGCAGTCGATCTTCTCGCCCTGGACGCAGGGCAGCAGGTATTGCTCGATCTGCTCACCCTTGCAGGCCATGAGGATCTTCGAGGGCCGCGCGACGAACACGTGCAGCGCCCAGGAAACCTTGGACAGCTCGCGCTCCACCAGCGCCTGGGACAGGTAGTCGAGGCCGCCGCCCCCCACTTCCTCCGGCATGTTGAAGGCATAGAAACCGGCGGCGAGCGCCTTGCCGCGAATCTGCGCGGCCAGCTCTGGAGAGACCGCGTCGGCACGGTCCACTTCTTCCTCGTAAGGCAGCAACTCTTTCTCGACGAAGCTCTTCACGGCCTCGACGAGCATTTCCTGTTCCTGGGTCAGTTTGAAATCCATGGCGTCACCTGCCCGCTATCAGCGGCCTTTGAATTGGGGAGAACGTTTTTCGGCAACCGCGCGCAGAGCCTCGGCGGCATCTGCACTGCGTCCGCAGAGCAGTCCGGCGGCCTGTTCCGCAGCCAGTTGCTCGGCCAGGCTGCGATTGGCGCCGCCCTGGATCAGCGCCTTGGTCTGGGCGAACGCGAAGGTCGGACCAGCGGCCAGGCGCGCAGCCAGTTCACCGGCGACTGCCTGCAGTTGCTCGTCGGCGCACACCTCGCCCACCAGGCCAACGGATAGCGCCCGCTCGGCGCCCCAGAGTTCATCGAGGAACAGCAGGCGCTTGGCCTGCTCGGCGCCGATCAGGCGCGGCAGGTGCCAGCTGGCGCCAGCGTCGGGGGAATAGGCCATGCCGGTGTAGCCGGCCTTGAAACGCGCGGAAGCGGCCGCGATGCGGAAGTCGCAGCACAGCGCCAGGTCCATGCCCGCGCCGACCGCCGTGCCGTTGACAGCGGCGATGGTGGGCTTGGCCAGGCCGTGCAGGCGGCTCATCAGGGCATGGGCGGTTTCGGTCCAGCCGTAAGTTTCCAGCTCACCCCGAGCCTCGGCTTCGGCCCACTCGGCGAGGTCCGCGCCGGCACAGAAGCTGCGCCCCTCACCACTCAGGACGACCACGCGCACAGCAGAATCCGCCTCGTGGGCATCGAGCAATTCGAGCAGACCTTTCAGGGTGGGGATGTCCAGCGCATTGCGCTGCTGGGGACGGTTCAGGGTGATGCGGGCGACGCCGTCATCGACCTGGCTGAGCAAGGTGGTCATGGGAACCCTCGTCTTGTTGTATTGCTGTGAGGAAGAATCTGCAGCGATCCTAAACGAGTGTTCAGCAAGGCGGCAATCCTGCCCATTTGGGGTATGTAACGTCGCAGACAACACCTATCCATTTGTTTTTATTGGTTTTTTATTCATAGATCGGGGATGGATAAGGCGGGCTGTTACATCTTCGAACAAGTCGGAACGGGCCCTCTCCGTGCCCCAAGCCTGCAGGTGCGAATGGATTGGCTGCCGTTGCATCAAGTGCTGCAAGCGGCTGCATTGCCCGTAGGAGCCGGCTTGCCGGCGAATGGACCCGTTTCGCCAGCAAGCTGGCTCCTACACGAAACGGAAGGCCAATCAGCCCCGCGTCCTGCCCCGCGAAACGCCAACGGCCTTCTCCCTGGGGAGAAGGACGTTGGATGTACCTGAGGCCGGGCGCTACGCGATCACACCGCCGGAGCGGCAATCGCCTCGCGTTGACGCTTGAACTGCAGGAAGTAGTAACCGCCGTAGCAGAGCGCAATGAAGCCGAAGCCCCAGTAGAGCGACGGGCGCTGGGTCGGATCCAGGGCGAGGAAGACCAGCAGCGACACGCACAGCAGGATGCACGCCACCGGGATCAGCGGGAACAACGGTGCGGCGTACTTGAGGTCCCGCACGCTGCCGCCGGCCTTGTAGTGCTCGCGGCGGAAGCGGTACTGGGCCAGGGCGATGACGATCCAAGTCACGGTGCCAGCCAGGCCGCTGATAGCGGTCAGGACCACGAACAGGGTGTCGGCGGCGACGACGCTGGTCAGCAGTGAAAGCAGCGCGAAGCACAGCGTGATGCACAGCGCATAGACCGGCACGCCACGCTTGTTCAGCCGTGCCAGCCCCTGCGGCGCCATGCCGGTCTTGGACATGGCCCAGAGGATGCGGGTGCACGCATAGAGACCGGAGTTACCCACCGAGAGGATGGCGGTAAGAATGACGAAGTTCATCAGGTCGGCGGCGAAGGGAATGCCCACCATGTCGAAGACCTGGACGAAGGGGCTCTCCATCAGACCCGCCTGCTGCCAGGGCACGATGGCCGACAGCACGATGATGGCCAGCACGTAGAAGATCAGCACGCGGAACACCACGTTGCGCACGGCGCGGGGGATGCTCTTCTCCGGCTCGTCGGTTTCGCCGGCGGCGACCCCCATGATTTCGCAGCCCTGGAAGGCATAGACCACCGTCATCATCACGGCGAACACGGCGGAGATGCCATTGGGGAACAGGCTGTCACCGATCAGGTTGGAGAACATCGGCGCCGGCTCGCCACTGGCCAGCGGCAGCGCGCCAAAGATGGCCAGGAGCCCGACCACGATGAAGCCGAGGATGGCCGCCACCTTGATTCCGGAGAACCAGTACTCGGCCTCGCCGAAGGCGCGGGTGCTCAGGGAGTTGATGCCGAACAGCAGTGCCACGAACAGTGCCGACCAGTACCAGACGGGCACATCGGGGAACCAGCGGTCCATCAGCATGCCGGCGGCAGTGAACTCCAGGCCGACAGTGGTGGCCCAGCTCAACCAGTAGACCCAGCCCACCATGAACCCCGTGGCGGGGCCGACATAGCGGGTGGCGTGGGCCTGGAAGGAGCCGGAAACCGGCATCTGCACGGACAGCTCGCCCAGGCACACCATCACCAGGTACATCAGCATGCCGGCGACCAGATAGGCCAGCACGGCGCCAGCCGGACCGCCCTGGTTGATGGTGAAGCCGGAGCCCATGAACAGGCCGGTACCGATCACGCCGCCCAGAGACAGCATGAAGATATGGCGGCTCTTCAGCGCGCGGGTGAGCTGGATGCGTTGTTCAGACATGACGGACCTCCGAATGGAGGCGGCAATGCAGGTGGGCTTGGTGGGTCATTATTCTTGTCTCCAATAGGCCACGAGGGCCGCACGAATGCGGTTCGTGCCCGATTATTGGGAGGACTTGTAAGACGCCGTTGTATGCCCGGATCGAAGTTGTAAAAAGTCGTAAGGAAATTGTTCGATTTCAGCCAGCGGGTTGCAGCAGCCCGTCCAGCGCGTGGGCAGAACGCGCCAGCAGTTCTTCCAGACGCGGCTGCAGGCTGCGCAAGGCGGCGGCATCGCAGCCCTGGGCGGCGACTTCCAGTTCCCTCAGGCAGGCGGCCAGGCCCCGCAAACCAAGGGATTCGCTGCTGCCCGCCAGGCGATGGGCGAGATGTCCGGCCTCGGCGAAATCCTCTACCGCCAGCGCTTCCAGCAGGCCGTGGCGGTGCTCGTCGAGCATGCGCCGCAGCAATTGCAGGAGTCCCTGGAGCTTCTGCTCGCCGAGCAGGCCGCGATGGGTGTCCAGCAGTTTTCCGTCCAGCAGTTCGGCATCGCCCGATTGCGCCGGCATGACGGCCTGCCCGGCCAGGGCGCGACGCAGGTCATCGAGCTTCAGCGGCTTGGCCAGGGCACCATCCATGCCGGCGTCCATGCAGCTGCGCACCAGCGCCGGCTGCAGGCTTGCGGTGAAGGCCAGGATGCGGCTGTCGCAGTTGGCGCCCTGGGTATCGGCACGAATCAGCCGGCACAGTTCGGTGCCGGGCATGTCCGGCAGGTGCAGGTCGAGCAGGATCAGGTCGAATCGCTGCTGCCGGCACAGCGCCAGGACCGGAGCGGCCTCTTCGACCAGGGTAACGCGGTGGCCGTCGCGCTCCAGCAGCCCTCTGACCACTTCGCGGTTGAGCGCCACATCCTCCACCACCAGCACGTCCAGCGGCTGCTCCAGCGCAGGGGCAACAACGTCGGTGGAGCGGTTCTGCGCAATGCCCAGCTCCAGTTCGAACCAGAAGCGACTGCCCTCGCCTTCCACGCTCTCGACGCCGATGCTCCCGCCCATCAGCTCCACCAGGCGCTTGCTGATGGCCAGCCCCAGGCCGGTACCGCCATAGCGCTGGGCCACGGCCTCGCTGGCCTGGGTGAAGCGTTCGAAGATCTTCGCCTGCATCTGCGGGGCGATGCCGATGCCGTCGTCGGTGACGCTGATGCGCAGACGCTGTGCCGCGTCCCGCGCCTCCAGCAGCTGCACCTCCACCAGGATCTCGCCGTCCTCGGTGAATTTCACCGCATTGGCCAGCAGGTTGCTCAGCACCTGGCGCAGGAACTGCTCGGCGCCGTGGCATCGCCCCTGCACCTGGGGATCGATGCGCGAACGCAGAATGGTGCCGTTGGCGCTGGCCCTTGGCTCTAGCAGGGTCAGCACCTGGTCCAGCAGCGCCGGCAGGGAGAAGTCGACCCGCTCCGGCCGGCTCTCCCCCTCTTCCAGGCGGGCGAAGTAGAGCACCTCGTTGAGGATCGCCAGCAAGCCCTCGGCGGCCTTGTGCAGGGCTTCCAAGCGCTGGCCGTCGCGCTCGTTGAGCGATGCCCCGCGCAGCAGTTCGGCCATGCCGAGGATGCCATTGAGCGGGGTGCGGATCTCGTGGCTCATGGTGGCGAGGAAGCGCGACTTGGCGAGGTTGGCCGCCTCGGCGTCCTCCTTGGCCCGTTGCAGGCTGGCAGTACGTCGTTCCACCAGGTCCTGGAGGACTGCGCGATCGTCTTCGCGGCGCTGGATGTCGTCGAGGATGGCCCGGCGCATGTCATCCAGGGCCTGGGCGACCGTATCGATCTCGTCGGCGCCGCGCCCGCTCCGGCGATCCAGACGCAGCGCTTCGTGCCAGTCGCCCGCGCCGATACGCCGGGTGAAGTCGGCCATGACCAGCAGATGGCGGGTGACCAGGCGGTGGAACAGCCAGGACAGCGCCACCGCCAGGCCGCAGAGGAACACGCCCATCCACAACAGGCTGGTGAGACCGGTTGCGTAGAGACGCCGGTAGATGGCGCCGAGATCGATCGCCACTTCCAGTTCGCCAAGCTGGCGCAGCTCGCCACCGGGCGGCTGGTAGGCCAGTTGAAAGCGTTCGCGACGGAGCGGGCCGGCGGGCTCGCGGGCCCCCTCCTGCAAGTTGAAGTCGGCACTGGTCAGGCGCACCTGGGCGATATCCGGAAAGTCCGCCAGGCCGCGCATCTGCATCTTCAACTGCACCTGGTTCAGATCCCAGAGGCTGCGTTCGAAGCTGGCCAGGTAGCCATCCCGGATCAGCGCCAGGCGCCCTTCGATCTCGCGCATCTCCCGGCGATATTCGAGGTGCAGCTGCACGGCGCTCGCCACCAGGGTGAAACACAGGCTGAACAGCAGGATGAACAGCAGCAGCCTGCGCAGCAGTCCGCTGCTGGGTTCGCGCCGGCTCACGGCTGCGGCTCCGGCTGAACCACCATGTCGCGGTAGGTGGCTTCGCTCTCATCGAGCCAGCGTTCGATCTGGCCGGAATCGGTCAGGGTTTGCAGCGCCCGATCGATTTCATCCATTCGCGCGGCCAGGGGGGATTGGCGCGATACCGCCAGGTGCAGGTAATCCACCGCAAGGGTGGTCGGCAGGCTGCGGATATCGTCACCGCCTGGCAGGTACTCGACGAACAGGAGACCGGTGCGGCGCTCATGGGGGACGAAGTCGATGCGGCCACGGATCAGTTTGCCGAAATTCTGGCGGCTGTCGGACACCCATTCGATATTGCCGGCACGGACGATTTTCTGGTCGAAGGCCTCGCCATAGCTCTCGCCGAAGAGCAGGCCGCCGCGATAACGGGTCAGGTCCTCCAGCACATCGACCTTCAGTGGCCGCCGGCGGTTGTAGAAGATCGCCACCTCCTCGCGCAGCACCGGTACGGAGGCGAACTGCAGGAAGTCCTGGCGAGGCTGGGTGCGATAGGCCAGCACCACATCCACGCGCCCTTCGGCGGCGTCCAGCAGGCAGCGCTTCCAGTTGTCCAGGGTGACCAGCTCGAGCTCCTGGCCGAGGCTCGCCATGACCGCACTCACCACCCGCGGCGCGAGGCCACGCATGTGCTTGCCGTCGCTCCAGGAAATGGGCGGATACACCGGATGGTCGCAGTAGCGCACCGGCTGCGCGGCCAGGGCCGTGGAGCCCAGCAACAGCGACAACAGCAGCCAGACACGCAGCATGGGCTCAGACGGAGCTCGCGGTGGCGGTGAACAGGTAGCCAGCACCGTGGATGGTGATGATCAGCTGTGGCTCGGCCGGGTCGTCGCAGAGTTTGCGGCGCAGGCGTCCCACCAGAACGTCGATGGAGCGGTCGTTGGGCAGCCACTCGCGGTTGCGGATCTGGTCCATCAACTGGTCACGGCTCAGGGTGTGCCCGGTATTGCGGAGGAAGACGCTGAGCAGCTGGAACTCGCCGTGGGTAAGCAGGGTTTCACTGCCGTTCTGGTCGATCAGGCGGCGCCGGTCGCTGTCCAGCGTCCAGCCGGCGAAGCGCTTGAGCTGGCTGCCGGCGGGCGCGGCCGGCTGTTGTGCATGGCGCACCCGGCGCACCAGGTTCTTCGCCCGGGAGACCAGTTCGCGGGGGTTCAGGGGTTTGACGACGTAATCGTCGGCACCGCATTCAAGGCCGACGATGCGGTCGACTTCATCGTTGCGGCCGGTGATGAGGATGATGCCGACCTCGGAACGCACGCGCAGCTCGCGGGTCAGGGTCAGGCCATCCTTTCCGGGCAGGCGGATATCGAGCATGACCAGCTCGACCGGGCTTTCCGCCAGGCAGGCCTCGGCCTGTTCCGCCGTGCTGGCACAACGCACTTGGTACCCCTCCTGGGCCAGGTAGGACTGGAGCAGTTCACGAATCAGCGGATCGTCGTCGACGATCAGCACACTGGGAGCCATTGCAAGTGCCCTCTGCCTCCGCACGCTGGCGGGGCGCTCTTATTGTTGGAGTGGCAGGAGGTTATCGTCGGTTGAACAGGCGATCAACAGCCTCCGACGGGACGCAGGAAGCGTTGCACGCCGCCGGCCTGCAGGCCGTCCACCCAGGCTTCGCAGATCTGCACGCCCTGCTCGGGGGTGAAAGTGTGGGGATTCAGCCCGGACTCGAGCCAGAGTCCGTCGAGCAATGCACTCAGGCTGATGGCGGCCAGTTCCGCATCGAAACCCTGCCAGCCCTCCTCCCGCGCCAGTTCGTTGAGCACCTTGGTGAGGATCGCGCGGTACTCGCCATAGGAATGATCGTGGGCCTGGTTGATGGCCTGGGCGGTCTTCACCGCGCCCCAGAAGGCCAGCCAGGCATCCAGCAACTGCGGGTCCAGCAGTTCGGCGCAGAAGGAAGCCTGGAAAAACGCCGACAGCCGCGCTCGCGGGGCGGGCGGTGCCGCGTCTATGGCATCGCGCAACAGCTTCATCACCCGCCCGGTGACGGCCAGGTAAGCCTCGGCCACCAGTTCGTCCTTGCTCGCATAGTGGTGGTTGATCAGCCCCACCGAGACGCCGGCTTCGGCGCAGATCTTGCGGATCGACGCCCCCTTGAAGCCATGGAGCTTGAGGCAGGTGAGAGTCGCTTCGATCAGGTGGGCCTTGCGCAACTCAGGGTCCAGACGGGAGTAGCGCACATCCTGGGTCGTCATACCGAAAAGCTCCTGCAGTGATTCGGGTTCTGAACGACTGTACAGGATACCGGTGCCCCAACCTACCCGTTCGGGTTATGGCCCGATGGCCATCCGGCGCCCAGAGTAACCACAGGTGACCCAATAACGACACAAGAGGTGGAACCGACATGCGCAAGACCCTGGCTGCAGCACTCGGCGCGACGCTCACCCTCTTGCCGGCCCTGAGCCCGGCGGACGACGGCAACACCCTGCGCCTGTACAACTGGTCGGACTACATCGGCGAAAACACCCTCGCCGATTTCCAGAAGGCCACCGGGATCAGGGTGATCTACGACACCTTCGATTCCTACGAGACGGTCCAGGGCAAGTTGCTGCCGGGCCGCTCCGGCTACGACCTGGTGGTCATGAACGCCGCCCTGGTGCCGCCGCTGCTGAAAGCCGGAGTCTTCCAGCCGCTGGACAAGAGCCGCCTGCCCAGCTGGGGCAACCTGGACCCGCAGGTGCTGGCCAGCCTGGAGCACTACGATCCGGGCGTGACCTACTCGGCACCCTATACCTGGGGCAGCAACGGCATCACCTACAACGTCGACATGATCAAGGCGCGTATGCCCGACGCGCCCATCGGCTCCCTGGCGATGGTGTTCGATCCCGAAGTGGTATCGCGCTTCGCCGACTGCGGCGTGACCCTGATCGATTCGCCCACCGATGTGCTGCCACTGGCCCTGGCCTACCTCGGCCGCGACCCGAACAGCGCGGCCCCCGAAGATCTCAAGGCCGCCCAGGACCTGCTGCTGAAGGTGCGCCCCTACATCCGCAAGTTCGACTCCATGAGCTACCTCAACGGCCTGGCCAACGGCGAGCAGTGCATCGCCATGACCTGGTCCGGCGACTACGCCACCGCCCAGGCCCGCGCCACCGAGGCCGGCGCCAAGGTGAAGCTGGACTACTTCATTCCCCGGGAGGGCTAGCTGATCTGGTTCGATGACTTCTACATCCCCAAGGACGCGCCGCACGTGGAGAACGCCCACAAGTTCATCGAATTCATGCTGCAGCCCAGGGTGATCGCCCAGGTCACCGACTACATCCGCTACGCCAACAGCAACCTGGCCGCCATGCCGCTGATTTCCGCCGAGGTGCGCAACGATCCGGCGATCTACCCCGACGACGCCACCCGCGCCCGCCTCTTCACCCAGAAGACCCAGCCGCAGAAGGCCATGCGCCTGATCACCCGCACCTGGAATGCGGTCAAGACCGGCAAATGAATTGAACTGCCCAGCATCCGAGAGCACGACCATGAAGACCCCGAACGCCGACTTCTTCGCCCAGTTCGACAATGAGCGCCTGGTGGCCGCCGACAAGGCGCACTACATGCACGGCTACCACGTCTTCGACGACCACCGGGAAAACGGCGCACTGAACATTGCCGCAGGCAGTGGCGCCTACATCTATGACACGGCCGGCAACCGCTACCTGGACGCCGTGGGCGGCATGTGGTGCACCAACATCGGCCTGGGCCGCGAGGAAATGGCCGAGGCCATCGCCGACCAGGTTCGCCAGCTGGCCTACTCCAATCCGTTCTGCGACATGGCCAACACCAGGGCCATCGAACTCTGCGAGAAGCTGGCCGAACTGGCCCCCGGCGACCTCGACCACGTGTTCCTCACCACCGGCGGCTCCACCGCCGTGGACACCGCCTACCGTTTGGTGCAGTACTACCAGAACTGCCGCGGGAGGCCGGAGAAGAAGCACGTCATCACCCGCATCAACGCCTACCACGGCTCCACCTTCCTCACCATGTCGCTCGGCGGCAAGGCGGCGGACCGCCCGGTGGAGTTCGACTTCCTCAAGGACCGCATCCACCACATTTCCTGCCCCAATCCCTATCGCGCGCCAGCGGGCATGGACGAAGCGCAGTTCCTGGAGTTCCTGGTCAACGAGTTCGAGGACAAGATCCTCACCCTGGGGGCGGACCGCGTCGCTGCCTTCTTCGCCGAACCGATCATGGGTTCGGGCGGCGTGATCATCCCGCCGGCCGGCTACCACAAGCGCATGTGGGAGGTCTGCCAGCGCCACGATGTGCTGTACATCTCCGACGAAGTGGTGACCTCCTTCGGCCGCCTGGGTGCCTTCTTCGCCTCGGAAGACGTATTCGGCGTGGTGCCGGACATCATCACCACCGCCAAGGGGCTGACCTCCGGCTACCTGCCGCTGGGCGCCTGCATCTTCTCCGAGCGCATCTGGAAGGTGATCGGCGAACCGGGCAAGGGCCGCTGCTTCAGCCACGGATTCACCTACAGCGGTCACCCGGTGAGCTGCGTCAGCGCGCTGAAGAACATCGAGATCATCCAGCGGGAAAACCTGCTGTCCCATGTGGACGAGGTGGGTGCCTATCTGGAGGAGCGCCTGCAGAGCCTGGCCGACCTGCCGCTGGTGGGCAGCGTGCGCTGCAAGAAGCTGATGGCCTGCGTCGAGTTCGTCGCCGACAAGGCGAGCAAGGCCCTGTTCCCCGATGAGCTGAACATCGGCGAGCAGATCCATCTGCGGGCGCAGAAACGCGGTCTGCTGGTTCGGCCCATCGTGCACCTGAACGTGATGTCGCCGCCGCTGACCATCACCCACGCCCAGGTGGACGAGATCGTCGAGACGCTGCGCGAGGCCATCCTCGAAACCGCCGAAGCCCTCAGGAAAAGTGGCGACTATGCGGGCAACTGACGGCGTCTGGTCGCTGCCTCGTGGCGCCAGTAGACTGCCGGGCATGACCGAGCCCCAACCCGCCAGCCCCACCCTCGCCGCCCTGCATGCCTGGCATGCAGGGCTGGCCCGCGCCATGGCCAGCGTCGCGGAACCTTCGTTCTGCGCGCACCTGGTCGATGCACTGCGAAGCCTGGTGCCCATCGAGTCGGTGCTGCTGGGCCTGGAATGCAAGGGTCTGGCGCCGCGGCCGCTCTACCAGTGCGGCATCCCCACCGAGTACCGCGAGGCACTGATCGAGCGCTACTACGCGCGCGGCTACCTGCTGGACCCCTTCTGCCTGGCCATGGAGAACGGCTTGGCCGAAGGCTTCTACCACCTCTCGGAAATCGCCCCGGACGACTTCTTCAACAGCGAGTACTACCGCACCAACTACCTCAAGTGCGGCTCGGTGGAAGACGCGCATTTCATCGTCGACCTCGGCGGCCAGCGCAAGGTATCCCTCTGCGTGTACCAGGGCCGCAGCGGGGCACGCTTCAGCCAGGAAGAACTGGCGCTGCTGCGCACGGCGCACCCGCTGGTGCGCGAACTGGTGCGTCAGTTCGACGACCGCGGCGGCCTGATCCGCAGCCTGGATGGCCACGGCTCGGCGCCCCTGCGCAGCGCTGCTCCTGCCAGCCTCAACCGGCAGATCCGCGAAGCCTTCATGAATTTCGGCAGCGACCGGCTCACCGAACGCGAACGGGAAATCGCCCACCTGCTGCTGCGCGGACACTCGGCGAAATCCAGCGCCAAGGTACTGGAGATATCGCCGGAAACCGTGCGCATGCACCGCAAGAACCTCTACACCAAGCTGGAGATCGGTTCCCAGGCGGAGCTATTCGCCCTGTTCATCGACTGGCTGACGGCCTGAAGCGCGTGTTCATTGGCCAGGTCCACGACCACCCTTGCTGGCGACCAATACGGAGGGGTAGACATAGAATCTCCTACGGGAAATGCGGCTACCTGCAGGGCAGACCTGCGGCCTGCCTGGCGATTGAAATCGCCCCCACAAAAGCGGGTCAATCTCAAGACCCCTTCGCCTTCAGCCCCTCTCCCATAGCCAGGCAGGGAGCGACCAGGGTGCCCCTACAGGTGGCGCGGACACCACCTTTTCAGTCGGACGGTGCTGGGCAGGTCCGCTCCATTGGCTAGGCTTGCTTGTCTCTGCCACCAATCCGGAGACCTGCCATGCCCATCGAGAAAGCCTTGTACACCGCCCATGCCGAAGCCTACGGCGGCCGTGAAGGCCGCGCCGTGTCATCGGACGGCGTGCTGGATGTGAAGCTGACCACGCCGAAGGAACTGGGCGGACCGGGCGGCGACGGCACCAACCCCGAGCAGCTGTTCGCCGCGGGTTACTCGGCCTGCTTCCTCGGCGCCCTCAAGTTCGTCGCCGGCAAGGAGAAGATCGCCCTCAGCGAAGACAGCTATATAGAAGGCGCGGTGGGCATCGGCACCTTGCCCACCGGCTTCGGCATCGAGGTCGAACTGAAGATTTCCCTGCCCGGCCTGGACAGACAGGTCGCGAAAGAGCTGGTGGACAAGGCGCATATCGTCTGCCCCTACTCCAATGCCACGCGGGGCAACATCAACGTGACCCTGACCCTCGTGTAACGCGCGAAGGCAAAAAAAGGGAGGCCACTGGCCTCCCTTGTTCATTTCACCTTGTAGATGATCCCCGGGCTGCACTGGACCATCTGGTAGAGGTCGGGCAGGCCGTTGAGGGCCTCGGATGCGCCGAGGAACAGGTAGCCGCCCGGCCTCAGGGTGGCGTGGATGCGGGTGAGGATGTCCTTCTTCACTTCCGCGGAGAAGTAGATCAGCACATTGCGGCAGAACACGATGTCGAACTTGCCCAGCGCTGCGTAGCTGTCCAAGAGGTTCAGCGGACGGAATTCCACCCGGCTGCGAATGGCCGGTTTTACCGCCCAGCGCCCCGGCCCCTTCTGATCGAAGTAGCGCGCCAGGCGTTCCGGGGACAGGCCCCGGCCCATGGCCAGGCTGTCGTATTCGCCGGAGCGGCAGGCAGCCAGCATGGAACTGGACAGGTCGGTTGCGACGATGCGCACGCCCGCCTTGAGCTGGCCGAGATTGATCTTCTCGAACTCGTCGATCGCCATCGAAATGGAGAACGGCTCCTGTCCCGAAGAACTCGCCGCCGACCAGATGCGCAGGGGCTGGTTCGGGTTGGCCTTGATCAACTCGGGGAGAACCCGGCTCTTGAGCACCTCGAAGGGATAGGTATCGCGGAACCACAGGGTTTCGTTGGTGGTCATGGCATCGATGACCTGCTCGCGCAGGCCGCCCCGGGAGAACCCCTGGATACGCTGGGTAAGCTCACCCAGGGTCTTGATGCCGTTCTGCTCCATCAGCTTGTTCAGCCGGCTGGACACCAGATACTGCTTGTTGCTGCCCAGCAGGATGCCGCAGGTCTTTTCCAGGAATACCCGGAACTGCTCGAACTCCACATTGCCTGAAGACACTAAGGGCGCCTCACCGATCTGTTTCCATGCCAGGGGGCCGAATCAGCCCCCGTCCGTTGCCTTGATGCGTTCCACGACTCGCGCCGCCAGGTCGTCGGGCTTGAACTTGGCGAGGAAGTCATCCGCCCCCACCTTCTTCACCATTGCCTGGTTGAACACGCCGGAAAGCGAAGTATGCAGGAGGATATGCAACTTCTGCATGCGCGGATCGTTGCGGATTTCCGCCGTCAGGGTGTAGCCATCCATCTCCGGCATCTCGATGTCGGAAACCACCATCAGCAGTTCCTGCTCAGGCGCCTTGCCCTCCTCCACCATCTCACGCAGGTAGTTGTAGGCCTGGCGCCCGTCGTTGAGGGCCTTGACCTCGACACCGACGGTTTCCAGGCAGCGGATCACCTGCTTTCGTGCAACCGACGAATCGTCGACGATCAGGACCCGCTTGCTGATGGCCTTGCTCTGGGTCTCGATATCGACCACACCTTCGGACACCACCTCGGAAGTTGGCGCCACTTCGGCGAGGATCTTCTCGACGTCGATGATCTCCACCAACTGCTTGTCGACCCGGGTTACCGCCGTCAGGTAATGCTCGCGACCGGTTCCCTTGGGTGGCGGATGGATCTCCTCCCAGTTCATGTTGACGATGCGCTCCACCGAGCGCACCAGGAACCCCTGCACCTTGGTGTTGTATTCCGTGATGATGACGAAACTGTTCTTCAGGTCATCCAGGCCTCTGCGCCCGGTCGCCATGGACAGGTCGAGAATCGGAATGGTACCCCCACGGATATTGGCGACCCCGCGTACCACCGGGCTGGACTTGGGCATCAGGGTAAGGCGGGGGCATTGCAGCACCTCCTTCACCTTGAACACGTTGATGCCGTAGAGCTGCGATCCGTCGAGGCGGAACAGCAGCAGCTCCAGGCGGTTCTGCCCGACCAGTTGGGTACGCTGGTTAACCGAATCCAAAACACCGGCCATGACCAGACTCCTGTTACAAGCCATTGAACGCCTGCTTCAACCTGGCAGGCGGCACGAGCCTTGCTTCTATGTTCGCATGAACACTATGACGACGCTTTTCCGACACTTGATGGCAAAACGCCGCAAATCGCTTGCGGCTGTTTTACCCGCTTTGTGCTGTCTCGGCTACAGCCCCGCGTCGAGTGCGAATCTGACGTCACCTGAAGTACTTATCGGCACAGCCGAAGGTTTTCTTGAGTTCGCCGTCGAAGAATATCTGCAGCGGAGCAATATTCAGGGCCGCAGCGAAATCCAGGTCAATCGCCTCGACCCACGCCTGCGCCTGGCGGAGTGCGACAAGGATTTGACGACCAGGCTGGAAAGCCCGGCCCAGCCGCTGGGACGCGTCACGGTAAGGATTCGTTGCGATGGCAGCGCCCCGTGGACGGTGTTCGTCCCGGCCCAGGTCAGGCTTTACCGTGAGGTGGTGGTGGTGACCCGGCCACTGCGCCGTGGAGCGCCGATCTCCGTCCAGGACGTGGCGGTCGCCGAACGCGACGTAGGCACCCTGAACCAGGGCTTCCTCACCGATCCGGTGCAGATCATCGGCCAGAAGACTACACGCGCCCTGCTCCCCGACCAGGTACTGGCGCCGCTGCACCTGCAGCAGGCCGAAGTGGTGAGCAAGGGCGACCAGGTGGTGATCAGCGCGGCGAGCGCCTCGATCAATGTCCACATGCCGGGAGAGGCCCTGGCAAATGGTGCGCCAGGCGAGCAGATCCGGGTGCGCAACCTGAGCTCCGGCCGCGTGATCAGGGCCCGCGTCAAGGCGCCCGGCCAGGTTCAGGTAGACATGTAGGCATGAATCCACTGGCACCGAAGCGGGCTGATTTCTTACACTCGGCCGGTGCGAAAGAATTTTCTAAAGTTATCCCGGACAGGGCCGATAAAACGGTAAGCGTCCAATCAGCGTCCGAGGTTCAGCACCATGGCTATCGACTTCAACCGGCTCAATAACGGCCCCCCCGCCGCCAACACGGGGCGTACCGGCAGCACCCAGACCAGCAAAAGCGAAACCGTCGCCAGCAGCCAGGCTGCTACGGCCCAGAACTCCGGCGAGCAGGCTCCGGCTGCCAAGAGCGGCGAGTCCGTGCAACTGAGCAGCGAGGCTCAGATGCTGCAGAAAGCCGGCGAAAAACTGCGCGACCTTCCCGTGGTGGACAAGGAGCGCGTTGAAAAACTCAAGCAGGCCATTGCCGACGGCACCTATCAGGTCGACAGCAAACGTGTGGCCAGCAAGCTGCTGAACTTCGAATCCCAGCGCTAGTCCACGGGCAGCGCTGGGGAACCTGGACGCCCGATCCCCCAGAGCGCGTATGCACGAAACCAACCTGCTTCAGCTGTTCACCGACGATATCGGCCACGCCCAGCGTTTGCTTGAGCTGCTGGACGAAGAATTCCAGGCCCTGGGCGAACGCGATCTCGTCCGCCTGGAGAAGCTGCTTGCCGACAAGCAGCCCCTGCTCGCCCAACTCGACCAGCATGGCCGCCAGCGCAGCCAACTTCTGGCCAGCCTCCAGCTGAGCGCCGACCGCGCCGGACTGCAGCAATTCGCCGAACGCTTCGCCCAGGGCCAGGACGTGCTCGAGCGCAGCGACGAACTGGGCGAGCTGCTCGAACGTTGCAAGGCGGCCAACGAGCGCAATGGCCGCCTGATCCGCGCCAATCGTGCATCGGTCGGCAGCATGCTCGGCATCCTGCGTGGCGGCGACACGCCCAGCCTCTATGACAGCCGGGGTGCGACCGCTAGAATCGGCCAGCAGCGCCCGCTCAGCCAGGCCTGACAAAACATTAGAAGAAAAGCACGGAGACACAGGCACGATGCCGCCGCTCTTCGTGTAACCCGCTTTTGCGTTCGGAGAGACCTGGACCGTGTCCAATCCATTCCACGAAGATAACGGCCCACAGCCCCCCAAAGTGCTCAAGGCACCGGTCGAAATCCTGGCCAATCTTCGTCTGCTGCAGCAGCACCACGATCCCCTGATCATCACCTTCCACGACCGCAACCAGCGATTCCAGAGCTATCTGGTAGAAGTGGACCGTGATCGCGGCCTGATCGCCCTGGACGAAATGATCCCGAACGACGGCGAACGTTTCCTGAAGAACGGCGAGACCTTCCGTGTGGAAAGTTTCCACGAGGGCGTGCGCATCGCCTGGGAAACCCGGCAGCCGGCCACGGTCGGCGAGTTCGAGGGAGATCGCTGCTACTGGTGCCTCCTGCCCGCTGAAGTGACCTATCACCAGCGCCGCAACGCCTTCCGCGCGCCCCTCAGGCAAACCCAGCTGGTGCCCGTCGAACTGGACGGCGACAGCCTGTCGGCACCGATCAAGGGCGTGATGCTGGATATCTCCGCCACTGGCTGCAAACTGCGCTTCGAAGGCGACCTGAGCGGCCGCCTGCAACCGGGCCAGGTCTATGAACGTTTAACTGCCCGCATGCCCATCGGCCCCATCACCACCCCAGCGGAGCTGCGCCACCTGAGCTACGACGAAAAGCTCGGCATGAGCTTCGCCGGCATTCGCTTCCACAAGATGAGCGGGCTGGTGCAGCGCAACGTCGAGCGCTTCGTCTACCAGTTGCAACGCGAAGCGCGACGCTTCGAGAAGGACGAACTCTTCTGACCCGGACGCCGGCCAGGCCACTGCTCACAGCACCTGGCCAGGCCGTTTCATCCATCCGCGTTCAGACAACCCCCAGCTTGAACCCCATTCGCCCCAGGCGAGGCAGGTGTTCGGGACTGTCCAGCACCCAGAGCGACGGCAGTAGTCCATGCTGCCACTCCAGCTCCTGCAAGCGTTCACAAGTCATGGCCAGGACCCGGTCGCTGCCCCAGGGCATGGCTTCGAACAGGCGTGGATCGACGCGCCGCAGTCCGAGCAACATGTAACGCCCGTCCTCGGTCGGCCCCAGCACCGCCTGATGATGATCGAGCGCCTCGCAGGCAGCTGACAGGTAATCGGCATCCAGCGCCGGGCAAGACTGGCCGATGAGCACCACGGCATCGTTCTCGGAGAGGCCCAGGGCAGCGATGCGTCGCATTCGCTCCCCCAGGTCGCCGACCGGCTGGCCCACCACCATCCAGTCGTTATCCTCGGCCAGGGCTTCCAGGGCCTCGTCCGACCCATCCTCGATCCAGAAGATTCGCTCACTGAAGCCCAGCGGCGGAAGGTTGAGTACGCGTGCCACCAGTTGCCGATGCAACCGGTCCACCCCCTCCTCCCCCAGCTCAGGTACCAGCCTGGGATGGAGGTTGCCGGCCTGCGGGGCGCTGGCCAGCAGATGCAGGGAAATGCTCAACGTCATGACCAGTTCCTCCTTGAAGTCCCAAGGCGAGCCTTGGGCTTGAAGCTCGGGTAGCCACATCGGTCGATCATTGAGCAAAAACATTGTGGCATTGGGCCACTACTTATCGGGTTGCGATGGCTCCGGCCTATCGTCTGTGGGCGGCGCAGGCGGCGGGGTATCGCCATTCTGCATCTGGTTGTGCACCGCCCGTTCGTCGACACGTGGATCCAGGGCAGCCACCAGGGGCGAACTGGTCATGTTGTCCGGGGTGGGTACGTGATGCAGCGGCGCCTCTTCGACCCTGTGCAAACCGGTAACCGCGGCCGGGCGCACCCGCAGGACCAGCACCGCAGCGCAGAAGCAGACGAAGGCATAGAGCATGTTCGGCCCCAGTTGCTTCATCAGGGCGCCAGTCAGCAAGGGACCGATGCTCGCGCCTACGCCGAAGGTGATCAGCAGCATGGCGGTCAGCGACACACGGCGCTCCGCCTCGATATGGTCGTTGGAGAAGGCCACCGCCAGTGGATAGAGGCTGAACTGCAGCAAGCTGACCAGGAAGCCCACCGGGAACAGCACCGCCAGTGGCGCCGAGGGCATGATTGCCAGCGGCAGGGACGACAGGGCGAGCAAGACGGCGGTGCTGCGGATCAGCACCGCGCGATCGTGGCGATCCGACAGCCAGCCCAGGGGCCACTGCACCAGCAGGCCCGCGAGGATGCAGCTCCCCATGAACAGACCCACCTGGTCGGTCGGCAGGCCTTGGGCGGTGGCATAGAGCGGCGCCAGACCGTAGAAGGAACCGATCACCAGGCCGGACACCAGCACGGTGGTCATCGATTGCGGCACCCGCTTGATGAAGAAGCGCGGTTCCAGCGGCGCCGGATGCAGCGGCGCCGGGTGCACCTTGCGGGTCAGCGCCACCGGCACCAGGCACAGGGCGAAGCACATGGCCACCAGCATCAGCAGCTCCGGACCGAGCGTCGGATGCAGTACCAGCACCAACTGGCCCAGCACCAGGCCCAGGTAGGACGCCACCATGTAGCCCGCAAACACCTGCCCGCGCTGGCTCGCGTCGGCCTGTTCAGTGAGCCAGCTCTCGATCACCATGTACTGGCACATCATCCCCAGACCCACGAGCATCCGCATGAACAGCCAGGCCGGCAGATAATTGATCAGCCCGTGCCCGAGCACGGCCGCCGTCACCACCCCGGCACACGCCACATAGGCGCGGATGTGCCCGACCCGGGCGATCAAGCGGTGCCCCAGCTTGCCGCCGAGGATCAGGCCGAAATAGTTGGCGGCCATCAGGGCGCCGACCCAGAGCCCATCCACCTTGTCCGCCGCCAGGCGCAAGCCGAGGTAGGTACTGAGCAGGCCGGAGCCGATCAGCATGAGCAGGGTGGCGAAATACAGTGCGCGAAACGACTTCCAGATCCGATGCATCGACGCTCCAGGCGGCTCCTTGTGCAGGGAGGGCCACCCGGACAGGCGACCCTGGGACGATCACACCTGGGTGGCGAGGATGCGCCGCTCCCAAGGGGTGATCTCATCGAAGAAGCTGCTGAGCTCCATCGTCTTCGTAGCAATGTAGCCGTCGATGAACTCTTTGCCGAACAGTTCACGCGCCAGATCGCTGCGTTTCAGACGTTCGATCGCCGCATGCAGGGTACAGGGCAGCAGCAAATCATCCGGCGCTTCGAATTCGCCCTGGATCGGCCCGCTCGGTTGCAACTGCTGTTCCAGGCCGTAAAGCCCGGCCGCCAGGCTGGCGGCGATGGTCAGGTAGGGGTTGGCGTCGGCGCCAGGCAAGCGGTTCTCCACCCTTCTGGCCACCGGCGTGCTGGCTGGAATGCGCAGGCCCGCCGCACGGTTGTCGTGGGACCAGCAGGCGTTGTTGGGCGATGCATAGGGGTGGCACAGGCGCTGGTAGGAGTTGACGTTCGGCGCGAACAGCGCAGTGAACTCCGCCATGGCCGCCTGCTGGCCACCGATGAAATGGGCGAAGGCCGAAGTCGCCTCGCCGTTGGCATCGCTGAAGATGTTCTCTTCGCCGTCGAGGGTCACCACGCTCTGGTGGATGTGCATCGAACTGCCCGGCGTGTGCGCCAGCGGCTTGGCCATGCAGACCACCTGGATGCCGTGCTTGAGCGCGATCTCCTTGAGCAGGTGCTTGAACAGGAAGGTCTGGTCCGCCAGCAACAGCGGGTCGCCATGGAGGAAATTGATCTCGAACTGGCTGACGCCCATCTCGTGCATGAAGGTATCGCGGGGCATGCCGAAAGCCTCCATGGCGCGATAGACCTCTTCAAAGAAAGGCCTCAGTCCATTGTTGGACGACACGCTGAAGGCTGAGCAGCCCACTTCGCGCCGACCATCCAAGCCGATCGGCGGCACGAAGGCCTGGGTCGGATCGGGATTCGGAGCGAAGACGAAGAACTCCAGTTCCGTGGCCACCACGGGCTTCCAGCCGTGGGCCGCATAACGCTCCACCACCTTGCGCAGCAGGCCCCGGGTCGACAGCCCGGACGGACGGCCATCCAGCTCCTGGGCATCGCAAATGGCCAGTGCCCGCGGCCGCTCGCTCCAGGGCAGGCGATGGATCTGACTCGGTTCCGCGACCAGGGCCAGGTCGCCGTCGTCGCTGCCATAGAAGCGCGCGGGCGGGTAACCGCCCATGATGCATTGCAGCAACACGCCCCGCGCCAGTTGCAGACGGCGCCCCGAGAGGAAGCCCTCCCCTGTCATCACCTTGCCCCGCATCACCCCATTCAGGTCGGGGGTGACGCACTCGATCTCTTCAACGCCGGCCAACCGCTCGGCGAGCGGGCTGCGGACTTTGGTAGCCATGATTCCTGTCCTTGTGCACTACGACCGCTGCGAATGGCGGCTTGTACAAAATACGCACCGGCTGTTCGGGATATCAAGCGCCGCAGAGCTACTTGAAGCCGAAGGACTCTAGCAACTTTGTCACGCCAGGAATAAACATCCATGCTGGTAGAACATGGACTTGCGTTTAGCCCCCTATAAGGGGGCATCTCGGAGCAGGCTGGCAATTCATACGGATGCAATCTGGGTATGGACGGCAGGTACTTCTCCGGATTTCACCCGAGCTCTACGGCCTCCCAAGTTCGAAACATGCATTCCGTAGGAGCGAGCTCTGCTCGCGAACAGCCCAAGCACGATCTTTCGCGAGCAGAGCTCGCTCCTACAGCATGACCACATCCTAATGACGTAGATGGTTTCCCGAGTTCAATGAAATCCAGAACTGAGGAAATGCGTTCTCGATGTCGGTTCCAACCTGCCGACGATCAGGGCTCGATCCGACGCTGCTGATGAATCCAGTCGACGATTTCTCCTTCCGGGGTATAACCGCTGACGGTCTCTCGCAGCAATTGACGGACTTTGGCGTAATCGTCCCGCTGAACGGCCTCGAGCAACGCTGCCAGCACTGACTTGAGAGAATCCCAAGTCAGATGCTCCTCATCGGCCCGCATGATCATCGAGTGATCGGTCGGACTGACGTTATCGCCGATCAGCAATTCCTCATACAGCTTCTCGCCAGGCCGCAAGCCAGTGAATTCGATGGCTATGTCCCCGTGAGGATTCTTCTCCGAACGCACACTCAAGCCGGAAAGATGAATCATCTTTTCCGCCAGTTCGAGAATCTTCACCGGCTCGCCCATATCCAACACGAAAACATCCCCGCCCTGCCCCATAGAGCCGGCTTGAATCACCAGCTGGGCAGCCTCGGGAATCGTCATGAAGTAACGGGTGATATTGGGATGCGTGACCGTCACCGGCCCACCATGACGAATTTGCGAATAGAACCGCGGGATCACTGAGCCCGAGGAGCCCAGCACATTCCCGAAACGCACCATAGTGAAACGGGTCTTGTTGACCTGATGGACGGCTTCCTTGTCTGCAAACAATACCGGAGCAGATTCCCGGCTCAATGCCTGCAGAACCATCTCGGCCAAACGCTTGGTGCTGCCCATCACATTCGTCGGTCGCACCGCCTTGTCGGTGGAAATCAGCACAAAATTCTCAACACCAGCCTTCACTGCAGCCTGAGCGGTATAAAGAGTGCCCATGACATTGTTCAGCACGCCCTCGGCGATGTTGTGCTCCACCATCGGCACATGCTTGTAGGCAGCCGCATGGTAGACAGTATCCACCTGCCAAGTCCGCATAATGTCCAGCAGTCGGTCCGGATTGCGGACGGAGCCGAGGATCGGCACCAAGCGTAGCGGCAAGGACTCACGCTCGATCCGTTGCTCGAGCTCCGCATGGATGCTGTACAGATTGAACTCGCTGTGCTCGACCAGCAGCAGAGTTGTGGGTTCGCTCGCCAGGATCTGGCGGCACAACTCAGAACCGATCGAACCACCAGCACCGGTCACCAGTACGGTCTGGTCACGAATGCAACGCTCGAACAACTCCTGTTGCGGCGGAACCGCATCACGACCGAGCAAGTCGACGATGTCCACTTCCTGGATGTCATCAACCTTCACCCGCCCGCTGGCCAGATCCATAAAGCCCGGAATACTGCGCACATGCAGCGGGAACCGTTCAAGAAGCTCCAACACTTCACGCCGACGAGCACGGGAAGCCGAGGGAATCGCCAGCAAGATCTCCTGCGCCCCCGTTTCCTCGATCATCTGTTGAATGTGCTTGGGCTTGAAAACCCGCAGCCCGGCGATTACCCGATCGGCAATACCGCTGTCGTCGTCTATGAACGCCACCGGACGCATCGCGCGCCCCATACGCAAGGCACTTACCAACTGGTTACCGGCAGCCCCGGCGCCATAGATCGCCACCTTGGGTAGACCGTCATCACGGTTCATGAATGGCATCGGGTTGTTGGCTGAAAACCAATCGCCCATGAAGTACTGGCGCATTGCCAATCGTAAGCCGCCAAGCATCACCAGACTCAGCCACCAGTAGTTGAACACCAGTGAACGGGGGACAGTCATCGGTGCATCGCGATACCAATACACCGCAAGGGCGAGGCACAAGGCGGAGATGGAAACAGCCTTGGCAATAGCAAGCAGCGCATCGTTACCGAAGTAACGCATCACTGCCCGGTACATACCAAACCGCACAAATAGTGGGATGGCGATCAGCGGGGCAGCCACAAACAGCCAGAGGTGGCCTCCCAACGGATGAATCAGGTTGTCGGTGCCCAGGCGCACGACAAACGCCAACCATAATGCGGCCCAAACCAGCACCACATCAGTGATCACCTGCAACAAGCGCTTATAGCGACGCGGCAATCGCAACAACCTTTCGCGCACCTTATCAGCAGTCCTTAACACTAGAGCGTCCTCGAAATCGTTAACAAACCAACAGACGGATCTGCAGCAGCGCTATTAACCTTCGGCGCCAAACGTGCAGTCGCCCTCGCCCGGAACCGACACTGGTAAACAGTGCTGCTGCAAGGACTCCATCCCACTCATTGTTGGCGCTCCTAACACCCGGCAACGAACTCGCCTCCCCCTCTCCTCCGGGGAGCTGCCCGAGGTGAGGAGCTATTCTACTCCCGCTGCCCAGCCTTGAACCTTACCGCCAGCCACACCAACGGCAGGTAAGCCACCAGTAATCCCAGGGCGCCATCCAGCCCCCCCAACCCGACCCAAAGGGCAATCGGAAGCAGCCAGAAAAGGTTGAGCCCAGCCACAGCCAGCGTCACCGGCAAGTGTTTGCCAAATTCGCGCGATGCGTATTGGTATGCATGGCTGCGATGGGCCTCGTACACCTTGTCGCCCCGCAGCAGCCTGCGGAAGAGTGTCCAGGTGGCATCGACGATGAAAACGCCCAAAAGAATCAACCAACTCCACAACAGTTGCGGTGCCACCCAGGCCGCTTGCAGCGAGAGCACGCCCAGCGCAATACCGAGGAAGCCACTACCGGCATCCCCCATGAAAATGCGTGCCGGAGGGAAATTCCAGAACAGGAAACCCGCTACCGCCAGCGCCAGCGACAAGGGAGCCAGAGCCGCGCCCCCCTCGCCCATTAATAGATAGAGCAGCGCGCCGCCCAGGCACACGCATATCGCCTCCACGCTGGCAATACCGTCAATGCCATCCATGAAGTTATACAGATTGAGCAGCCAGACCAGGTAAAACGCTGCCAGCGCGTATCCCAGCCAACCCAAGTCCAGGTCAAAGCCAAAGATCACCAGAGGCGGCAAACCACCCAGCCAGCCCAACGCCCAGCCAGCGCCGATGAAATGAGCCAACAGCCGCCAGCGCGCAGCGATATGCCCATGGTCATCGAGAAACCCTACTACCGCGACCCAGCCCCCCGCTCCCAGCAACGCCCACATCACCGGCCACGCCAACACACCAACTAACGCCAAAAGCGGTAGCGCCGCCAGAAAGCTGAGCACAATGGCCACCCCGCCCCCGCGTGGCGTGGGCACCGAGTGTGAACTGCGCCCATTGGGAATATCCATCAAGCTGCGCGCCAAGGCATAACGACGCAAGACCCCCGTCAGGAAAAGAGAAACGCCGGCCAAAGCCGGCAGCAGCCACCAAATCGTTATCACAGGTCAAATTCCTGAAGCAGCTAAAACAAAACCAGGGCCCAAAATGTCAGCTGCTCTATCGAGCAGCTTCTCCCATCGCGAATGGTCACTGAACAAGCGAAACCTTGAAATCAAGCGTTGACAATTCATCGCGGTCAATCATCAGATTCAGGCTTCTGGATGTGCACGGCGATGTCTTTCTGAACAACATCACCCGGCATGATGCTCTAGAAAATGCTTTGCCGTCTTGCGCAGAGCCGCATCAACGCTAATCGGCGGTTCCCAACCCAATAACTCACGAGTTTTGCTGATATCGACCTGCAGGGAGCCGCACAAGCGCTGGTAAAGAGCCTTCTTCCCCAACATCACAGCCCCTGCCTCCAGCAACCAACTCGGAACCGGTAGCAAACGGGCCGGCTTACCCAAGGCAGCGCCCATTCTGCGCAACAGTTCAGTGGTCGAGAGGTCCTCGCCATCGCTTACCAGGAAAGTCTGGTTAGCCGCCGCGGGATGATCGATACAGGTCACGATCAGATCAACTAGATTGTCCAAGGAAACTAAGCTGCGCTGGTTATGGATAGCCCCAAAAGGTAGAGGAATCCCTTTAGCAACAATGTTTATCAATCGTGCAAAGTTACCAGGAGCTTGGGGTCCGTATACCAATGGAGGCCGAATAATCACTACTTCCATACCAGTTTCGGCCGTCAACCTACGTAACCCTAGCTCAGCCTCAAGTTTGGATATAGCATAAGGTTCAACAGGGTTAGGTGTATCATCCACTTTAAAAGGACGAAAACTTTGATTACCATTAACACCGATTGAGCTAATAAAAACAAAGCGCTTTACACCCGCGAGCGCAGCTTGATTCGCAAGTGCTAAGGTTCCGTCAAGGTTTACAGAACGAAACTCAGCTAACGGATCAGATGAGCTTTCTTTAATAACATGAGCTCGGGCTGCAGCATGAACTACAACGTCGGCACCGGTAAGTGCAACCGACCAATCGGTATTTAGAGAAAGCTCACCCACATGAATGCAGGGAACATCAGAATGTAAATCAGCTGATGGACGACGAATAGCTGCAACGGGCAAGTGCAGTCCATCCTGCAATAATCGCTGAAGCAGTCCACTCCCGATAAAGCCAGTAGCTCCCGTCAACAAAACACGCATTTCTCTACCTCGGCAATGCTCAGGCTTTCGACCAAACTGTACGATTGATGTAATCCGTGTAGCTGAGCACCACCCTGACAACCTGCTTCGAAACTGGCCCCGCTTGGTAATCTTTCACCACGGGCATCACGCGGCGGGCACGATAATGCTGGCTGGTCACCACACGCACCGCATCGAGCACGCGTTCTTTTTTCAGGCCACTCATGATTAGCGTGCCTTCATCCATGCCTTCCGGTCGCTCGTGCGCGTTGCGAATCGTGATGGCCGGCAGGTTGAGCAATGAGGCCTCTTCGGTGATGGTTCCGCTATCGGAAAGAACACAGAAAGCCGACATTTGCAGCTTGATGTAATCCAGCAAACCGAACGGCTTGACGAAGCGAATCAGCGGATGTTCAAGCGACTCGCCCAGCACCTCGAGGCGCTTGCGGGTGCGAGGGTGTGTAGAGACGATGATCGGGTACTGATAGGTCTCGGCGAGCGAGCGCAGGGTTTCCAGCAAATCGCGCAGGTTCTCCGGCGTATCGACGTTCTCTTCCCGATGGGTACTGACGATAAAGAACCCGCCCTCTTCCAGTCCTTCTCGTTGCAACACATCGGAAGCCTGGATGCGCGGCATGTAGTAATCCAGCACTTCCTCCATATGCGAACCGGTCTTGATGATGGTTTCCGGACGAATCCCTTCCGCAATCAGGTAACGCCGTGCATGCTCGGTCAGCACCATATTGATGTCGCTCAAATGGTCGAGGACCTTGCGGTTCAACTCCTCTGGCACCCGCTGATCGAAACAGCGATTACCTGCCTCCATATGGAAAACCGGAATCTTTCGGCGCTTGGCCGCAATCACTGCCAGGCAGGTATTGGTATCGCCATAGAGCAAAAGCGCGTCGGGCTTTTCCAACTCGAAAACTTCATCGGCCTTGGCGATCACCTCGGCAATAGTCTTGGCAGCGGTATCACCAGCAGCCCCGAGGAAATGATCCGGCTTGCGAATTTCCAGATCATCAAAAAATACCTGATTCAGTTCGTAATCGTAATTCTGGCCAGAATGTACCAGTACATGCTGCACCTGCTTGTCCAGCTCTGCGATTACACGGCTCATCTTGATCAGTTCCGGGCGGGTACCGACCAGCGTCATTACCTTAAGCATTGAGCTCCTCCCGAATGTAATCCAACTTCAACAGAACGTTCTTAACGTCCTGAACATTCAGACGCTCCGTATTATGCGAGGTGTAGTCATCCAGCTCGGAAATATGCTGTTCACCCTCAACGAAGAACTTTTTATAGTTGAGGTCGCGGTTATCCGCTGGAATTCGGTAATAACGCCCCATGTCCTCAGCCTTGGCCATTTCCTCGCGGGAAATCAGTGATTCATAAAGCTTCTCACCATGCCGCGTACCGATTACCTTCACAGGGTTATCGCGGGAAAACAGTTCTTTAAGCGCTTGAGCCAAGTCGGCCACCGTAGAGGCTGGAGCCTTCTGTACAAAGATATCACCCTGCTCTGCATGTTCGAAGGCATGCAACACCAGATCGACCGAGTCTTCCAGCGACATTAGAAAGCGGGTCATGTTCGGATCGGTGACGGTAAGGGGTTCGGCACCTTTAAGTTGATTGATGAATAGTGGAATCACAGAACCACGTGAGGCCATAACATTGCCATAGCGAGTCGCACATAAAACTGGGCCAGACTCCGGAATCATACGCGACTTGGCAACCATCAGTTTTTCCGCCATTGCCTTGGAGATACCCATGGCGTTAATCGGATATACCGCCTTATCCGTGCTAAGAACCACCACACGCTTGACGCCTGTGGCAACCGCAGCGTTCAGCACATTTTCCGTGCCAATAACATTGGTACGGACCGCCTCCATAGGATAAAACTCGCAAGAGGGCACCTGCTTCAGAGCCGCCGCATGGAAGATATAGTCAACACCGGCCATGGCCTGAGAAACACTGCTGTAATCTCGCACATCGCCGATATAGAACTTGACCTTGTCATTGGCCAAGGCGATACGCATATCTTCCTGCTTCTTTTCATCCCGGCTGAACACCCTAATTTCCTTGACATTCGTATCAAGGAAACGCTTCAACACCGTATTACCGAAGGAACCAGTACCGCCGGTAATCATCAAGACCTTGTCATCGAACATAAACAGTCACCACACTCGAAAATATAATAATCAACGCTGGCTATACATCATCTTGACCAGTTCAGGCCAAGCTGGTGGTACATAACCGGTTGCCTGGCGGAATCGAGACGAATCCAACGAGCGGTCAATACACACTTGCTCATCTGGAATGATTTCGATTTTATGCCCATAGACCTCGCTGACCAGCCGGAGCAGCGACAGTTTGTCGATAGGCTCAACCGATACATGATACAAACCGTGCAACTCGGGATTCGGAATCACGTAATCCTTCATCACACGAGCCAGTTCAACAGTTGGCATGCCGGAAAATATGGCTTTGGCATAGCCCTTGACTGGGCCAGTCTGCGAAAGAAACCAGTCGATCAACGAGAAGTGGGTGCCAAGCTCATGCCCGATGATCGAGGTGCGCAGCGTGACCGCGTGCGGCAACTCGTGCAGTTCGCCAATGTACTTGGACTTGCCATACAGATCTTCCGCGTCTGACAGGTCAGCCTCGGCATACATTCCCTTACGACCAGAGAACACACAATCCGTGCTCACATGGATCAAACGCGCGCCGGCCAGTCCACAGAGTTTCGCCAAGCGATGCGGCAGCATGGAGTTAATCGGCAAAGCCGAAAGCGGATCTTTGGCGTCGGCCAACTGTTTGATCAGCCCGACGCAGTTGATGACGACATCCGGACGGACACCCTCCAGCGCACTGACCAGTGCATCCTGATCAAGTACATCGACTCCGGTCAGCAGGCGTGATCGGCTCTGCTCGGAGAAATGCTGCAGCGCCCCGGCACTACGCATTGTGCCCCAGACTTCATACGCCGGATCTTGGCTAAACGTTTTATATACGGCACTGCCCAGCATGCCGGTTATGCCCAATACCAATATGCGCATCAATATTATCCCTTGGCCCGAGCCTCAAGAATCTCCACCAGGCGCGTCACCTGGCTGCTCATCTCGAAGTGTTCATTGAAATATGCCTTGCCCGCCAGCCCCATGGCTTGCAGCTCGGCAGCAGGTCGACCTTTCATGGAGCGGATCAATGCTGCCAATGCGGCAGGATTTTCCGGCTCACAAGCCTCCCCCGCACCCGCCTCAGCTACGACCCGTGCTCCCTCGCCACGCAATGAAGCGATAATCGGTCGCCCCGCCGCAAGATAAGCCTGGATCTTGCTCGGTATCGTCTGGGCGAAGATTTCCTCATCCTTTAGGGACACCAGTAAGGCTGCTGCACGTTCGAATATCTGCGGCATCGCTTCCATCGGAAAACGCCCAGGCAACAGCAAGTTATCCAGTTGGTGCGACTGTTTCTGCGCCTGCAACCAGGAGAACCGGCTACCGCTGCCGACGAGTACCAAGCGGATTTCAGGATCGTGTTTCAGTTGTATGGCAGTTTCGAGCAGCGTCTCGACGGCTTGGGCCGTTCCCAGATTACCCGCGAAAACAACACTGAAATGTTGGTCAAGCTCCCTGGCCAATTCGGGCGAAATTCTCTCCACAGTTTGGACTGGAACCTGCCGTGGCATTGAATTGGGGTAGTAGATGATCTTGTCGCGCTGCGCATAGCGCGCCACGGGGCCGACGAATGCCCGGGATTGAACCAGCAAGGTATCGCACCCCGCATAAATCCCTCTGACGAGATAGCCAACTGCCTTGAGAAGGTGCGGGTGCCTGACGAACCCTGTGGCCGCAAGGCTTTCTGGCCACAGGTCTTGAACCCATACTGCCAGATGAGTTTTCTTCAACCATTTGAGAAGTATGGCTGGAATGACTTGGGTAATCGGTGATAGTGCGAAAACCAGAATGGCGTCAAACTTGCGTTTTCTCAGTAGCCACGGAAAAAAGAAAATCCCGCAGAGGACAAACGAGAGGTAATTCAGGATCAAATTTCTAGCACCACCCTTACCTCGCGGCCATAGCGGAATCCGAATTACCTCTACCGTCTCTGCAAAAACGTCACGTTGAATCCCACTAGCCCGATAACCGGGAAAAACCTCGCCGTCTGGATAGTTTGGTTTACCTGTAGCTACGCTGACTTCGTGCCCTTGAGCAACGAGCGTACGTGCCACATCGTTAATGATGAAGCTCTCAGGACTGAAATATTGAGAAAGGACAAGAATCCTCAAAACTTTAACCTTGCGCGAAACAAATTACGATTAGCTTCCACGATCTCTGGGTTCTGCAACAACTTTCGAGCTTGGGCCCGAACAACGGTGCGTTGCTGACACCGAATGGCAGGTTCCAGACTTGTAAACTTATCAATCTGCTCTGCAAAAACCTTAGGAGAGCCCAAAGGAATATCCCACCCCAACCCCTGCGACTCTAGATCCAACCATGGGGTCTGGTCGCTGAGTAGAACAGGAGTGCCCACACTCAGCGACTCAGCGATGACATGCCCATAGTTTTCACCATGCGTCGGAAAAAAGAACAAATCATAACGCGAGAATATTTTTTTGGTCTCAGTGGGCAGCACGCTCCCACAATAGCTCACAGAAACATTAGGAGGCAGCCCGGGAAACAATGCCTGACATTCCCGCCAATAAGCATCATCCTCTATGGGGCCATAGATATGAAACTCAATCGCCCTATGCGTGAATGAGAGCGCCTTGATAGCGAAGTCAAGATTCTTTTTAGGGGAAATTCTCGATAAGAAAATAACCCTCAGCGCCTTACCGGCATCACGCTCAGCTGCCGAATCGAAATCAGTTTCTAGAGGCAGATCCAACTCCGGCAAGTCGATCGCTATCTCTATGCGGGTGCGATCCACCCCTAGGACCCGCACTATATCTTGCGCTTCGTGCTCACTGGAAGCCTGAAAGGTCACACCCTTATAGAGCTCAAAGAAACCGCTGACTAAATTATAAAGTTTCTTCTTTTTTGCCTTGAGAGCGATGGCCCCAATTGAAAACTCTCCGCGAGGAGCAACGACGCAGGGTTTCGTAGCGATGCCAAGAATCCGCCGAACCAGTAGAGGCTTTATTGTAAAAATAGGGTCATAAAAGCTATTAAGATACAGAACATCATGAGGGGTTTCAGATATCACTCTAGCAATATGTCGTACTGTGCAACACTCTGGAGAGAGGTAGTACACGTTCGCTCCATGGATATCCTGCCACTCATTGACCCTGACATTGGAGTAAGGCAGTCCATCACCCAAGTCTCTATCCCTGGTAACAATCCAGAATTCAATATCATCCTTGAGGTGCAGCGCCATGTTAGAAATGGTTCGTAGCGGGCCTCCGGCTTTATAGCCCGGAAGGTAATACCCAACAAAACACAGAACCTTGATTTTCACTTGGTCAGCGCCTCGCTACGCGGAGTACCGAAAAAAATATATATAAAAATGACAATCAAGAACGGAAGGATGAATCCGTTAAATAAAGAGACCTTAAGTACGGTCATAAAATTCTCCCTAAAAAAATGGAACATAAGAAGAGGAAGAATGGATAAATATATAGAGCGATAAAAGACCGAGAAGTGCGCCCTCCTATTTAGTCCACCAACCAGCCCCCCTACGCACAGAAAATACAGAGGATATAACATGCCAAAGTTTGAGTATACATTTACAATTATAGAACTCGCACCAAAGGGAGAAAATTTGTTTTCGTCGTATATAAGCTTCTCGATAATCAAGACTTTTTCAGGATAAACAAATGAAGGTATGAAGTTGACAAGTGACGCTAGGACATCAAGTGGCGCACCAAGGACAGGTCTCTCGCCTAAATTATTCATATAGGCTGCTCCACTGGCGGCGGTGAAAATCGGTTCTGCAAAAAAGACAGTTAGAAGCGCCTCCAGAGAAATATTGCCACCGGAACGCCATACTCCTACACTAACAACTAAACACAAAAAAGCACCGCATCCCAAATAAAGCAAAGGGCTTTTAAGTGCACCCTTATTCCTTGAGAGCAACCCAAGAGCTATTGTCATGGAGCCCAGCACAAAAAACATTCTTGACCCTAGGCTAAGCATAAAAAAGGAAGAAGCCAAAAAGACCAAGAAAAAAGAAATCTTGGCAATCCTGCTTTTGAAATAGTTGTGAAATAGTGCAGACAAGAAAATCAATGTAGCAAACGGCCCTAAAACCAAGATATCATAATTCGCATACCCGGAAAAAAATACAGCACCCACAGCCATTGCTCGATAGACGAAAAACATTAGGAGCATTGAAAGCAGGAAGAACAAAAGTATTGGGCTAAGCTTAAATGATGCAGAAAAGTCAACGATGCTTTCTGCCCTAGCCTTTCGACCTCTTTTAAAGAGGAAATACCCCGAGAAAAAGGATAGGACTATCAATAGGATATCGATGAAGTAGGCCCATCCAAAATAGTCCTCCCCAATATACTCTATTGCAGCAGAAATAACTCTGTTCTCGGCAAGTAATCCAAGAGCAATAGCAGGGGAGACGAGGTAGTAGACCACTCCAAACAAAAAGAACGGAGCGGCACTTGGGATCCACAAGTCTACGGATTTCATTGATTAAGCCTAGCGCTCCGAGCCTCCATTCCTTCTAGGCTACTTTTAAGATAATTAAGCGACGCTTCTCTCATACTTTGCAAAGCTTCTCGATAAGAGTAATCAGGCTCGAACCCTGAAAATATTTTCAACTCATCTTCTGAGCCGATCAGTCGATTTGTCAATCCCACCCCCCCCAATAAGCTCTCCAACCTATTCGAGTGCTTGCCAGGAGAAATCGCCATAAATGGCTTATTAAAATTCAGGGAAAAACAGACCCCATGAAAAGAGTCCGTCACAATAAATTCTGCACCAGCAAAAAGCTTCAAGAACTCTAGGGGGCCAGCATCCCGAATCTGACGATCTACCACTGCTCCGGCAGATAATCCTTGATCTAGAGAAATTATTTTAAGCCCCATCTTTTTAGCGACAAGGTCTACAGCCTTACGAATTAGGGGGACTTTAGGTACGGTATACAATAGAATATACTTTTCCTCTGGAAGTTTAGCCTTGTAGTTATTAACATCTAGGCGCACCAGCCATTCTTCCATAGACAGCAGCAATGTCGGATCCAAGACATGCGACACTCCGCCGCCCAGCAAGCTATCCAAGAACTCCTTGGCACTTTTCTCTCGAACTGAAATGTTAGAAAAGTCGCTAAGTAGATTTTTCAGAATAATTTTTTCATTCTCATCATATACATATGAACCCAGACTGGATGCATAAGAAATCTTTCTACATCCATTTGAGGCAAAATCTAAAAAATATACAGGATCAATCTCTCTTCTATCGCTCACGCATGCAGGATTCCAAATCTGATCGCTTCCCGCTACGTAGCAATCGAAATCTTTTAATCCATTCTGAAGTAAATCTCTCTGGCTTAACCTAGCGGTCAGCTTAAAGTTTGTTCGAATGAAGGCTTTAAATTTTTCAATAGCCCTGGCTCGTGGAAAAATACGAAAAATATCCTTGCCCGCCCCTAGGGCCCCATGAAGAGTGGGCTTCAATCTAACCAGATCAAAACTCCGAGAGATGTGTCGATTTTCGTAATCGACTATTTCGACTTCTCCATACCTCGATAACACTTCCTGCAAGGCAAAGGCCTGAAAGATAGCGCCATAATTGTTAGCATTGTGAATAGTAACCAAAGCAATTTTCATAGGCGGAATCCGGCATTAGTCATTGAGATAAGTATATATTTCGTCTACAGAGGTTCGTGCCGAATAACAAACTTTTAATGAGTCCCTAGGATATCCAACAGCAAGCATCATGACGACCGTATGATGAGGCGAGATTTTTATAGCACGCCGAAAAATAAGATCACCTCGCATCCCTTGGCTCCAGTTCAAACAACAGGTCCCAATGCCGAGAGAATGCAGAGCCGAAATAATGGACATTGCATACATCCCTCCATCTATAAGCTGCTGATTCCGCTCCACTGACGCCTCGAAAGCGCGCGCATCAGCAGTAATAATTAGCAAACAGGGAACCTCATGTCCAAAACCGCGGTTACCATTCTGAAAGCTTAAAGCTTCATCAATTCTATCTCGTCTATCTACGTGATACACGTGCCAGCCCTGTCTATTACAGGCAGACGGTGTCTTGCTGGCCAGTGCCAACGCCCGTTTGAGAATTTCGTGCGACACAGGCTCTGTAGAGAAGTCCCGTACAGAATAGCGGCTGAAGAAAAAACGCTCAGGATCGTCCAGTTGGCCATCAGTTAGGCGTTGTCTTGAGTACTGAATAACTCCCCCTTCCTTTGCCATATCTTCCTGAGCCTGAAGAACAAAGTCTTTTAGGGACGCCCGTGTACTACCACCAGCTTCCTTGTCCAGTCCTGCACCATAGAAGTCGCTCAACGTTTTCAAGGCCACTCTATCGTGATAGCTGTAACTTCCATGATGTCTCTTGCTATCAGTGAGGTAATCAACCAAGCTGTTCGCCACCCCCCAGCCTGATGAAGACTTACGATTACGAAAACTTAAACTTTTTTCAAGAGCATGGTAGATCTTGATTGTCTTGAAGTCGCGAGCCTGCCGCCCCTTACGATGGAGCATTCCCGAATATCTAGCATATCGATATAAATCATAAGAGCTGTCAACAAACAATAGAGCAAGATCCCTCATGGGTCTTGCCATGTTCTTCATATACTTAATGATATTCATAAAGCCCTATCACACTCACTATCTCGCCCCTCACTCTGCCCAAAAACTATTTTTTGGGCACACCAGAAATATGTACTCATAAGAGCAAGGCAGCTTAGAACCGTCGATATAGCAGCCCCTGTTGCTCCCCAAGTCGGTATCAAGGCAAGATTCATCAACACGTTGATCAACGCTACACCGCCCATCACCTTTACCTTTAGCCGCATGTTTTCTTGTGTAACCAGTACCCCGCCAAAGCTAAAGGCCAAGAACATTAATGGAGCACAAGGAGCCAATATATTAAGAAGCGTTACGGCCTCAGTGTACTGCTTTCCAAAAAACAAGGGGATGGCCCAGAATGCTGAAATCCAAATTACCAGCATGGCTGCGACCCCCAATAGCAACATAGCAAAGCTTCCCTGACGGTATACTTTATAAAATCTTGCGCGATCAGAGTTTGCCCATCGATGCATTTTGGGCAGTAAGAACTTCTGATATATGACGCTAGGCAGCAGGTACACAGCAGCCATAACCGTAAATGCTACGTTATAGACTCCAGCAGCGCCATCGCCAATCATATACTTCAATAAAATCACATCACTTTGAAAGTAGATAAGTTGAAATACGGCAGCCAGGCCGAAAGGCCAGGATTGAGCTATGACATCACATGCAAAAACTTTCTCTGAATGCCCTTCATAACTGGTTACAGTAGAATGACCTTTGAGAGCGAAATCGCCTCCTGCCATTTTTCTTAGACTCACGCAACCAATTGCACAAATGAGAAATGCAACTAAAGCGTATACTGCAGCAATCGTCAACGCACTGGGCTTGTCCCATCCAATCAATACAATGCACAGTATAAGCATTAATCGTATAAAGTGAGGAATCAGTTGCCATGCAGCCAACAAACTGAAGCGTTCCTCAAGCTGAAACTTACTGCTAACCAACTCATTAAACAAGTAGCCTGGAATTATGGGTAGCAGACAAATCAATAGAATGCTGGTTGACTTGGCATGTCCTCCCAGCAATGCCCAGGCAAAGAGTAAAAGCACGGTGGTAATTGAACTAAACAAAACCACCCTGAAAGATGCGGACAGCCACCTAACAGCATGCCAGCCTTCCGCACCGAAAACCTTCAACCAAAAGCCTTGGACGCCAACACCCGCAAGCGGGGCCAATAACGTAACAGTCGCTAATGCGGCAGCAAAGGCGCCGTATCCCGATGGAGCCAACTCTCGCGCCAGAACTATTTGTGTAAAGAACGCGAGTCCTGCACCGAGTAACGAACCAGCCCATAGCAAGGATACTGCTCTAAGAGCCTTCTTCAGTGCAGATGATGTCTTAATCATCGATCATAACGTCCATAGAACTACCTGAAAGAACAAAGCGGAATCTGCCTGTCAATGAAGGCAGGAGGCCGGTTAGGTTGCTTCACTCGAGGCAGAGAACTGCCAATCTTGGTACTATCCTTCTAAAGATTTCTACCTCCACGACGGAGAAACGCGGATCGAGTTAATGCTACAAACAATCCGAGCAACCCGACTATGACTAAGTCCAGTGTCAGAATAAATGCCTTTTTCGGCTTGATCGGGGTCTGTGGTACTTCCGCGATGCTGTCTAGGATGTACACCGAAACGTTGTCCGGATTCACGTCCACGCCGCCAAGGAACGCCATCTGATTTTCCAGTCTGCGCAGTTCGCCGATAAAGGGGGCATCATTCTTACGCTGCTCCAGCACGGTCAACTCGGCACGTAGTGCCGCAGTTCGCGCGGCATGGATTTCAGGTAATTGACGATTCGACCGCTGCTGCACATTCCGTTCCCTGCAATGACAATGACCGGACGAGCGGTTTCTGTGCCCCACATATTGCAGCGCTTCGCTATCCAAGAAAGGCTTGAGGTCGTGGAGGACCCGGCTTTACGTGTCGTGCAGGGCGAAGCAAGTCTGCAGGGCAAGGCGATGATGCATTTCTCGATTAATTTGATGTAGCGCTCGATCTGCTTTTGATCGCGGCCGAAACTGAGCTTGAAGGCCTCCTCCAGCACGATGGACAGCGGATTGCCGGTGGGCTCACTGCAGAGTATCGGCCCCTTGAAGTCAGCAGACAGCAAATTGGGCATGCGCTCACCGTCATCCATTGGCGACCAGGGCCTTGATCGTATCCATGGCAAATTCGATGGCCAGGCATTCAGCAGCGAATTTGCCTTCGGCCGATGCTTCCGCATTTAGGAACAGGCTGCAATCGATCAGCAGCCTGCGCTGGGCGTCTATCAGCAAACCGGTCCCCCGCTCTTTGCGCGATGGTGCATGATGTCGGGGCAATTCATGTGGTCGATCCCTGCTAGGCTGTTAACAATGCCGGCGGGTGGAGCAGTGCCGGTGATTCATCCCTGTTTTATGGCAGCGTGTTCGATTCGATAGTAGCCCCCCCTGCCTATTTCTGGGTCTACCATGCACAAGACATCGGTGTGCCTGGCGTGCTTGCGTAACCGCATGCCACGCGATCGACTGCACGGCGGACTGTACACTGGGCCCGGGAGTCCGCCCTGCGACCCCATCACTTTCTGACAACTCTTGGTGCCTGTTGATGGTTCGCCAGTACATTGGCTCCTGCACAACGTGCTGCACGACAGCGAAGGCGGAGAGAGCCCCTCTACAAGCTATATGCCCCCCTCAGCGTTCGCCAGAGCAAGTGCATCGGGTTTACGACGCAGCATATTGCGCAGCAGAGCGATGAACAGACCCAGCACACCGCCGAGCACCAGGCCCAAAGCCAGGACCAGCGCCTTCTTGGGCTTGATTGGCTTGAGGGGTTCCACGGCGATCTGATCGATTGATACCAGTTTGAGATCGGCTACATCGAAGTTGAGGTTGCGCAAACGTGCCGCCTCCTCACGCCAGATAGCCAGGTCCTTGAGGAACAGGTCTTCGTTTTCGCGCTGCTTGAGCACTTCGACCTGGCGGTTACTCGCCAGCAGTTGCAGCTCCTTGGCGATCTGCGCAATGCGCGGCTCGGTGAAGTCGTCGGAGCGACGCTGGAGCAAGGCGTTGCGCTCGGCCTCCAGGGCTTCGCTGCCCATGAAATAGAGCGGCACCTGCTGGTTGTTGACTTCGGTACGGATCACGCTGCCTTGCGCTACGCGCTCGCTCTCGCCCAGCGCGGAGGGCGTGGTGGGTTTGCTGATACCCAGCGCCTTGGCGATACGGATCGCCTCGTCAAGCTGGGTGATGCGGTTATTGCGGCGCGCCTTGAGCTGCTGGCGCAGGGCCTTGAGTTCGTCTTGCAACTGCGCGCGCTTGAGGCTGTCGGCTTCAAGCAGCTTGGCGATCCTGGCTTCCTTGTTGGCTTCATAGCTGGCGCGGGCTGCGGCCATCTTCAGATCGAGCTGGTTCAGACGGTTCTGAATCACCGTTTGCAGATCGGCAGCGATCCGCCCGCGCTCCGACTGAATGACGTGGTCGACCAAGCCATTGACCAAGGCAACGCCATTGACATCCGCCGGATAGGTCAGTTGGATGCCGACATAAGCGCTGAGGTTGTTGGTTTTCTTCGGGTCGGGCTGCAGCATCTTGAAAGCCTCCCGATTGAAGCTTTCGAAGGTTTGCTCGAGGCTGCGATTGGGTTGGCGCAGGGCCTCGAACAAACCTTGGTTGGCGCGGAAGAACTCCAGACGGCTGTCATAGGACTCCAAAGCTGCCCCAACGCGCTGCATGGCTTGTTCAGGCGTCAGCTCGTAAACACCAGTGCGGTTCAGGGCATCGAGCTCTTTGAGCGCCGCAGGACGCAGCACACTTTGCACCTGGTATTCCGGGGTGACCAGGAAAGCGTAGGCCGCCGCGACCAAACCAACCAGCAGAGTGACCAGGGCGACCAGCCACTTCTGCTCCCAAAGCGAATGAATTAACGCGGCCAGGTCGATTTCGTCGCTGCTGGCTTGCTGTATGGCGGGGGAGATTGCGTTCACGGCTTGAGGTCCATCTTCAAAAAAAGTGTGTCACTGATGCACCAGCGGGGGACAACGATCCTTGGCAGCACGTTGTAACCCTCTTCTGCCATGGGCCGCTCACTTTGGAGCGCACGGCATCGGGCATATGCCCACCCCCGCCAGTAGGGACTGGGCAGCATTTTGCCTACACCGCATTTCATTACAAGCCTTGACAATCAACTGGTAGCTACTGACAGACGGACGGGAACTTTATGACATGCGCATGGCACGGTATCTCGCACATTGACGCTTGACTCTACCGGCGGATGGCGCCCAATCACCATCTGCCAGGCTTCCCCCCTCGCGCTGCCATTTAGATGGATGAGCTTTTCAGCGTCGCAGCCTTCGGCTGGAAGGCCGTCCAACGCGCGGCGAGCCGGGAAAGTTTCCCGGCACCCGCGAGTCAATGCCCCCATTAGAGCTACCGCTTGGCGTATGGAATGGCTATGCCTGCATCAAGTGTTGCAAATAGCTGCATGGCCTGTAGGCGCTGGCTTGCCAGCGAATGACCCCGTTTCGCTAGCAAAGCTAGCTCCTACAAGGCTACCGGGCCGGAGATCGACCTCCGGCAGCAGCTAGCGCAGACACGGTCTATGAAATCGACGGTAAAAACGGCGTAGAGACTGGCATTGGTCCATATGGGGCGACAGTGGCCTCTTGCGCATGACTAAGGAATAACTGTGGGCACAACGTCGCCACTAGGCGCTTCCTACTATCACGCCCGATGGTTTGCGGTTTGCCTGGGGCGCAGCAGGTTACGCAGCAATGCTGCGAAGACGCCGAGCATCAGGCCACCGCCCCCCCCCAGGCCGATGATCAGTGCCTTCTTTGGTTTGACCGCTTTGAGCGGTTCAAGCGCCTGTTGGTCCAGCCGGACCAGCTGCAAGGTGCTGGTATCGAACTTGATACCTTTGAGTTGCGCCGCCTCCTCCCGCCATTGCGCCAAGTCTTTGAGGTACAGGTCTTCATTCTTGCGTTGCTCGAGGACTTCCACCTGCCGATTGCGGCTCAGCAGGGCCAGTTCCTTCTCGATCTCGGCTATTCGCGGCTCGCTGAAATCGTCGGAGCGACGTTCGCTGAGGGCCTGCCGTTCGGCCTTCAATGCATCTACGCCCATGAAGTACAGCGGAATTTCACGACTGTTGACTTCGGTGCGCACGACCTGCCCCTGTCGCTGTGCGTCAGCCATGGCCGAGGGGGTAGTAGGTTTGCGAATGCCCAGCGATTCGGCGATTTGCATGGCTTCGTCAAGGCTTTTAATGCGGTTCTCCCGGCGCGTTTTCAGTTCGCTGCGCAGGGCCCGCAACTCGTCCTGCAGTTGTGCCCGACGCAAGGCATCCTGCTCGAGCAGGCCGGCGATTTGTGCCTGCTTGCTCGCCTCGTAGCTGGCCCGTGCCGCCTCGATCTTCTGTTCGAGGGCGAGCAGGCGGTTGGCTATCAGCACCTTCAGGTCGGTCGCAATTCGCGCCCGCTCGTCCTCCAGCACGGAGGCGACAAGGCCATTGACTACCGCCACGCCATCTACCCCCCTGGGGTAAGTCAGCGAGACACCAACGAATTCGCTCAGACTGTTGGGCTTCTTCGGGTCGACCTGCAACATTGTAAACGCCGTACGGTTGAACTCCTCAAAGACTTGCTCAAGCGAGCGCCCAGGCTCGACCAGGCCAGTGAATAGCTGTTGATTCTCACGGAAGAACTTGAGGCGGGTTTCATAGGAAGAAAGCCCGGCGCCGACTCGACCCAATGCCTCGGCCGGCGTCAACTCGTAGACGCCTGTGCCATTCAACTCATCGAGGCTGCCGCGATCCACCGGGCGCAGCACGCTCTGCACCTGGTAGTGCGGCGTCGCCAGGAAGGCATAAGCACATGCCCCCAAAGTGACCACGCAGGCAATGGCTAGAATCAGGTACTTTTGCTGGAACAGTGATCGAAGCAATTCGACCAGATCGATTTCATCGTTGTTATAGGTGGGTTGCTGCAGTTGGTCAGGCATAGGTCGGCTGGGGTCCATCTAAAAACAGGTCTATCGCATGGCATGCGATCACTTATAAATTCCCTCCCGGAGCGCCCTGTCCATCTTGTGCAGGCAGCAGGCCTATCCCTTGTACCCAGCGGGGTGTGACAGTCGCGAGGCCCATTTGTTCACGAGGGGTTGGAGAATCAGGATTAATTTTGCCGAACCTCACTAGCTCTGCCCCTCATTGCAGGAAGCAACATGCAACCTCTACGCGCACACTGAAAATATAGGCTCTATTACAATTCCGTGAATGCGAAATGGGGCGACAAGCGCCCCATTTCGCAGTTACTTGCCTCTCGCTCCTACTGTCGGCTGCCTCCTCAGCCGACGATGAAGTCCGCCTGAGTCACCGTGGTGGCATCGGCCACCCCCACCAGGGTGATGCTGTTGGCACCGATCGCCACCCGGGTATCCGCCCCCACATCGGTGATCGCCACGTTCGCCGCGAAGGTCGCCGCGGTGATGCCCATTCCGGCGATGTCGATGCGGTCCTGGCCACCCACCGGGTTGGCGTCGAAGTCCAGGATACGGTCCTGGCCGAAGCCGGCACCGAACATGAACATATCCTCGCCTAGCCCTCCGACTAACAGGTCGTTTCCAACGCCCCCCCGCAGCACATCATTACCTCCTCCTCCTTGCAGGAAGTTGTCAAGGCTGTTGCCAGTACCGGCGAAGTTGCCACTGCCGCCGTAGTACAGGTTCTCCACGTTCGCCGACAAGGTGTAGCTCGACAACGAGGTCCACACCTTGTCGAGCCCCGCATTGGCCCCTTCGATCACCTGGTCACCAGCATCGGTCACCTCATAGATGTCGTTGCCAGCTCCGCCCAGCATCGTGTCGGCGCCTGCCTTGCCGATCAGCACATCGTTACCCGCGCCACCCTGCAGGAGATTCGCCAATCCGTTACCGGTGCCGCTGAAATTACCACTGCCACCGTAGTACAGGTTCTCCACGTTCGCCGACAAGGTGTAGCTCGACAACGAGGTCCACACCTTGTCGAGCCCCGCATTGGCCCCTTCGATCACCTGGTCGCCAGCATCGGTCACCTCATAGATGTCGTTGCCAGCTCCGCCCAGCATCGTGTCGGCGCCTGCCTTGCCGATCAGCACATCGTTACCCGCGCCACCCTGCAGGAGATTCGCCAATCCGTTACCGGTGCCGCTGAAATTACCACTGCCACCGTAGTACAGGTTCTCCACGTTCGCCGACAAGGTGTAGCTCGACAACGAGGTCCACACCTTGTCGAGCCCCGCATTGGCCCCTTCGATCACCTGGTCGCCAGCATCGGTCACCTC
>NZ_JBHZGM010000007.1:0-187844 GCF_043392685.1 Metapseudomonas phytobenefica | reverse complement strand
CATTGTGCAAGCCGCCTTTGAACTGCTCACCGCGTACGGAAAACTCCAGCAGTTCGGATACGTCAAAACCGTTACGGTTCTTACTCGTTACGGTAATGCCGACGATGGCGAAGGCCTTGTCGCCCTCGCCCTTCTGAATCACGTCTTGTACGAAACCACGCGCGATACGGCTCATTGGTCAATCTCCATTGCAGTAGTGAAGGGGCCGGCCACAGAACGGCCCAAGTTGGATTTGGGGCCGCGCGGAGCAGCCGAGGAACGGGCCCAAAAGCCCAAACGCTGGATAGCCAGCAGGCCCAGGGCGAGCCAGAAAACAGTTTCGAGGGTGGCGGCGAGCATCAGGCGCCCTCCCCTGCATCGGTCAGCGAGGCGTAGCCCATCCAGTCGGCCAGACAAGGCGTGCCGCGTCCCTGTTCCACCAACTCATACAGGCGCTCAGGCTTGGCACCGTCCGCCTTGCGTTGATCAAGAGCCGCCATCGTTTCGGCAACCTGATCGCGGAGCGGCGATGCGGCCACAGCAGCCCGCAAACGTGCGCGCATGTCCAACTGGCGACGGTCGCCACGGGTCATGCGCTGAGCGCTCATTTCGGCCCACTGGATCGGGGTGTACGGGGCGTCTTCGGGACGGTCGCAGACCACCGCAGGACCGCCACCGGCCAGCAGACGGTGAGCCGGTACCAGGGCGCCGGAGATGGACATAACGAGGAGGTACTTCATCTCAGGCCACCAGTCGCAGGTGAGACGGAATAACAGCCGGGCGGTAGAAACTCGGCACCTGGGGTTCGAAGGTGCGTTCGACTTCGCGCACGTTGTGGATGTAAACCAGACGGCGACTGGAGTCGAAAGGCAGCTTGATATCGATACCGATGGCGCGCAGACGGGCGCGATGCTCCTGAACGGCAGACTTGTTGAAGTCGAATTGCTTGCCGTGGACCCACTCCATGGCGTAAGTAGCAGTACGGGTGGCCGCCTGCATCGAATTACAGATGCCTTCGCGTATCAGTTGTTCGGAAATGCTCGCAATGTCGTAAGCGGTAACGTTCATCTTGTCACCCGTAGTCAGGAAATCCCGGTGGATTTCACGCAGTCGCTCTTCATCGAATAGGCCCCAAAAGCAGAGGCGTTCACGCTTCAAAAACTCCGAACGAAGCTTGATCTCCGCCCGGACCATGCCGACTTCCGCACAGTGGTCGCGCAGTTGCTTGACGTAGCGGTATTCGTCGGAGTCCTCGCCGTAGGCGCGTTTCACCTTCGGTAAGAGGTGGGCGTCCAGTTCGGCCGCCTTGTTGTAGTTACCGGGGTACACCAGCCGCCCCGCTTTCTCGCCACCCTTCGGCGTCCACACACAGGTGTTGCCGTCCGGGTACAGGTAGCCGATGGAATTCCGGTAGCGCTGGCTGGAAATGCCACGCAGGTAAGCGCGTTCGTTGCCCTTGCCGACGTAGAAATTACTGGTCAGGTCGAGGCGCTGAAAAACCGCCCCATCCGGCAGCGCAGTCCCGTCCTGCAGGCGATCCACCCGCGTGCACTTGGTCATCGGCGGCAGGCCCTCATCGGCCAAAATCGCGTTAATCACCTTCATGCAATCGTCCAGGCGCTCGATACCGAACACGTTGTCGAGCCGATTGATCCGGGAGGCGTTGCCATCAACCGTGATCCGGCGCCCGCAGACATGAATGCGAAACGTGGTGCAGTAGCTACCCTCTGCGAAGAAGGCCGGCGCGGATTCGCTGAGCAGTTCTTCGGACTCCGCGTCGAAGCGACGGACCAAGATATCCGCGACCTTGGGCAGGTCGTACGGATAGTCCTGATAGGCCTTGACCCAGTCGTAAAACATCGAGTCCCTTCCGCCTTCTCAGTTTCTAAGAAATTAGATTCAGGCGGAAAATTAGATTCTTAGAATCTCAATGTCAAGGCTCTAAGAAAATCAGGCTACGATAAAAGGCGCCAAACACTTGACGGACATGGAAATAATGCCGACCAAGCACATCGACGACGCCACATGGCGGAAGGTTGAAAAAGAGACAGTGAAAGCGGTGGTCCAACTACAGGCTTCAGTGAAAGACACTGAAGTGTTGCGCTGGCTCATCCTCAAAGGGCTGGAAGAAATGACGCCCGAGGACTACCAACGCTTCCACAAAAAAAAGGATTGAAGATCAATCTGATACGGACGGGACAAGAAGGGATAACAACGTGGAATGGATGCTAATGGTAGGCATGGCCATGAACGACCCGAACCCCATGCTACTGGTGAAGGTTCCAACATTTGACGAATGCCAGACAGCCGTAATCAGGTTCGAGCTGATGAGCACCATCGCGCAAAAACAGCGCGACAACCTAGACCCGCCAGACCTGTACCTGACCTGCAAGAGAAGCAAAAAGCAGGGGGACTGAGGGAGGGGTTACCCCGGAGTTCCGGGGTAAAGTGGGGGTGTTACACCAGCCGCCCCGCTTTCTCGCCACCCTTCGGCGTCCACACACAGGTGTTGCCGTCCGGGTACAGGTAGCCGATGGAATTCCGGTAGCGCTGGCTGGAAATGCCACGCAGGTAAGCGCGTTCGTTGCCCTTGCCGACGTAGAAATTACTGGTCAGGTCGAGGCGCTGAAAAACCGCCCCATCCGGCAGCGCAGTCCCGTCCTGCAGGCGATCCACCCGCGTGCACTTGGTCATCGGCGGCAGGCCCTCATCGGCCAAAATCGCGTTAATCACCTTCATGCAATCGTCCAGGCGCTCGATACCGAACACGTTGTCGAGCCGATTGATCCGGGAGGCGTTGCCATCAACCGTGATCCGGCGCCCGCAGACATGAATGCGAAACGTGGTGCAGTAGCTACCCTCTGCGAAGAAGGCCGGCGCGGATTCGCTGAGCAGTTCTTCGGACTCCGCGTCGAAGCGACGGACCAAGATATCCGCGACCTTGGGCAGGTCGTACGGATAGTCCTGATAGGCCTTGACCCAGTCGTAAAACATCGAGTCCCTTCCGCCTTCTCAGTTTCTAAGAAATTAGATTCAGGCGGAAAATTAGATTCTTAGAATCTCAATGTCAAGGCTCTAAGAAAATCAGGCTACGATAAAAGGCGCCAAACACTTGACGGACATGGAAATAATGCCGACCAAGCACATCGACGACGCCACNTGGCGGAAGGTTGAAAAAGAGACAGTGAAAGCGGTGGTCCAACTACAGGCTTCAGTGAAAGACACTGAAGTGTTGCGCTGGCTCATCCTCAAAGGGCTGGAAGAAATGACGCCCGAGGACTACCAACGCTTCCACAAAAAAAAGGATTGAAGATCAATCTGATACGGACGGGACAAGAAGGGATAACAACGTGGAATGGATGCTAATGGTAGGCATGGCCATGAACGACCCGAACCCCATGCTACTGGTGAAGGTTCCAACATTTGACGAATGCCAGACAGCCGTAATCAGGTTCGAGCTGATGAGCACCATCGCGCAAAAACAGCGCGACAACCTAGACCCGCCAGACCTGTACCTGACCTGCAAGAGAAGCAAAAAGCAGGGGGACTGAGGGAGGGGTTACCCCGGAGTTCCGGGGTAAAGTGGGGGTGTTACAGCGCCCCCACCCTGCCGGGTGCCGATCCGAGGCGCCCAAACAGCCAAATCAAAAGCGCCTCCGGCGGCCCTCCGGGGGCTCTCGGCGAGGCCAGGGATGCAGGGGGTAAAGCTCTCCCTGCATCCCAGGCGGAGAGTAGTTGGACGGGGTACGTTCAAGGGTGCGCTTCGCCCGGCGCTCCGTTCGCCGGAACGGTAAAGCGTGTTCCGACGAGCCGGTGCGGCGGCCCTTGACGTGATCAGCTACGACCTTGGCGGGAAAGACGGGCAAGAAAGTGATCCATAGACTCGCCAGCCTGAGGGGAAACGCCCGTTTCGGTACCAATCTGTTCTTCTGCAGGAGTCGGCCGGCGCCGAGATGATGGCGAAACTGGTACCGAATCGTTGAGAAGATCGCCCTGGCCACAAGCCTCCAGCAGCAAAGCAGCAGCCGAACGGGCCCGCTCCAGGGTCTGGCGAAGCACGGCGATTTCCTGATCGCGATCCTGTACGTCACGACGCAAGCCGCGAACCTGGGCAGCAAGGTCGAGCGAATCTATAGCGGCCTGATGAAAAGCCTTGCTGGCGACCTTCTGCCCGTACTGCGCCTTCATGCGATCAGCCAGAGCGTCATCTACGTCGAATTTGATAAGCACAGCAGCACCCTCCTTTTTGGTACCTTTTCGCCGACCTGGTCGAGATCTGCCGGCGGGGAAATGGTACCAAATCATAAAGTGCTGTCTAGGGGGTTTGGTACCTTTTCGTTCCACCTGGTCAGCTGCTCGAGGACGAAAATGGTACCGATTGCGGAAGGAGTCGGTGCTGGCCGGGAAGGAGATGGACGTGAAGGTGGTACCAATCGGCTTCCCATAATCCGGGGTTGATGTTACGTGGAAGCCGTGGCCGGACATAGTCCCACGGCATCCACTCAACATAACCCCGAACCCAATTATGTGCAGTAAATTTTACTGCGCATAAATTTTGCTTGCGTTTATATATTTTGCGAAGCTCCTTCCAACCGGACGCTCTAGGGCCGAGGCTCGTGGGTTGATTTCTTTCTCCAGTGCCGCTGCTGTGCAATAATTGAGCTGCACCAAGGAGGAACCATGTCCGCAGCTCGCGAAGACAAACCCAAGAAACCAGCTTTGAAAGGCGGTTTCGTCGAAATCAAAAAAGATACCGGCGCCATGCATGTGCGTTGGGGCAGCGTGCTGACTGTAAAAATCGCTGATCGCTTTTCTAACTACGGAAAGGCTGCTGTAAAGGTGACCAAGGTGCAGGTCAAGGAGCTCGAGCGGCAGATCCTTGGCGACATGAAGCGTCTTGCTGTCACCGAAGAGCCTGTCGACCTGACCAAGGCCCTGGCCGAGGATGGCGTAACTGTGCTCAAGGCCGAGACCGCTATCGACCTGCTGGATAACCCCGGCAAGCCCAACAAAAAGCTCGCGGCCCTCCTGGAACTGCACTGATAAATGGACTTCATCACCACCGCCTACGACAAGGCAGTGGCGCGGGATGCGTTCGATTGCGGTAAGCACCCGGCCCTCAACACATATATCGCGAAGCAAGCCACCCAGGACGAAAAGCGTAACGTCTCCAGGACGTTCCTCTACCTTGAGGACGGGGCTCTGGCCGGCTACTACACCCTCGCTAGCACCTCAATCTTGCTTACCGACGTGACCGCCGAGTTGGCCAAGGGGTTACCTCGCTATCCGCTTCCTGCGGTGCTCCTAAGTCGTCTGGCGGTCGAGAAGGGGCAGCAAGGTAAAGGTCTGGGTAAGCGACTCATCGCAGACGTCTTCAGGCGCGTCTACGCGAGCTCGAAACATGCAGGCGTGGCGTTCCTTGCGGTAGACGCCAAGGATGTGGATGCGGCGATTTACTACGGCAGCCTCGGATTCACCGCCTCTCCGGTGAACCCGCTGCGCTTGGTGCTTCCAACCGGTACCTTCATTCCAACCCTCAAGGCCAGGGAAGACGCCCCCAAGGGTTAAGCGCTATGAATGCCTGGAAAGCCGAGTTTGGCGCAGAAACTGTGAAATCCTGGCTCCAGTAATCTCCGGCCTGGGGGCGGATTCCGACCCCAGCCAACTCATCCCCTACTGCAATACACGCCTTCGTCGAAACACCGTCCCTCCGTGACGCCTCAAAAGACTGCCCACAACTGATCGAGCCGCGTTGTATAGCTCTGGCTCATCAATTCCCGGCACATACCCCAATCCGGCGCCACGGGAACGCCGCCTGGCCGAACAGGCGTCAGCTTGGGCCAAATCCCAGGCGGTTCTGATGCCCTGGGCGTGGAGGTGCTCCGTCATGCGCCGGTCGATGCCCCAGGCCGAGATTGCGCTACCGCCGTCATTGAAAAAATCATCGCGTCCGAAATTGCTGAGGTCTTGGTCTTCATCGCTGAACATGAAGTTCACCATGCGCTCTCGTCTAAGGCCGGAAACCCCGGTGCATGCACCGGGGTTCTCCGACACGCCATATCCGGCCGGTGCGTGGTCGGCCGCTGGCAGTTCCGATTAGTGGAACTGGTTCATGGTGTTGTCTTCACCGCTGGCCTTCAGAGCTGCCTCGCCCGAGAAGTACTCCTTGTGGTTGTCGCCGATGTCGGAACCAGCCATGTTCTGGTGTTTGACGCAGGCGATGCCCTGGCGGATTTCCTGACGCTGCACGCCCTTCACGTAGGCCAGCATGCCCTGGTTGGCGAAGTAGCCCTTGGCCAGATTGTCGGTGGACAGGGCTGCGGTGTGGTAGGTCGGCAGGGTGATCAGGTGGTGGAAGATGCCGGCGTGAGCCGAACCGTCGCGCTGGAAGGTACGGATCTTCTCGTCGGCGATCTGGGCCAGTTCGGTCTCGTCGTATTCCACGCTCATCAGGTTGGCGCGGTCGTAGGCGGAGACGTCCTTGCCTTCGGCAACGAACGCATCGAATACCTGCTGGCGGAAGTTCAGCGTCCAGTTGAAGGACGGGCTGTTGTTGTACACCAGCTTAGCGTTCGGGATGACCTGACGGATGCGGTCAACCATGCCTTTGATCTGGCCAACGTGGGGCTTCTCGGTTTCGATCCACAGCAGGTCGGCACCGTTCTGCAGCGAGGTGATGCAGTCCAGGACGCAGCGGTCTTCGCCGGTGCCCTTGCGGAACTGGAACAGGTTGGAAGCCAGGCGCTTGGGACGCAGCAGCTTGCCGTCGCGGTTGATCACCACGTCGCCGTTCTTCAGTTCGGCGGCGGAGATTTCTTCGCAGTCCAGGAAAGAGTTGTACTGGTCGCCCAGGTCGCCCGGTTGCTTGGTCACGGCGATCTGCTTGGTCAGGCCGGCGCCCAGGGAGTCGGTACGGGCGACGATCACGCCGTCATCCACGCCCAGCTCGAGGAAGGCGTAGCGCACGGCATTGATCTTGGCGAGGAAGTCTTCGTGCGGAACAGTAACCTTGCCGTCCTGGTGACCGCACTGCTTCTCGTCGGACACCTGGTTCTCGATCTGGATGCAGCAGGCACCGGCTTCGATCATCTTCTTGGCCAGCAGGTAGGTGGCTTCCGGGTTGCCGAAACCGGCGTCGATGTCGGCGATGATCGGTACCACGTGGGTTTCATAGCCGTCGATCTGAGCCTGGATTTCGTCCTCCTTGGCCTTGTCGCCGGCAGCACGGGCGGCGTCCAGCGCGGTGAACAGCAGGTCCAGTTCGCGGGCGTCAGCCTGGCGCAGGAAGGTGTAGAGCTCTTCGATCAGGTTGGCGACGGCAGTCTTCTCGTGCATCGACTGGTCGGGCAGCGGGCCGAACTCGGAACGCAGCGCGGCCACCATCCAGCCGGACAGGTAGAGGTAGCGCTTGTTGGTGGTCTTCAGGTGCTTCTTGATGGAGATCAGCTTCTGCTGACCGATGAAGCCGTGCCAGCAGCCCAGGGACTGGGTGTAGACGGAGGAGTCGGCGTCGTACTCGGCCATGTCCTTGCGCATGATGGCCGCGGTGTACTTGGCGATATCCAAACCGGTCTTGAAGCGGTTCTGGGCGCGCATGCGGGCAACCGACTCGGGGTTGATAGCGCTCCAGCTGTTGCCGTTTGCTTCTTTCAGAGCGGCAATGGCCTTGATGTCGTTTTGATAAGCGGACATGGTCAATCCTTCAAAGTATGTATGGAGTTGAGCACCGACTTTGCACCCGCTTAGGCGGTCGTTCGAAGGCCGGCTGCAGTGGTATTGAACGGTACAAAGCCAGGCAATGCCTCCACGCGTGCGAGCCAAGCCTGAACGTTCGGATAGTCCGATAACGAAACGTTTCCTTCAGGCGCGTTGACGATGTAGCTGTAGATCGCGACGTCAGCAAAGGTGGCCGAATCCCCCACAAGGAAACTACGCCCGTCCAACTCGCTGTTCATCAGTGTGAGCAAGGTGTGCGAGCGGGCGATAGCGTCCTGCGTGTCCAGCACAGCGCCAAAGACAGTGACTCGTCGCGCCGCAGCTGGCCCGAACGCGAGCTGGCCGGCGGCCACGGAGAACCAAACCTGCACTCGCGCCGCACCCTTGGGGTCACGTGGGATCCACCGACTTGCAACGTCGTACTTAGCAGCCAGATACACCAAGATGGCATTGGAGTCGGTGATGATCGTCCCCTCGTCGTCCAATACGGGGATCTGGCCGAACGGGTTCATCTTTAGAAATTCGGGCGACTTCTGCTGCTTGGTCTTGAGGTCGATATAAACAAGCTCATACCGCACACCAAGTAACGACAGTGCGAGGAGTGCGCGATGAGAGTGACCTGAAAGCGGATGGTGATAGAGCTTAATGGTCATTTCAGTACTCCAGGAATTTGAGGAAAGCTTGTGTTCGCAGCACTTGCAGTAAGCTCGACCTCGAACTGACTAAACGCGAGGACAGGCGCCCGAGCAGTAGTCTGCTCTGAGCCCAGCTCCGGCACTTGGCCGGCCGACTAACTGAGCGCTTTGTCTGCGGCGATTAGAGCTCCCCGGTCAGGAACTGCGCCTTCCCACGGCCGAAGGACCAGTCCGCGTCGCTGTTCTCCACCAGCGAAACGATTAGATCATCCGCTGATAGACCGCATTCGGTTTGCAGCTTGTCGACCAGTAAGCGGTAGAACTCCGTCTTCTGCTCCTGCGAGCGCGGCCGCGAAATAATCGTCAGTAAGACGACGCTTGCCGAACGCGCGTAACCCAGCCCCGTGTCCTCCAGCACAAGTTCGCCCGGACGATGCTGCGTGACACATTGATAACGATCGCTGGATGGAACTTCGAAGGCTTGCACCATGGCGTGGTGGGCTACATCCAAGAGGGTACGGAGCTCTTCGTCACTGCGTCCCTGGATAAGGTCAAACTTGAGAAGCGGCATACTGATTGTCCTGTGTGGGTAGTCTCGAGTCGGCCGATTGGCCCCCCGCCCCTGCCGTGGCAGAGATTGGGACCCAGGAGGCGGCCTAGCTCAATGCTTCAGAGGGGCCAAAGAACTCATAACGAGCTCTCGTCTCGGGCAAGCCCAGTTCGCGCAAAGTTCGCTTGATGAAGGCCATGAACGGCTTCGGCCCCAGGAAATAGGCATCGAAATCAAGGTCTGCAGGTAGCCATTGCTGCAATTGGGCAAATGTGGGCCGGCCGACTGCATCCGGCTCACGCGGTGCCTGTGCCTCAACCTCCTCGTAGACGACAAACCGTTGAAACTGCGGGTGGTGCGACTCCCAGGAATCGATCTGCTCGCCGAAGGCATGCACCTGTGCACTGCGTGCATAGTGGATGAAGATGATGCGGCGATTGCTGCCAGCTAATGCAGCCTCGGCCATGGCCAGTGTCGGCGTGATGCCTACGCCCCCACTAATCAGCACCAGGGGTCTGTTGCTGTCGTTGAGCGTGAACTCCCCAGCTGGCGGGAACAGCTCCAGAGTGCTTCCCTCGCTCACAAGGTCATGCAGGTAATTGGAGGCCACTCCACCGGGCTCGCGCTTGACACTGATGCGATAGCCACGTCCATTGGCGGCGGCTGACAGCGAGTAGTTACGACGAATTTCCTGGCCACCCACGATCAGGCGCAGACTGATGTATTGGCCCGCCTTGAAGTCCACCACCGAACCACCATCAACGGGCTCCAGGTAGAAAGAGCTGATTTCGACGCTCTCAGGCACCTTGCGGACCACGCGAAACTCACGACCGCCTCGCCACCCTCCAGGCGCGGCAGCCAGGGAAGCATAGGCCTCGCGCTCGGCCTCAATCAGAATATCGGCGAGCTGCTGGTATGCCGCCCCCCAGGCCGCAATCACTTCATCGGTCGCTAAGTCCGAGCCCAGCACTTCGCGGATAGCGCGCAGCAAACAGGTGCCGACGATGGGGTAGTGTTCAGGTTGAATCTGCAGTGACACGTGCTTGTTTACGATCTGCGCGGCCAGTGGGCCGAGAGCCTCGAGCCTGTCGATATGGCGCGCATACTGAAGTACGCCGTTTGCAAGCGCTCGCTGCTGCGCGCCGCTGCTTTGGTGAGCCTGGTTGAACAGCGGGCGAACTTCCGGGTATTCGCTAAGCATTAACTTGTAGAAGTGTGTGGTAAGCGCCTCACCACCGGTTTCCAACAACGGAACTGTCGCCTTGATGATGTCGCGTTGAGTGTCTGTCAGCATAAAAGGTACCTAGGAAAGTTTCAGATGAACGAGGACCCCAAGCGGTCCAATGCATGTGATTCCGGCGACAGCCCGCACGAGGCCTTGCCCTCGATTTACGGAGAACGGGGTTGCGTGCGGACCGTCGACCGCACGCAACCCAAACCGGTCATGACGCGGACCGGGACGCAAGAGCCACCAACCCTGTCGCCAGGGCCGGCGGGAGGGAGCGAGAACACGACGACCAGCTCTCCGGAGGTCGGCATGGTTGCCGCCCTACAGTGCTGCGAACGCTCTTCAAAATTTCTCGGAGGTCCCAGCTTCATGACACGGCGCCCGTCGACGAGCGCCGCGGTTGGTTACTGAGAGGTGGGCATGACAAATTCAGCGCCCTTGGCAATGCTGTTCGGCCAGCGCTGCATAATCGACTTCTGCTTGGTGTAGAAGCGCACGCCCTCTTCACCGTAGGCATGGGTGTCGCCGAAGAGCGAGCGCTTCCAACCGCCAAACCCGTGCCAGGCCATGGGCACAGGAATCGGCACGTTAATACCGACCATGCCAACCTGAATGCGGCGTGCGAACTCACGCGCGATGTGACCATCTCGGGTGTAGCACGCGGTGCCGTTACCGAACTCATGCGCGTTGATCAGCTCTACCGCCTCGGCGAAATCCTTCACCCGCACGCAAGCTAGCACCGGGCCGAAGATCTCCTCCTTGTAAATTTTCATCTCAGGTGTGACGTGGTCGAACACGGTACCGCCAAGCCAGAAGCCATGGTCGCAGTTCGAGCCGGCCTGCTTGCCGTCAAAGCCACGGCCATCGACCAGCAGCCGCGCACCTTCCGCGACGCCTTGTTCGATGTAGCCGGTGATGCGCTGACGCGCCGCCTCCGACACGATGGGGCCCATCTCGGCAGCCAGGTTCATACCGTCGAGAACCTTGAGCGTCTCAGTGCGCTCCACCAGCTTGGGCATCAGCTTGTCGGCGACATCGCCCACCAGGACGGCCACGGAGATGGCCATGCAACGCTCGCCGGCCGAGCCGAAGGCTGCGCCCATGAGGGCATCGACCACCTGATCGATATCGGCGTCGGGCATGACCACCATGTGGTTCTTAGCGCCGCCCAGCGCCTGTATGCGCTTACCGTGGCGAGCACCGGTTTCGTAGATGTGGTTGGCGATGGGCGTCGAGCCAACAAAACTCACTGCCATCACATCCGGGTGATCCAGCAGCGCGTCGACGGCCACCTTGTCGCCCTGCACGACATTGAACACGCCGTCGGGCAGACCGGCCTGCTTGAGCAACTCCGCCATGAACAGCGAGGGCGAGGGATCGATCGGGCTGGGCTTGAGCACGAAGGTGTTGCCGCAGGCGATGGCCACCGGGAACATCCACATGGGCACCATCACCGGGAAGTTGAATGGGGTGACTCCCGCCACCACACCCAGCGGCTGGCGCATGGTCCAGTTGTCGATGTTGGTAGAGACCTGCTCGGTGTAATCGCCCTTGAGCAGCTGCGGGATGCCGCAGGCGAACTCGACGATCTCGATACCACGGGTGACTTCGCCCTGGGCATCGGTGAAGACCTTGCCGTGTTCAGCCGTGATCATTCGAGCCAGCTCGTCGCGATGCTGGTTCAGCAGCTCCAGGAACTTGAACATGACGCGTGCCCGACGCAGCGGCGGCAAGTTCGACCAGGCCGGAAAGGCGGCTGCTGCGGACTTCACTGCTTCATCGACCTCTTGGGCAGAGGCCAGGGCCACCTCGCCGGTCACTACACCGGTAGACGGGTTGGTGACATTCTGCGCGCGGCCGGAAGTGCCAGGCGTCACGCGGCCGTGGATGAAATGATCGATGCTAACTGGCTGACTGGTCATGACGGGTGTCTCCAATCGAAGTAGAAAGGTAGGTGGAACGTTCCTCAGCGAAACAGCGCTGGGTCAGGCGAAATTGGCTTCGGCGAAGGCCCAGTTGGCCAACTTGTCGAGGAAGACATCGACAAAGACGGGGCGCCCATTGCGGTAGTCGATGTAATAGGCGTGTTCCCAGACATCGAGGCACAGGAGCGGCTTGTCGCCACTGGTCAGCGGATTGCCCGCTGCGCCGGTGTTGAGCACATCGACCGAGCCATCGCCCTTCTTGACCAACCAGGTCCAGCCCGAGCCGAAATTGCCGATAGCGGAGGCGCGAAATGCGGCCTTGAAAGCGCCTAAGCTTCCCCACTTGCCCTGGATGGCCTCGGCCAGCAAGCCAGTGGGTTCATTGCCACCCGCAGGCGTCATCGAGTTCCAGAAGAAGGTGTGATTCCAGACTTGAGCGGCGTTGTTGTAGATCGCACCAGCGGGAGCCGTCGTGACGATTTCCTCCAGCTGCGCACCTTCATAAGGCGTTCCCTTTATCAGGCCATTCAGATTCGTCACGTATGCCTGATGGTGCTTGGAGTAGTGGTAGTCGAAGGCTTCCACTGACAGGTAGGGAAGCAGCGCACTCTTCTCGTACGGCAGGGGGGGAAGTATGTGTTCCATTGGGATCTCTTCTTGTTCACGGAAGCGGCGGACCGATGGCTTTCAGCAACTGCCAAAGCCAGGCTCCATAAGCGGTTGCCATAGAGCCAACCGACTTCCAGTGACGATAGGGTCCCAATAAATTCACGTAAAATGATGATTAGTGATGACTTGATTCACTAATTGTGAATCGTCATCGGAATTTGTCCATTCCGCGAGCGGAGCGAAACCCATCGGCATCGTTGATGGGTTTCGCAAGCCGCCCACCCTGCATAGCCGTGCCGTAAATGGGACACAGCCCAGTGGCCCCACAGGCGAAATGCACGCAGATTTGCGTTGATCTTCATCCGCCATGGTTCACCAAAAAAGATCGCACGCATCACCAAACATCATTTGTTGAGATCAAATGATCGGCCTATCGTCCGTCGAACAAGAAGCCGAAGCCCACGAATCTCCCGAGGGACTGAGGGTCAACAATCACTGCTAGACGGAGACAAAGAAGTGGAACCGAATGCACTCGCCGGGATTCGCACGAACCCCCTGTTTGTCGCACTGGTAAGACGCCGCAGAAGATTTGTCGCATGCCTCACTGCGGCGACCCTGCTCCCGTATTTCGCCTTCATTTACGTCGCCGGCTTCATGCCAGAGGTGCTTGCAGCGCGGTTCTCCGCCGCCAGCATCGTGACGATCGGCTGGCCGATCAGTGTCGTGCTGATTGTCGGCGCCTGGCTGTTGACGGGCTTGTACATTCGCCGCGCAAATGGCGAATTCGACGAGCTCACCGCAAAGATCCTCGCGGGAGAGCAGTAATGAATCGCACAAGTCAGTTCCTGATTATCTCGGTCCTGCTGGGCTGGGCGACGGCCGCGTCTGCTGCGCCAGGGGCACTGGAGGCGGTCGAAAAGCAGCCGATCAATTTGACGGCGATCGCAATGTTCCTGGTGTTCGTGGTGGCAACTCTTGGCATCACCTACTGGGCCGCGTCCAAGACCAAGTCGATGGAGGACTTCTACACCGCCGGCGGCGGGATCACCGGATTCCAGAACGGCTTGGCCTTGGCTGGCGACTATATGTCGGCTGCAGCCCTGCTCGGCCTGACCAGCATGATCTTCTTCAACGGCTACGACGGCATGATCTATGCGATTAGCTTCTTCGTGGCGTGGCCACTCCTCCTGTTCCTGTTTGCCGAGCGCATTCGAAACTTGGGGCGCGTGACCATCGCGGACATAGCTGCTTATCGGCTCGACCAAAACCGGATTCGCACGCTGATGGCCTTCGGCTCACTGACCGTGGTGTGCTTTTACCTCGTCGTGCAGATGGTCGGCGCAGGTCAACTGATCCAATTGCTTTTCGGCCTCCCCTACAACTATGCGGTAATCGTGGTCGGTCTGCTCATGGCGATCTACGTCACCTTCGGTGGCATGGTCGCGACGACATGGGTGCAGATCATCAAGGCGGTGCTTTTGCTGTTTGGTGGCACCTTCCTCGCTACGCTGGCCCTGGCCCAATTCGGCTTCTCGCTCAACACACTGTTCGAGCAGGTGGTCGCCACCCATCAGAGTGGAAGCGCAGTGCTGCTGCCGAGCAAGTTGGTGTCCGACCCAGTGGCCATGATTTCGCTGTCGATCGGGCTCGTGTTCGGAACGGCCGGGCTGCCCCACATCCTCATGCGGTTCTTCACCGTCCCGGACGCCAAACAGGCGCGCAAGTCGGTGTTCGTCGCTACAGGTTTCATCGGTTTCTTTTTCCTGGTCGTTGCGGTGCTGGGCATGGCCGCCATCGTGATCGTGGGGAAGAACCCCGCCTTCTTTGAAGCTGGCCAGCTCGGCGGAAAACTCATCGGTGGCGGCAACATGCCAGTCATGCACCTGGCAAAGGCGCTGGGAGGCGATTTGATGCTCGGATTCCTTTCAGCCATAGCTTTTGCAACGATTCTGGCTGTGGTTGCGGGTCTCACGATGGCAGGTACTTCGGCGATCTCGCATGACCTCTACGTCATGGTGGTCAAGAAGCGTCATGCTGACGTGGCGAGTGAACGGAGGGTGTCGAGAATTGCCTCTGTGTGCATCGGCGTGGTGGCCGTGGCACTGGGCATTCTGTTCAAGGAGCAGAACATAGCCTTCCTGGTAGCACTCACCTTTGGCGTCGCAGCGTCGGTGAATTTCCCGATCTTGGCTCTCTCCATGTACTGGAAAGGGCTGACAACGCGCGGTGCATTGATCGGCGGCGCAGCGGGCCTAGTGAGTTCGGTCAGTCTTGTCATCCTCTCACCGGCCGTCTGGGTCAAGATACTGGGCAATACCGATGCGGTCTTCCCCTTTGACTACCCGGCAATCATCTCAATGAACCTTGCCTTCCTCTTCGCCTGGCTCGGCTCAATCACGGACCGTAGTTATCGGGCTAAACGCGAGCGGGACGACTTCGAAAATCAGTTCGTCCGTGCACAGACCGGGCTCGGCGCATCCGGCGCAGTCAGCCACTAACACTTATCGGGCAGCACCCGATCCACGACCTGGAATCATGCCTCGCGGCGTGGTCCAGGTTGCTGCCCGCCCCTACTCGCAGATAACGCAACTACGGAGGCAATCATGCAACTAAGAGACAACGGTCTGAGGTTCTCGCCCATCACTGTCATGCTGCACTGGATAGTCGCAGCACTGCTGTTTTCGATCATCGGTTTGGCCATTGCGATTTCTCAGGCTGCCGATGAATCGCGGCAAATGGAACTGACTCAGATGCAAAACCTGCTGGGCATCTTTCTATTCCTCGTTTCGATATATCGATTCTGGGCGAGGGTGACCTCCTACCATCCGCTGCCCGTCGGCACGCCCAACCCCATCGAGGTGATTATCAGTAGATCAGTCGCAGTAGCATTGGCACTAGCGATGGTGCTGCTACCAATCGCGGCTTGGCTTGCCAAGTCGGCTGCTGGAGAGGCGATCGCTCTGCCAGGTGGACTTGCTTTACCAGCCCTCGTCGACCCCAACGCGCAGCTTCAACGGGTAATCGAAATTCTCTTCAACGTTGGTGCAACAGCCTTTCTCGCAGGTCTGGCGCTGCACATCTTTGGCGCGCTGAAAAACCACCTCGTCTTGAAGAACGATTCCTTGAAGCGAATGCTCGGTAAACAAGTGGAGCTGTGAAGTCATGAACAACCTCATTTCGGATTTCCCTGGGAACCAAGTCACCCGGCTATGCGGTGTCCGCTACCCGATTTTTCTCGCCGGCATGGCCGCGATTTCTGGTCCTAAGCTCGTCGCAGCGGTGGCGAATGCCGGAGGGATGGGTACGGTAGGTGGACTGCGGCTACCACCAAAGACCTTGCGCAAGTGGATCCAGGAAACCAGGGAACTCACTGACAAGCCGTTTGGAGTGAACCTTGTCCCGTCGTTCGGAGGTCCGGACGTTTTCGAAGCGCAGTTCCAGGTCATCCTCCAGGAAAAGCCGAAGATGCTGACCCTGTTTTACGCGGAGGATGAGCAGTATGCCGACATGATCGCGCGAGCCAAGGATGCGGGCATTGTCGTTATGGTGCAGGTCGGTTCGGTCAAGCTTGCCCGACTGGCGCTCGAGCGCGGAGCGGACATGCTTACAGCGCAGGGTAGTGAAGGTGGCGGCCATCTGAACAGGGGCACCATCGGGCTCATGTCCTTGTTGCCGTCGTTGCTCGATATTGCACAAGGACGACCGGTGTTAGCGGCCGGCGGCATCGTAACCCGCGACGATGTTCGGGCGGCAATGGAACTCGGAGCAGCCGGCGTTCTAGTCGGCACCGCCTTCGTGGCCAGCGAGGAGTCGAATGCCCATCCGCTGTACAAGCAGAAGATCGTCGAGGCCACTGTAGACGATACCGAGTACAGGACTGGGTATTCGTTTGGCTGGAAGTACGGCACGCCGCATAGGGTCATCCCCAACCGCGACAAGTGGAATCTCCTGCGCTTCATCGGGGGCGGCGCACGTGCGATAGACAAGCCGCGCCTGGCCCAGAAGCTTTCGCTTTACGCTGGACAGGGTGTTGGCAAGATCGGAAGCGTGGTACCTGCAGCAGAGCGCGTAGCGGAGCTTATTGAAGGGCTGCCATTGATAGCATCAGCGGTACCTGGAGTAAGGGACACAGGCGTTGGCCATACTACCGCCGGCTACCAATATTCGGCTTCAGGTGGAAAAGCCTAACCTTTGGGCCGCCGCCACGCCATCTGGCCCCATGTCGTTCATGCGCGCGCTGCTCGTCGGCGTGGCATGTCTGTGGGTCGCAGGGGCTTGGGGGGCGCAAGCGGCGGCCTTCCCGCTTGTGATCACGGCTCTCGCTTCGGGAGCGTCGTGCAGAACGAATGCGGTTCGCGCTTTGACGCAGTTGGCCTCCCACTCGATCAGTGCTGGAGGCGCAGCGTTGCTTTGCCTGGTGCACACAAATGAAGCCGTGTCCTGGCCAGGAGCCGCTGACCCAAAGCTGGCGGCAGGCTGCATGCTACTGCTAATGATCCAATTCACTCGGTTTCGCCACCCTCCTGCACTTGCCAGTGGGGGCGGTGTGTTGTGCGGCATCGATCCGGTGGCGGTTGTCAGTTGCATAGCCGTGACCGGCTCCATTCTGCTGCTCGAACCAGTTTTTGTGCGTATGAGGCGATTGAGCACTTAAAGGACAACAGTGAACGAGCCCCTTGAAACACAGGACACTGTTTCCCCCTTACCATAAGGGATAGGCAAACGACTGTGTTTATGACTACCAGCAAAGACAAATCCATCGAAGTTCTCGGCCAGGAGCGGCGCCGCCGCTGGAGCGTCGAGGAAAAATTGGCCATGGTGCGCGAGAGCCTGGAGCCGGGGCAAAGCGTCTCGGTGGTGGCCCGGCGTAACGGCATCAACGCCAACCAGCTGTTTCACTGGCGCAAGCTCTACCAGGACGGCAGCCTGTCGGCGGTCAGTGCCGGTGAGGCGGTGGTGCCAGCCTCCGAGTTGGCCGATGCGCTGAAGCAGATTCGTGAGCTGCAACGGATGCTGGGCAAGAAAACCATGGAGGCCGAGATCCTCAAGGAAGCGGTGGAGATCGCCCGCTCGCGAAAATGGCTTGCGCACTCACCCTTGTTGCCGGGGGACGACCAGTGAAGGTGGTCAGTGAAAGTCTCGGTGTAGCGCGCTCGCAATTGACGGCTCGACTCAAGCAACCCGCTCCAGGGCAGAAGCCCCGTCGGCGCCGGACGCTCAACGATGTAGCCCTGATCGAGCAGATCCAGCAGGCAGTTGGCGAGTTGCCTAGCTATGGCTATCGCCGGGTCTGGGGCCTGTTGCGGCGACAGCATGAGCAGCAGGCCCTGCCGCCGATCAATGTGAAACGGGTGTACCGCGTCATGCGTGACCACGATCTGCTGCTGGAGCGGCGGCGTAAGCAACCGGGCGTCGCGCGGCGCCACGAAGGTCGTGTTGCCGTGGCGACGAGCAACACCCGCTGGTGTTCGGATGGCTTCGAATTTCGCTGTGACGATGGCGACAAGCTGCGGGTGACCTTCGCCCTGGACTGCTGCGACCGCGAGGCCATCAGCTGGGTGGCCAGCCCAAACGGCTACAGCGGCGACGATGTCCGCGACGTGATGTTGGAGGCCGTCGAGCAGCGCTTCGGTGAAGAACCGCCCGCGTCGCCGGTGCAATGGCTGAGCGATAACGGCTCGGCCTATACCGCCGAACAGACCCGTGCCTTTGCCCGGCAGATTGGCCTGCAGCCCCTGACGACCCCGGTGTGCAGTCCGCAGAGCAATGGCATGGCCGAGAGCTTCGTGAAGACCATGAAGCGCGACTACATCGGCCACATGCCCAAACCTGATCGAGCGACGGCCCTGCGCAATCTGGCCATCGCCTTCGAGCATTACAACGAGCAGCATCCGCACAGCGCCCTGAACTACCGCTCGCCACGGGAGTTCAGGCGCCTGCCAACCACGTCAACTTAACGGGGTGCCGGTGTCCGGTTTGATAGGGGCGAGTCCAAACAGCCACATCATCGCTGGCTGTGTACTCCAAGGGTGAGCAATCGCCAGGATCGTTGTCCCCAAGCTAAATTGCTGGAATGAATTGGCCGAGTGCCACGGAGATAAAAGCAGCCAGTGCGGGAGTGACTAACGTGTCGTTCCGACGGATAAAGACGGTCTTGACGTTAGCGATCTCGGGCGGAAGCTGGTGATAGCGAATACTGTGTCTTTCCCCATAGCTTTCCGCGATGGCCCGAGGCAATAAGGTCACGCCCATCCCCGCCGATACACACGAGAGGATGCCGTCAAGCGTCCCCATTTCGAGGATCTGACTGGGGACAAGTCCAGCCTGATAGAACCAGTGCTCAAGGGTGGAGCGGTAAAAACAGCCTGTACGGAACACCAGCACCGTCTGCTGGGGCATGGTGCTGGTTAGCCTTTCCAACGAGTCGAACTCGCGACTGCTCACCAGAACCAGTTCCTCCTGAAGCACCTCTTGCTGCGACAGCGCCGGGTTCTGGTGGAATCCACCGACAAAAGCGCCGTCGAGCCGATGACTCTCGACAGCCTTTATCAGTTCAACGGTTGTGCCTGTCAGCAAAGACAGTTGCACTTGAGGGTGTTTTTCCCGGTACTTCGTCAGAACCTGCGGCAACCGTATGGCAGCTGTCGTTTCCATCGAGCCAAGCCGAAGGAGTCCCATGGGCGTCGCCGTGTCAAGCAGTGCGCTGCGGCATTCATCCGTGAGCTGCAGAATGCGTCGCGCGTAATCCAGCACGGTTTGCCCGGCTGACGTAAGCACCACACCACTCTTATGTCGAATGCACAGTTGCTGGTTCAACTCGGATTCGAGTTCCTTCACCCGCATGGTGACATTGGATTGCACTGTGCACACCTTCTCGGCTGCGGCCGTGAAGCTTCCGTACTCAGCCACCGCACAGAAGATTTTCAGCTGACGCATCTCCATGACGACCTCTATTTATCATTATGAGTGATCACTTCAATCTCTAAGCATCACTTTACGGGATTCATAAGGATTGGCACAGTACCTTTCACACCTATGATGAGATCTTCCAAATGAGCTTGAACTCAACCATCGAGCACCTGTTCGCCGGAGGGATGGGCTACCTAGAGCCTAACGGGCAGCTCAGCGGTATTTTCAAGCGCCGGATATCAGGTCGTGTCCGCGTGGAGGTGAGTGGCATTGTGGGCGACGAGCACGGCGATACCAGAGTTCACGGTGGACCGGAGAAGGCTGTTCACCAATACCCTGCAGAGCACTATGCGCAGATCGCGCAGATGTTCGCGGGTATCGAACCAACCCTGATTCCCGGAAGTCTGGGCGAGAATATTTCGGCGTTCCATCTATCCGAATGCAACGTCCATATCGGTGACATCCTTCAGGTGGGCGGTGCAGTCCTGCAGGTCTCCCAGCCCCGCACCCCTTGCTGGAAGATCAACCACCGCACTGGTGTCGAGCGCATGTCGGTGTATGTGGCCCAGGCCAGGATCACGGGTTGGTACTACCGGGTTCTCAGCCCGGGTTACATCGAAGTCGGCGACAAGATAGCTCTGCTGGAACGAAAAACGGATCGGTTTTCCATCGATCAATTCTGGCAGGTACAAATTGCTCAACGTCCGTCAATCGACGATCTCAACGAACTTATGACGGTTTCGGGCCTTTCACCAGACTGGAAGCGGCGACTGGAAGCGAAAGTGAAATGGCTTCGGGAGTAGCGCACAACCAACTCCTCCGGATGCTGGCACAGCAGGTGTTCGCCCGCTTCCGTGGGAGAAACGCTTCGCGTGGTGCGCGGCAAGCAATCGGCCCCCCAGGCGCTCTTCAAGCTGACGCATCGCTCGACTGAGGGCGGGCTGCGACATGCCGAGTTTGGCTGTGGCGCGGGTGAAGCTGCGCTCTTGTGCCACGGTCGAGAAGATCGCGAGTTGGTCGAAGCTTTCCACAGTCATTTATGCGTCTCTGGTATGAGTTACTCGCGAACTATGCCACCAATACGCTCTTCGCTTCTCACCGCGATCAATTCAAAGTTTTTGCGGCCTTCCGGATCGGTCTGTGCACTAGTCGGGTAGCCCCCAGGCCATTGCTGGCCTAGGGCCCCCTAAGAACCGTACGTGCGACTTTCACCGCATACGGCTCAAGCCTTCCAGCAGCCTGAGTGAGACCGGGCTACCTGACGATGCGCGCTTCGGCGCTCAAGGTAAAACGTCCATGCAGGATCAAACGGGTTCGTCGCGCTGCGTATCTTGATATGCCGCACAATCGAAACACTGGCGGCGGCAAAAAGCCAAACCGGTTGGTTCATGCCGCGTATTTTTTCCTTGGAAGTAAAAACCCAGTGCCGTTGACCCACGGTACGAAAGTATCGCTGTTTCACCCAGTGGGCACTTTTCATGGGGTGCCGGCGGACAGCCCAGCGCCATAACACCTGCCAAATTCGATGGTCGATCCACGCGAAGCGTTTAGCCGCGACCACATGACGATGATACATGGCCCATCCCCGGATCACTGGGTTGAGGGTCAAGATCAGGTTAGCCTGCGTCGCCACCCGGTTTCCGTTCGCGATTTCCCGAACCTTATCCAACAGCGCTTTCACACTCTTGCGAGCCGGAGTGGTGAGCAGCTTGCCGGCATACTTGCGTACGTTCTGGCCGAGAAAATCGAAGCCTTGTGAGATATGCATTATCTGGTTTTTTTCATCTGAGAGTTCCATGCCACGCTGTTTCAGGAAGGCCTCGATGGCGGGGCGAACCTGGTGTTGCAGAACAGCTTGCGTGGCGCCGGTCACGATGAAGTCATCCGCATACCGCACGACGTGTATTTTGAATGGCTGACGCTGGAGCGCTGTTGCAGCCACGCTTGCGTAGACGACCTCTTCCAGTCCATCCAGCGTCCAGTTCGCGAGTACCGGAGAGATGATTCCCCCTTGCGGGGTTCCCGCCTCCGTTGCGAACAAGGCTCCCTGATCGACATACCCCGCTCGAAGCCATTTACGCAGGATTGCTTTATCCATGGGCACGTTGGCGAGAAGCCAGTCGTGGCTGATATTGTCAAAACAGCCTCGAATATCCCCTTCAAGCACCCACGGCGCTGAGCTGCGTTTCGCCAGAACGTCGAAGCAATAAGCGATGGCGTCGGCCGTTGACCGGTGCGGCCGGAATCCATATGAGTTGGGGTCTGCACGCGTTTCGGCGACAGGCTCTAGAGCCAGTTTCCATAGCGCCTGCATGGCACGATCCCGCATCGTCGGAATTCCGAGCGGACGCTGCTTGCCATTGCTTTTGGGTATGTAGATGCGTCGCAGTGGTTGGGGCCGATAGCCTCGCTGCTGTAACGCCTGTACTCCCTTCGATTTGGCCGTGGGGGTTGACCAGATCTTGCCGTCAACGCCCGGTGTCCTCTTGCCTCTATTCTCCGTCACTCGTTTCACGGCCAATATTCGAAAATTGCTTCTCTATGACAGAAGTTAGGAATAAAGGAAAGCTGACTTGATGAGCATACTAGGCGACAGGCAGATCACGATTCCATCTCCTTACGTCGATAGCGTTTTAGCGATGATTGAGCAGCATTTAGTCGAGCTGAGTGCCACCATTGAGGATGACAACGAAAGCAATCCGGCGCGACGTGAAATGGCCGCATTTCGACATATGGCACAGCAGCTGGGTTACGATTTTAAAATTGTTATTAAAGCGAACGGTTTCTTCTCCGTATCACGGATCGCTCTGCAGTCCAAACGCTAAATCTAGAAAAAACGGGTATACAATTCGGCGACTGCTACCGCTTTAAGCAAACAAGCTTTAATTGTTGTATTTGGCAAGCGATAGCAGTCATAAGTTGAGGCTATACCGCTGCGTTGGATCTAAGCCAGTCGGCTATAGTTGAAACTTTTACATTTTCTATATAGTTATAAGATACTTCTTTGTTCCACGCTACACCAGCGCCGTTGTCATTGCCTTGCGCGAACACCAGCCGATATCTTTTCAAGACATTGGTGGGATCCTTTTTGAGCTCGTCCTGCAAGAAAGGGATCGTCCAAACATTCCTTGCAACGGAACAATCCAGCGCCTCATCTACGAGATCTGCCAGCTGACGATAGGAAACGGTATCGCCCGCAGTGTAGATTACTTTACTGGTAATTTCAGGCTCGGAAAGTACTGCTTTCGCTGTCAACTTACCAATGTCTTGAGGCGTGGTGACAGTAACGGACGTATCCCAGTCGCCAAGTGCATTAACTGTCCTGTTTTCGAGATCTACGACGCCAAAGGATGGCTCAAAGAGAAAGCTTGTGAACATACCAGTAGAAATAATCGTCCAGTCGATCCTGCTTTGCGATCGCAATAGATCACGAACATCAAGTTGCTCGTCGAAGAGTGGCTGAGCGCTACCGCGGCCGATCACGTCGTAGTCAACACCAAACTGCCAAGGATAGTATTTTCTGATACCTGACTCGATAGCTGCCAAGGCCAGCTTCAGCTGAGTGCCTGGACCAGCAGCAAAGCCTACGCAACTAACCACTACCTCAAACTTGCCAAAGGTTTCGGCTATGGTTTCCAGGGTGTCACCCACCACATCCCCCGCAATCACGCTAACCCCAAGAGCATCCAGTTCCGTGAGCAGTTGACTCCGTTGGCTTGAAGAACTGCTGGATGATGTCCTCAGCATTACCGAAACCTCTGCCTTTCCGATGGCCACTCCTTGTGCAGATAACTCTCTCAGAACCTCTAGCCCCAATTCACCTGCGCCGAGCACGAGTATCTTGCGCTTGTTAAAAGTAGTCTCGTTAGTCATAAAGCCACCTCGTTAGAACTGAAAACCCTCAGTATGAGCAGTTGGCGACTCTTACAGTCGCTAGCCAGTTAACGATTTTGGACAAAAGCATTCATGATGTCTGTGCCGTAACTCGATTTCACAATTGCAAAAAATCGAATTATGACCACTACCACCATTTGGCTTTCAACGCTTGGCATGCAGGGAGGAGGTGTGATGAGTTAATTGCCTAGTCCTAATTTTGAGTTTTTGAATAGCTCAATGACCCAGTCTACGAACGACCTCAGCGTCGGTGAGTGGTAACTGCTGTGGTGATACATCACTGAGATCGGCACGGGCGGTGCGGTGTAACCCTCAAGCACTGAAACTAGTCTGCCGGAATCCAAATGGGGCCAAACCATGTAGCTGCCCACCCGTATCAGGCCAAGACCTTCTAGCCCGCATGTCACATAGCCGTCAGTATCATTTACCGCTAGCTTTTCAGGGACTCGAACAAAGACGGGTTCGTCGTTGACCAAATAATGCCATTCGATGGATCGCCCGGTCCTGCTAGACAGGTAACCCACTGACTGATGCTTCTGCAAGTCGTCCAAGGACCTGGGTACGCCATACGCTTGTAGGTATTGTGGAGAGGCGCACGTTACCCAGTCGAAACTGCCAATTTGCCGAGCTACCAGGCTTGCAGAGTCAAGCGGCACTCCGGTACGGACCACGCAGTCGATGCCTTCCTGTACCAAGTCTACGGTCCGATCACTCAGGCCGATGACCAATTCAACCTCAGGGAATCGCTGCTGATACTCGCGCACTGCAGGTAGAACGAAAAGACGACCTAAAGAATTCGAGATATCCACACGCAATCTGCCTCGCGGCGTGGCATTCCCGCCCGGAAAGGTGGATTCCGCCCGATCAATGTCAGCCAGCACTTGTCGGCAGTGACGGTAGTAATGCTCACCATCCGCTGTCAGGCTCAGCTGTCGTGTCGTCCGATTGAGTAAGCGGACCCCCAGGTAATCCTCAAGATTCTTGATCATCCGGGTGGCCGAGGATGGCATGATCCCCAAGGCCTCGGCTGCTCTATTGAAGCTGTTGGTCTCCACTACCCGGGCAAAAACCTGCATTGCTTGCAAACGATCCATCCCATCCCCTCTTCTCTGCGAAGCACGACCGGCAGCTATAGGCTGCCACAGCTGTGCACAGACAGGTAACAGCCAAAAAAGGCCTACCCAGGTGCCCCGTGATTCGATACACGAGGTCACAAATGAAGTACCTCAGGGCATATTTATCAATTTGCTCTGAATTCTTAAAGTTTCTCCATCAACTGCTCATCACCCAAATGCATACTTGATAGAGGAACTTCCTATGCCATTCATCAGCGTCCGCATCACTCGTGATGGTGTTACCCGAGAGCAAAAGGCTCAGGTAATAAAAGAAATTACTGAAACTATGGAGCGCGTGCTTCATAAAGATCCTAAGTTGACCCACATCGTGATCGAAGAAGTCGACACTGATAACTGGGGCTACTCCGGCATTACGACTACCGAGTACAGAAAGCAATTGTCGGAGTCAAAGCCATGAAGCACACGATAAAAATCGACTTCGTTTCTGATGTTGTCTGCCCCTGGTGCGCATTGGGCTCGACTGCCTTGGACCAAGCCATCGCCAACGTAGCCGACGAAATCGACGTCAAGTTGACGTTTAAACCGTTTGAGCTCAATCCCGATATGCCTGCCGAAGGTGAGGACGCCATCCAGCACATGATTCGCAAGTACGGAAGAACTGCGGAGCAGGTGGCGGCGCGTAATCAGATGATTGTTGAAAGAGGACGGGAGCTCGGCTTTGAGTTCAATCTCCAAAGGCGAACTCACTTTTTCAATACCCACGATGCACATCGCCTGCTGTTCTGGGCAGCGAACGAAGGGCTCCAAAGCGAGCTCCACCGAGCGCTGATTGAGGCTTACTTCGTGAACGGGCAAAACCCTAGCAGTCACCAGACGTTGGTGGCGTTGGCTCAGAAAGTCGGTTTGAACGCCCAGCAAGCGCAGGTAGTACTTGAAAGCGGGCAATTCACCGATGAAGTCCGAGCGCTCGAAAATTTTTACTTGGACCGCGGCATCAACTCTGTACCCGCAATGGTACTGAACAATCGGCAAGTCGTCGCAGGCTCACAGTCTGTTGAGTATTACGAGCAAGTGTTAAGGCAGGCGGCACAAGCCGCTTCGTCTAACTGAAACCTTAATCCATCGTAGAGGAAATATCATGAGCAATTCTCAAAAAGTCATCATCGTAACTGGCGCATCTCAAGGCATTGGTGCAGGTGTAGTGGAAGGGTTCCGAGCCCTCGGCCACAAAGTGGTAGCGACCTCGCGCTCCATTCAACCATCGACCGATCCAGATATCCTGACTGTTGCCGGTGATATTGCGGATCCGGCCACAGCGGAACGAGTTGTGCGCGAAGCCGTGGCCCGCTTCGGGCGCATCGATACGCTCGTCAACAACGCCGGGATTTTCGTCGCCAAACCATTCACCAGCTACACCAAAGAAGACTATGCGCAGGTCGTTGCGACCAATATGAGCGGCTTCTTCTACATCTCCCAGCTCGCCATCGCGGAAATGGAAAAGAATGGTAGCGGGCATGTGGTCAGCGTCACCACCAGCCTGGTTGACCACGCAATCGACGGCGTTCCGTCGGTAATGGCATCCCTCACCAAAGGTGGCATCAACGCTGCTACCAAATCGATCGCGATTGAGTATGCCAAGCGAGGCATTCGCGCTAACGCCGTATCGCCTGGCATCATCAAGACCCCAATGCATGGCGCCGAAACTCACGATGCCCTCGGCAAGCTGCACCCCGTCGGTCACATGGGCGAGATCAATGACATCGTTCAAGCGATTCTTTACTTGGACAGCGCTTCGTTTGTCACCGGCGAGATCCTGCACGTCGACGGCGGTCAGAGCGCAGGCCATTGATTGACAGAATGCTCATCACCGGCACATCCCGGTGATGAGCAGACTCCCTCTGAGGACCGGTTTTTTAGAAAGCGAATGCGCTGCGATAGGCATAAACGCCTGGTCCGCCGCCTGTGAATAGGAACAGTAGGTTGGCCCCCTCGACGAAATCTCCCGCAGCTATGTCATGAAGCATGCCGGCAAAGGCTTTTGCAGAGTAAACCGGATCAAGCAAGATACCTTCGGTCTTAGCTAGAGATGCAATTGCCTCAAGAGCTTCAGCTGTCGGAATCCCATAACCCTCCCCCCGGTGATTCCCATCTACATCGATCTGATTGGGCGCGATCTCTGAAGACCCAACCAATGCCAGCGCGTCGTTAGCGAGCTTCAAGGTTTGCTGCACCGCCTGTTCTTGCTCTCCCAACACTGAATAGGATCGAATGATCGTCGGGGAGCGTCCACGAGTGACGAAACCTGCAGCTAGACCCGCATGAGTACCCGAGCTGCCGTTAGGTAGAAGAACCTTCTCGAAGCGGATGTCGTTATCCCGTTCATACTGCATTATCTCATCACTGCATTTGGCGTAACCCAGCGCGCCAAGAGGAGACGATCCCCCCATAGGGATCAGGTAGGGTCTCTTGCCCTCTTCGATCAGCAGCTGGATTCGATTAGCTGCGAATTCGGCTGCCTTTTCCCCTGGCGGGAGTACATGGAGCTTGGCGCCATAGATCTGATCAAGCAGAACGTTGCCGTTGTTTTCGTACTCGGCATCATGCCGCGGCACTACCCTGCCGAGGACCAGTTCGCAGTCCAAGCCGAGTCGCGCAGATGCAGCGGCAGTAAGTCGTGCGTGGTTAGATTGGAGTCCGCCAGTCGTGACGATTGTGTCGCATCCTTGTGCGATCGCTTCACCTAACAGGAACTCAAGCTTGCGAAGCTTGTTGCCACCCCCGGCGAATGCCATGTGATCGTCACGCTTGATGTACAGATTGACTCGCTTGATACCCAGTCGCAGTTCAAGCTTTTGTAGCCGCTGAATCGGTGTTGCCGACTCGATGAGCGTCACTTTATCGAAAGCGTCCAATATGTCCTTTTGAGCATCTCTCATTGGCATGTGCTCCGGTTGGTGTTTCACATTCATAGCGATCCAGCCCCCACGCGAGGGCTGGCCTCTTCGAAAACATCGAAAGCGCTTGGGCTATGGGTTAAACGCTGGTATCTACAACGAGGCGTCCGCGAATCTTTCCAGCCAAAAGGTCATCTGCAACAGGGATGACCTCTGAAAGCGGTACTTCCCTTGTTAATTGCTCCAGAACCGACAGATCCAGCTCCGCGTTCAGTCGAGCCCATGCCTCGACTCGTTCGGCATAAGGACGTGTGACGCTGTTGATCCCCAAGAGGCTCACCCCCCTCAGAATGAAGGGCGCTACCGTTGCCGGGAAATCCATGCCTTGTGCCAGGCCACAAGCGGCAACCCAGCCGTCGGCGTTGGTCTGAGCACATACGTTCGCAAGGGTGTGACTTCCTACCGAGTCAATCGCCGCTATCCAGCGCTCTTTGCCCAACGGCTTACCGGGTGTGGATAATGTGTTTCGGTCAATCATTTCCGTCGCGCCCAGCTGGATCAAGTGATCTGCCTCATCTAGCCGGCCAGTCGAGGCAATGACCTCATACCCGCGGGCGGCCAGTAGAGCGACTGCAATGCTGCCGACGCCACCATTCGCCCCGGTTACCAAAACTGGTCCAGCATCGGGCCTGAGCCCGGCGCGCTCTAGAGCGATCAGACTAAGCATGGATGTATAACCGGCGGTGCCTATCGACATGGCGTTACGGGGTGTCATCCCCTGCGGAAGTGGAATCAGCCAATCTGCACTCACCCGGGCCTTCTGGGATAGTCCGCCCCAATGACTTTCCCCAACACCCCAGCCGTTGAGTAAAACAGCGTCGCCTTCGCGATAGCGGCTGTCTTCGCTGCGCTCCACTACCCCTACAAAATCGATCCCAGGAATCATGGGAAAGTGCCGGGCGATCGGACTGCGGCTTGTGATGCAAAGGGCATCTTTGTAGTTCAGGGTACTGTGAGACACCGCAACGGTGACGCTGCCGGATGGCAGTTGGTCATCGGATAGCTCTCTGTAATGGGCCTGCTTAGCGCCTTCCTGGTTCTCCACAACGACTGCATTGAACATAGCGACTCCTTTTAGACCGATTGTCTAGTAATCGACGATAAAAACTCACCGGGCAATGCCGGTGAGAAATCCCCTGACGAAGATCGACAGTGGGTGACCACTTTCGCAGAGACGTGCGCGCGTGATTGCGCCCTCCCAGCCAATCCAGAAAAAAGCTGCCAGTTGTTGACACTCCACAGACTGGGCTATCGATTGGTTGGCCTGCGCTTCCTGGAGGCATTGGCTGAGTAGTGCCTCCCAAACGCGAAAAATCTTCTCTATCTGATCGCGAAAATCATCGGGCAGCAAAGTCACTTCCTGGCCGAGATTGCCTACCAGGCAGCCGCGACGCCAGTTGTACTTTTCCATGCCGATGAGCGACTCCTGCAGCAGATCTTCGATGCGCTCCAACGGTTCTCGATGGGGGTTGAGCAGGATCCGGCGCAGGCGGCGCTCAAAGAAATTTCCGTATTCAGCGAGGACCTCACGCCCGAAGGCATCCTTGCTGTCGAAATAGTGATAGAAGGAGCCTTTCGGTACGGAGACCCGTTTGAGAACCTGTTCAATACCAGTAGTGTTGAATCCTTGCTCGGTCAGCAGCTCCACGCCACAGCGGATCAATGCACGCCGAGTATCGGGATCGCTACGCGAGATTTTTGGAGGGCGCCCGCGCCTGGGGGCTTTCATTGGAATGTCCATCCAAGGATAATTAGACCGAGCAGTCTAAATGTCAAGCAGCGTTCTCCGGTCGGCGCAACCGTCTACTGCAGTCCGACACCAAGCCTTCTACCAGCCCCTGTACGGATAAATCCTATGAAGCGGCATTTTGACGATCTGCAGTTGGGAAGTATTGAGCTGTTTTGCCTGTCCGCAGAAGCGGGCAGCTTTACTGCCGCAGCGCAGCTCGCTGGCGTTACTCCGGCCGCAGTGAGCAGGTCGATCCTTCGCCTGGAAAAAAGGCTTGGCTCTCGGCTGTTTGCAAGGACTACCCGAAGCATCCGATTGACCGATGTGGGAAAGGATTTTTTCGAGCAGTGCAGCCAGGCGCTCACGCAACTGGTGGAGGCCCAGCAGGCAGTTATGGGCGCTCAAGCAACACCTTCAGGCCGCCTTCGTATCAGCCTGCCTACGACCTATGGGCACCACCGAATCCTGCCGTTGCTGCCAAAATTTCGGGAGCTATATCCTGAGGTAACCGTTGATATCCACCTCGGTAATCGAAATATCGACTTCGTTGCAGAAGGGTACGACCTGGCGATTCGAGTACGAGCGCAGCCTGATTCCACGATGATTGCGAGGTTACTGGAGGATGCAAAATTGGTTGTCGTAGCGCCTCCGGCCTACCTGCAGAAGGTCGGGGCACCGCAGACATTGCAGGACCTAGACCAGCATGAATGCATTCAATTTGAGCTTCCGAGTAGCGGGCGGCGTATCTCTTGGTTGTTCCAAGAGGACGGTCGAGAGCGTGAGGTATTCACTGCTGGAAGCTATTCCTGTTCCGACGACGTGCTGGGCGGAGTGACACTTGCCAGGAACGGTGCCGGATTATTCCAAACCTACAAATTCATCGTGGAACAAGAGCTCGCTGATGGGCGACTCGTCGAAGTCTTGAAACCGTTTAGCGGGCGATCGAGGCCGTACACGTTGTTGTACCCTCAAAGTCGTCACATCCCGCAGAGGGTGCGCGCTTTTGTGGATTTCCTGGTTCAGTATCGCGAAAAGTGGGCTTCGCTCTAGCACGAAAGTTGGTCCCCCGTTCCGTGTTCGAGTAGGGGCGAACGAAACACGACGCAGGATCCCCACCCAGTTATGAGAGCTTGATGGGGAGCCAAGCGGATTGGATGTCTCGATTCTTGGGTGAGTGTTGCGCCCGCCTGGGAGTTGAATGCCAGCTTACGGCATGGCTGGAAGCCAAGCAAACCAGCAAAAGATGCGCTGTCGAGTCGTCTTTTAATCGCTCAGGGGCGAACCTCGCCCATCGTCGAGCTCGATTCACGGGGTGCAAGCGCATTGATAACTGTGGCCGCTAAAGACAGCAGAATGCCAACCGCGGCAAGGCCGATCCAGCCGGCCTCGTGCACGCCATAATTCCCCAATGCGGCGCCGATCGCTCCCCCCAGAAAATACGACCCCATGAATACGGTGTTTAGCCGACTTCTGGCCTCGGTCCTCAGGGTGAATACGCGTGCCTGGTTGGCAACCAGCCCGGCACGATTGCCCAGGTCCAGCAGCACCATGCCGAGGATCAGCCAGCCAAGATGTTGCCCGCCCGCTGCAATGCAGGCGAAGCCCAGGGCGAGGGTCATCGCGCCGGCTAGAACCATGATGTGTCTGCCCAGGCGATCGGTCAGCGTGCCGATATAAGGTGACGCGACGATGCCCAACAACGCGACCAGGCCAAACAGACCAATGGTAGCGGAGTCGAGTCCGTATGGAGGTTGTGCCAATAGCGCGGCAAGCGAGGCCCACAGCGCACTAAATGCAGCGAACATCAGCAGGCCACTCGCCGCGCAGTAACGCAGCACGCTTTCCTGTTTGACCAGGCTGCCTAACGAACCCAGGAGCCGCCCGTAGCTTATCGTCTGCAGACTCGCGGTGGCGGGCAGGCGCTTGGCAACGATGAACAGCAGTAGGACATCGCTGAGCGAGGCCAGCACGAAGACGACTCTCCACCCCGCATGTGCACCGGCGAAGCCCCCGAGCATGCGGGCCAGTAACAGGCCTGCCGAGAGGCCGCTGAGCAGGCTCCCTACGATTCGACCTCGCTCAGCCGGAGTAGCCAACCCCGACAGACAGGGAATGATGAGCTGCGCAGTGATCGCCGTCACCCCGACCAGAAGGCTGCTTACGCACAGCATCATGAAAGTCGGTGATACCGCGCAAAGAAGTAAGGCAACGGCATTTCCTGCGATGGCCAGCAGCGCGAGTTGGCGTGGTTGTCGGCAATCGGCGAGTGGCACGATGAACAGCAGGCCTAGCGCATAGCCAAGCTGCGTCAGCGTGGCGACCAGACCGGCCTGTGTCGGCGCCATGCCAAACGACGCTGCCATCTGCGGCAGAAGCGGCTGGTGGTAGTAGATGGTCGAGACCGCCAGCGCGCAGCACATGGCCATGAGTGTGGCAAGGCGGCTGGAAACCCCCATTGGCGATGCGCTAGAGGCAGACATGCGTAGCCTCTTCACTGCTGCTGCAAAGTCTGTACGAGCCCGTCGGTGTCGACGATGCTGTGCGCAAACGTCGGCCCGTTCAGTTCGTGCGCCGCGTGCATCATTTCCTTGCTGAAGGCGGCTGTCGCATCGCGTACCAGCGTGACGTGATAACCCAACTCCATGGCGAAGCGTGCGGTCGATTCGATGCAGGTGTTCGCCAGCAGGCCGACGACGATCAAGTGTGTGATGCCTCGTTGCTTCAGCTGGAAATCGAGGTCGGTATTGGCGAACCCGCTTTGTCCCCAGTGTTCCTGGATGATGATGTCGCCCTCCTGTGGCACGAAGTCGGGATGCCATTCGCCGCCCCAGGAGCCCTTGGCAAAGGTGTGACGTTCCTGGATCAGGCGTTGGGTGGGATTGGGGTGATCCCAGCGGGTGTAGTCGCCGGGCTGCCAGCGCCGATGAGGCACGTAGTACACCTGAATTGCTTGTGCCCGCACGGCGGCAACGGTCCTGCGCAGGTTGTCGAGCAGTTGAACCTCGTCCGCGACGCTTCTGAGCATGGGATAAAGCTTGCCGCCATCGGACAGGAAGTCATTGTAGGGGTCGACCAGCAGCAGAGCGGTCCGCTCCGAGGCATACACAGGATGGGTCATGATGGTGCTCCAGGTGAGAGAGGCGTTCTGGGACGTTTGCTATACCGACAGATGCCGCGCTGCGACAGCGCAAGCCGCATAGGCTTCATACTAACTATGAAAAACATAGTGTCAACAGGGATGAGGCTTTGAGCGTTAATCCATGCGACATGGTTAATCACGCTGGGTTACTATGAAAACAATAGTTTCTGCGGAGAAAGCAGCGTGATGTCGATGCTGGACGTGACAAGCGATACGGTGTGCCCGGTGGCACGCTCGATGGATTTGGTGGGCGACAAATGGACCATTTTGGTCCTGCGTGAGCTGTACATGGGCGCGACACGCTTCGAGGAAATGCAGATCCAGACCACCGCTACGCCCCAGATGCTGACTTCGCGGCTCAAAGCGCTGGAGGCGAATGGCCTGGTCGAACGCCGGCCCTACAGCGAGAAGCCGCTGCGCTACGAATACCATCTGACCAACAAGGGCTGGGACTTCTATCCTGTGATCTACGCGCTGCGCGCCTGGGGCGAGAAGTGGTGCAAGAACCCGGATGAGGGGTTGGCCGTGCATTTCGTGCACCGCGCCTGCGGCCATGATGTGGGTGTGGCCAGCGTTTGTCCTCACTGCGGCGACGCTGTGGAACGCAAGGACTTGGAAGCGCTGATCAGCGATCGTTTCCTTCACGAACGCGAGTCTCGTCGTGATGCCTTCAAGCGGAAGTAGCTGAGGCTAAGAGGCTTTCCTGTACTGACATGTTTGAATTGGAAGTGAATGCTATGAAGGGAAGCGATTAGCCGGGGGCTCGCTCAGTGCCTAAAGACTAAGCGTCCTGAGCCTGAATAGTACCGGCAGGCTCCCTCTCTTCTTTCAATAGGATGATCAAAGCTGCTGCCAGGCCGGCAAGCATGATGGAGACGTACCACAAGGTAACGTACTCACCCGTGTGATCGAATATCCACCCTCCGAAAAATGCGCCGGATGCACCGCCGATCGCGTGCCCGGCAGAGAGTAGACCTGGGCGGTGCATGGGGCGTCTCCGAATGTTGCCTCATGAATGCCTACGCGGGCACTCATGAAGGCTAGGCCCAGGCGGGCTCAGTCAATATCAGGCCGAGCTTGAGCAGTCCATCGGACTACCGATGGCCGTTTCCACTGATTTTTCGCATAGGCGGCCAGCTTCGGTGGTACATCGTCACCGTTCATGACCATCCGATTCAGAAGAAGAGCCAGGTCAACATCGACGATGCTCCACTCCCCAAAGAGATTGGCCTCTGGATTTTCTATCAGCGGATCGATCGCTTCGAATAGCCGATGCGCGGCCTGTTGGGCGTTTTCGGATAGCGGATTGTTGGTTGGTCGGTAGAAGATCACAGCAGTGGAGCGCTCTTCACGAATGGGCATGAAATCACTGCGTATCCATGCCTGAAGTTGCCGAGCACGTGCTTTAGCACGGGGCGCACGAGGATATAAAGGCCCGTCGGGGTAAACGTAATCCAGATACTCGGTAATGGCTGAGGATTCAGTCAACGCAAAACCGTCATCAATGATCATGGGCACACGGCGCGTGATCGATAGCTTGGCGTATTCAGCGCTGTGCTGCTCACCAGCGTCGATGTCGATGTTAATGATGTCAAAATCCAGACCTTTCTCCACCAAGGCGACAAATACCGACATGGAGTAGGGACTAGCGAACAAATGGTCTACGTACAACTGAACCTTGGATGACATACCCGCTCCTCGTTCAATGCTCACAGTTGATTTCAGCCGCTAGCAACTTGATCAAAGCTGCTGCTGGCATTTCCCTAGCAAGCGGAGCCCCCTGCCCCGCCCATTGCACCGCGAAATCAAAATTACCTTGTGCGTTTGCTGCGGCATTCAGAGCTTTATTGGCATCGTAGGTGACGGGATATGCCGGTATAGAGGCGTGCTCCGAAGGTAGATCCGTGAAGTTACGATTGACTATGCCCCGGGCAGGTCGCCCAGAAATCACACTGGTAACCTGGGTGTGATAGGCGCGATGGCTTTTCATTGCTTCCCGGTAGGCAGCGTTTGCGGATGTCTCAGGGCAGAGGATAAAGGCTGTGCCAAGCTGCGCACCGCAGGCGCCGAGCGTCATTGCAGCTTTGATCCCTGCCCCATCCATAATCCCGCCGGCCGCTACCACTGGTAATTTGCATCGCGATGTCAGCAACCGAACCAAAGCCATGACACCGATCGCATCATCGTTCGCCGGCTCGAAGACTCCTCTGTGGCCCCCGGCCTCGATACCTTGGGCTATGAGCACATGCACGCCAGCGCGCTCAGCCAACTGCGCCTCATCGAGGTTTGTGACTGAGCACATCGTCACGATTCCGGCTGCATTGAGTGCATTGATCATCGACTGGGGAGGAAGACCGAAATGGAAGCTGACTACATCAGGCCGCTCTTCCAGGAGCATCTGCAGCATCGGTACATCTTCTACGAAGGAGGTGTAGATCTCTCTCAGCGAGCTTGGCGGATCAGCGTCGTATTCAGCAAAAAGAGGTGCAAGACCGCGAAGCCAGCCTTGCTCCAAATCCTCATCGCGCTCAGCGGGGCGATGACAAAAAACGTTCACGTTGAACGGTTTGTCCGTCAGCCTAAAGGTCTCGCGGATCATTTCCCTGGCTTGCTCTACCGAACTGGCTCCAACGCCGATTGACCCCAGTCCGCCTGCGTTGGAAACCGCTGCGGCCAGTTTGGGCGTTGAGACCCCGACCATGGGGGCCTGGATGACGGGGATTTCGATCTCAAGAAGCGACTGCAGCGGGTTTGGCATTGCGTTTACCTCTGTTGTCTCGTCAGGCCCTAGCATGAGCTTGACTTAATATCTCTCATAGAGAATATTTCTGACAACACGTTCTCTGCAAGAGATTTGAGGTGCTTGATGGATCTGGCGGTATTGGAAATTTTTCGTGCGGTAGCGGAAGCGCAAAGCGTGACGCGAGCGGCCGCGGCCCTGAATCGCGTGCAGTCGAACGTCACGACCAGGATCCGGCAGCTTGAGGACGAACTGGGTGTTGAGCTTTTCCTGCGTGATGGAAAACGCATGAAACTGTCCGAGCGTGGCCAAGAGTTCCTTCTATACGCTGAGCAGATCCTTGCACTCACAGAACAAGCGAAGCAGTCCATGCACCCAGATAGCCCATCAGGCCCCTTGCGCCTAGGGACAATGGAAAGTACTGCTGCCAGTCGCCTGCCACAGAAACTGGCTCGCTTTCACCGCGAGCATCCAGAGGTGGAGTTGACCGTTACAACCGGACCGACGGGGCGAATGCTTGATGCTGTGATGGAGCGGCGTGTGGATTGTGCGTTGGTCGCACAACCCTCTTCCCTCAAGGATGGGCGTTGGGAAGCAGAGCCGTTCCCGCCTGAAATTGAGAGCCTCCCAGTCTTCACCGAAGAACTCGTATTGGTGTTGCCTGAAGGTCATCCGGTAGTGAATGGGCCCGATGATGTGTCGTTGACGACACTAGGCGGTTTCGCCTCCAGCTGTTCATACCGCCAAATCGCCGAGCAGTGGTTCAACAGCGGGAAGGGACATCCTTTTCGAGCTTTGAAGGTGCAGGAACTTGGGTCGTATCACGGAATACTGGCGTGTGTGACGGCCGGGTCGTGCTTTGGCATCGTGCCGCGTTCCGTACTAGAACTGATTGGCGGCACGACGAACCTGACGCTGCATCCGATTATGCAGACTGATACCCAGTTGGTTTGCCGTGCTGGCTACAACACCCCGGCCTTCAAATCGTTGCGAGACCTGCTGCTGACCTGATTCATCCCGCTTGGCCTTGGCGGCGTTTTCGGAACTCAGCCACCTTATGACGGTTCCCGCACAAGGCCATGCTGCACCAGCGTCGCTTATGAGATTTGGTTCGGTCATAGAACATGAGTGAACAGTCCGGGCTCTCGCATTTCCTGACAAGACTGAAATCACCTTCTGCCAGCAGCTCTGCTGCTGAGTACGCCAACCTGGCGAGCTGGCGGCTGGATTCATCTTTGTGATGAAAACGGTCCAGCTCTGGTTGATGAGCAACCCATGTCAACTGCGGTACGGCATCACGCAAGAAACTGTTGAGCACCGAAGGGTCGGCGTCGCGTTCTTCGCGCCGTGCATGAACAAGGACTTCAACCGCATCCCGCAGGGTGCGGAGGTTCGATAGGAGCACTCCGCCTTTCGCTGACGGTAAAGATGCAGGACCAAATCCAGCTTGAGCCAGCCATGTAGAGGCTTGCTCATCACTGTTCAAAAGGTCATCCTTCCGCCAGTTCGAATGCCATTTCACGGCGTCACCCGGGCCGCGTTACTTCAGGTCGTTCTCCCGAAGAATCTTGTCGTAGGTGCCATTCGCCTTGATCGCGGCCAGCCCCTTGTTGAACTGGTCGATGAGGAGTTTGTGGCGCGGGCTGCTCAAACTGCTGGCTACGTGCATTTGTTGGCTGGACAAGCTGTTACGGGTGAACTCGATCTGTTGCATCAGGCCAGGCGCATTGTTCTTGATGATCCAGCGTGCGACTACCTCGTCCTCAAGCGTCAAATCGATTCGCCCGCGAACCAGTTTCTTGATGTTTTGCAGGACTTTGGAAACCTCGGGCCGAGAGAAATGGGCGGCATTGAGGAAGTCGTCGCCGTAGCCATAGCCTTTGACAATCCCCACCGTTTTTCCGGTCAGGCTTTCCAGGCCGTGGTATTCGAACGGATCACCCTTGCGCTTGATGAACTTGATCTCGCTCCTCATGTAGGGCTCGCTGAACAGTAGGAACGCCGCCCGCTCTTGCGTCCACCAGGCATTGGGCAGGATGTCGTACTCGCCGTTTTTCACGCCGCTGACCGCTCGCGCCCAGGGAACGAAGCGCATGTCGACCGTGTAGCCCTGGGTGGCATACGCGGCCCGAACAATCTGCAAGCTGATCCCCTGCGAAGGGTGCGCCGGATCGGCAAAGGGGGGATAGGCGTCGGCTGCCGCGATGATGGTCTGCGTCCAGGCAAAGGCGGAGAACAACAGGCCGAACGCCAGGATAAGAACACGCGGCATACGCTTTCTTCTCAAAGGTGGAGAGAAGCCCCGGTAGCCAGTTTAGTCAATTCCGGCCATGGAGCCGGGGCGGCACGCCCTCCCCTCGCACCTTCGCGAGATCAGACCCAATCACACCATCGCCACGAACCGGGTCACACTGACTACCTTCCTGCGCTTCTTGCGGCGGCGCGCCGCCAGGGATGTCACGACCTTCACGCCAAAACGCTTGGCGGGTACCCAGACGTTGACAAGATCGCTCATGAGCAATCTCCTCACGTTGCTGTTCCTGTTGTAATCGACAGGTCCGCGTTGGCAATGATTCAGGCTTCCTGCCAACCGGTCTGGACCGGGTGCGCTGTGCGAACCGCCGGAGCGCACGGCGCACCCTACCCGCTCGTGCATTCGAATCGTCACAGGCAGAATCGATTCTGTTGTCAGCCCGTACGCGCGATGTTGCGCATGGCCCTGATTTCCGCGTGATTGCGCAGGACGCCTTCGTACTGGCGCTGGACCATGGCGCGGATCTCGGTGGGCAACGGCTGATGCAGGGCCTCGGCGTACTGCTTGGCCGCCAGGGTTTCGTCGCGCTCGGCCTCGTCGAGGATGAGCTGTTCGTCCTTGCCGGAAACCAGGGTTTTAAGGTCGACCCAGCGACGATGCAGTTCGCCGCTGACGCTGGCGCTCTGCCCGGGCCTGCCGCCCAGTTCCACCACTGAACGCTGCAACTCGGTGGCTGCATTGCGGCAGTCTTTCGAACGGGTGGTGAACCATTCCTGCAGGTCCGAGCGCTGGACGTCAGCGGCACAGGCCGTGAAGTCGGCTTCGCCGTCCTTGCAGGTCTCGATCAGGGTATTGAGGGTGCGGATGATGTCTTCACGATCGTCTGGGTTGTCCATGGGGCAAGCTCCCGGCCTGGCGCCGACGATGCCGCGCCGAGCCAACAGGTGGCTGAAAGGCCCGCGAGGGGCCTACCTCATTCCGACGCGCTGCCGTGGCAATTCGTTCAGTCTGATTTCTCGGGCGCCAGGGCCGCCCTCTCCTGGCGGCGCTGCAGCTGGAAACGCCGGCGGTCGATGAGGTAGACCGCCGCGCAGGCGTACAGGGTGACGGCGATGAACAGCGCCATGCGCACCGCGAAGGCGGTGTAGACGTCCTTGCCGGACTCGCTGTCCTGCACCGACTGGCCCAGCAGGATGATCAGGGTCACCAGGGTGTTCATCCAGAATCCCGGCGTCTGCCGGGGCGCCGCCAGGGCATAGAGCCGCCGGCCCAGCACCAGGCCGAATAACAACATCCAGAGAAAGAACATCCACAGGTGCGGGAACAGGCTCAAGGCGCTCCAGAACAGGATCGCAAGCAGGCCGCCGAGCAGCGTCGAACCCAGCAGTTCGCGGCCGGCGGTGCGGGCCGAGGTGCCACAGACCTGCTGACCGAGGCTGACCGACTTCATGATCAGCGGCATGTAGCTGTTCGGGTCGATCAGCGCGAGAAGAAAGGCCGGCAGCACCACCAGCGCGGCGCGCAGGGCGATCCAGGCGGATTCGCTGGCATCCAGCACCGGACGAGGTCGCGCCGCTGGTGCATCGGCGGGCTCCGGGAACAAGGCGTGGCTGACCAGGGACACCAGCACGGCCAGCAGCATGCCCTTGGCCAGGGCCTCGATCACGGTGACTGCCAGGGGGAAAAGAAAGGTGCCTGCCGCCGAGATCATCGTCAGGCCGACCACGAGGAACTGCGTCACCAGCGGATTGCCGCCGCGCAGGCCATGGCGGAAACACAGGAACAGGCACAGGCCCACCAACAGCACGCCAGCGGGTGGCGCGTGTTGCAGCAGCGGGATCATCAGCAGACCGCTGCCGGTGGTGAGCATGATGACCAGGGCCAGCGCCGGGGCGGCTTTCAAGGGCAATGGACGGTTGTTCGTCACTAGCAGCAGGAGCACGAAGATCGGCGCCAGGAAGGGAATCGGCAAGGCCATGCCGAAACTCACCGCCAGGGCCAGGGCGACGCCGCTGGCCAGGCGCAAGGCGCGCCGGCCGCGCGGGTCTTGCTCAGTAGGCATAGGACAGCCAGCTCATCAGGCGGATGAACACGCGGCCCAGGGGATTGAGCGGATTGCCCTCGATGGGGAAGGCCATGACCTCCGCCTGGCCGCCAACGCGCAAGCCACGCAGTTGGTCCAGCTCGCCGGGCGCGAATTCCACGATGACCGGAAAGCGCTGCGCCGGTCGCAGCCAGTCGCGGCTGTTCTCCACCGTCGGCAAGGTGCCGGGTGCCGGTGCCTGGCCCACGCTGACGCCGTAACCGACGCTGCGCACCCGACCTTCGAACACCCGGCCCGGAAACGCATCGAGCACGATGGCCACTGGGCTGCCCACCTCGACGTGGCCCAGGTTGTTCTCGGTCATCTCGGCGCTCAGCCAGAGGTCGTGGATGGCGATCAGGGTCATCACCGGACTGCCTGCCCCGACGTATTGGCCGACGTCCGTGCGCAAGTCGGTAATCAGTCCGGCGGAACGTGCCTTTACACGCGTATTGGTCTCGTCGAGCTGGGCCTTTTCCAACGCGGTGGCGGCGCTGCGCAACTGTGCGTTCTCCTCCTCGCTGCCCCCCTGCTGCTCCCGCGCCCGCTGCACTTCGGCACGCGCCGCAGCTACCTGGCTGATGGACTGCTCCAGGGTCGCACGCGCCACTTCCAGGCGACGCACGGAGATGGTGCCCGGATCCTCCCGGTAGAGCCGTTCGAGGCGGTCGCTGTCCTGGCGGGCCTTGATCTCATTGGCCTGGGCGGCCCGCAGCGAGGCCAGCGCCGAGTCGATGGCGGCGGTACTGGCACCGATCTGCCGACGCATGGTTTCCAGGTCGGCGCGGGCGCGATCGGCGGCGATACGGTACTGCTCCGGGTCCAGCTCGAAGAGCACGGCGCCCGCCTCCACGTCCTGGTTGTTGCGCACATTCACCTTGGTGACCCTTCCTGCGACTTCCGCCGCCACCGGTACCACAAAGGCCTGCACGCGGGCCTGCTGGGTATAGGGGGTGAAGCGGTCCGCCAGCAGATACCAGGCCAGCGTCAGGACGATGACCAGCGCCACCCAGCGGGTTCCCTTCGCCGCCGCATCGGGCTTGCCCGTGGGTTCGGGCTGGCTCGGTGCTTCGGCCTGCGATTGCTCGCTCATTCTCGTTCACCTTGTTCGCTATCTGTGACCGGCCGGGCCGGAGGCGGCTCGTCCAGCAGGTCGTCCCAGTCGGTCCGTTGCTGCATCTCTTTGCGGGTGGCGTCGTCGATCATCGGGCCATCCCGGTACCAGCCGCCGCCGAGGGCCTTGTACAGGCCGATCAGGTTGCTGACGGCATCGCTGCGGCTGAGCAGGTAGTTCTCCTGCTGCTGGAACAATTCGCGCTGGGCGTCCAGCACCCGCTGAAAGTCGGCGAAACCCTCGCGGTACTGGGCATTGGCCAGGTCCAGGGAGCGCAGCGCGGCCAGGGCGCTCTCTCGGCGGATGCGCTCGCTGTCCAGCGCCTTGGATAGACCGGTGGCGGCGTCGTCGGCTTCCCGCGCCGCCTGGCGCACGCGGTCGCGATAGGCCTCGATCAGCTGCTGCAGTCGGGCGTCCTGCACCCGCACGTCGTTCTTGATGCGGCCGTGGTCGAAGACGTTCCAGGCAATGCCGGGGCCGGCGACCAGGTCCAGGGTGTCCGGCACCCCATCGAGGGTCGAGGCGCTCCAGACGATGCTGCCCAGAAGTGTCACCGAGGGATAAAGGTCGGTTTCGGCAACGCCGATCAAGGCCGACTGGGCGGCCACCGCCAGTTCGGCGGCACGCACATCCGGGCGGCGCAGCAGCAGGTTCGCCGGCACGTCCTGCAGGACCGCGCGGTCCAGCAGCGGCACCTGCCCTTCCCCGCCCGACAGTTCTGGCAGCGCTCCGGGCGGGCGGCCGAGCAGTACGGCCAGGGTGTTGCGCGTCCGCTGGAGCTGCGCTTCCAGGTCCGGGATGGTCGCCAGGGTGCCCAGGTACTGGGTCTTGGCCTGCTGGAAGTCCAGCTCCGAGCTGTCGCCGCTGCGGAACAGGCGTTCGGTGATTTCGAAGCTGCGCTTCTGCCGCTCAGCGTTCTCCTGGGCGATGCCCAGGCGGGCTTCGAAGGTGCGCATGACGAAATAGGTATCCGCCACCTGGGCTCGCAGGAGCACCAGGACGTCCTCGTAGTTGGCACGGGCGGCGAAGTAGGCGGCGTCGGCAGATTCGATGGCGCGGCTGAAGCGTCCCCAGAAGTCCAGTTCCCAGGCGATATCGAACCCTGCGCTGTACTGCCAGGAATGGGTGTCGCGAGGGTTCTGGCCTCCGGACTGATCACGGTCCAGGTAGAGGCTGTCGGCGCTGGCCTGCTGGAACTGCGGATAACGGCCACTCACGGCGATACCCAACTGCGCACGGGCTTCCATTACTCGCAGGCCGGCAATTTCCAGGTTGGGGTTATGGGTGTCCGCCTCGGCGATCAGCGCATCGAGGATCGGGTCCTCGAATACCTGCCACCACTGGATGAAGTCTGGCTGCGGGCGGTTGAGGCTGACCTGTTCCACCGCCGTGCTGCTCCAGTGCTCCACCCAGGGCTCGCGAGGCGGCTGGAAGTCCGGGCCCAGGCGCACGCAGCCGCCAAGACCCAGGGTACCCAGCAGCAGAAGGCGCAGGCAGGCGGAACGAGCCATGGCGCCCAATCCGGATCAGGCCGCCCTCTCCTCTTCCTCCGCGTCTTCCTGTGCCTTTGGCTGGTCCTCCACCCAGTGCCAGAACAGCATGTAGCCCACCGCCAGGATCACCGGGCCGATGAACAGCCCGATGATGCCGCCGGTGACCATGCCGCCCAGGGCGCCGATCAGCACCACCGGCATTGGAACGTTCACGCCCCGGCCAAGCAGGAGCGGCTTGAGGATGTTGTCGGACATGCCGGCGACGAAGCTGTAGACGGCAAACACGATGGTGCCGAGGCTGGCCCCTTCGGTTGCGAAGACGAAGATGATCGCCGGAATCGTGATCAGCACCACCGGCAACTGCATGATCCCCAGCAGCAGGACCATCAGCGCAAGAAGGCCGGCGCCCGGAATGCCCATGAACACGAAACCCAGCCCCACCAGCAGCATCTGGATGAACGCGATGCCCACCACGCCCTGGGCCACGGCTCGGATGGTCGCGGTACACAGCTGGGCGATCTGCGGTCCACGATCCAGCCCGGAAATCCGCGAGGCGATCTTCACGGCGTTGCGGTGACCATTCTCGCCGAAGGCCATGAAGATGCCGCCGACGATCAGCGCGGCGATGAACAGCAGGAAGCCCGCACCAACGCCGGCCAGCTTGCCGAACAGGCCCAGGCCGAATCCGCGCAGGTGCGGCAAGAGTTGCTTGATCAGGCTGGTCAGGTCGCTGGAAGCGCGCTGCCAGAAGTCAAACAGCGGCTGGCCGATCAGCGGCCAACTGGCAACGGATTCGTTGGGCGCCGGCACGTGCAGCTCCCCGCTCTTGATCAGTTCGATGGCCGCCTGCACCGACTCGGCCATGGACGCCGCCAGCAGGTAGATGGGCACCATCAGCAGGATCAGCGAGACGACCACGATCAGCGTGGCCACATGCCCGTCACGCAGGCCCAGGCGGGATTTGATCCTCAGATGCAACGGATAGAAGGTAACGCCCAGGATCATTGCCCAGAGCATCAGGTTCAGAAAGGGACGGAACACCTCGTAACAGGAGATGGCGAGGATCGCCACCAGCCCCGCTCGAATGAACACATCCATCAATCCGCGGGACAGGATCCTTTCTGAAACGGCATTCGGCAGCATTTGGCTCTCCTTCTGCGGTGGCATTCGAGCGAGAACAGCCGGACCTGGAGGCAGTCCGGCGGGCAAGAGGCGGAGATCGTCCAACCGCGCCGGGCCCGATCCAAATCATTTCGGTCCAATGATCATCATTTCTGCCGGGGCCGGCCTCGACATCCCTTTCGGGTCAAGCGCGCTGCAGCGTTGGCCTTCCACTGCCATACAACTGAGTTCCAGCATAGTCGCTGCACGGGAGCTGGCAGGCACGTTGCCGGGCCCTGTAGGAGCCAGCTTGCTGGCGAAACGGGGCCATTGGCAGGCAAGCCAGCTCCTACGGGTTACGCCCCTGGGCTGGCGAATGCCGGGGCAAGGCGCATGAGATCGCCGCGGCCATCAGGATGAACAGCGTGGACATCCACAGACAGGCTTCCAGCCCCTGCACCTGGTAGACCCAGCCGGACAGCAAGGTACCCAGCAACCGGCCCAGGGCGTTGGACATGTAGTAGAACCCCACGTCCAGCGACACGCCGTCTTCCTTGGCGTAACTGACGATCAGGTAGCTGTGCAGCGACGAGTTCACCGCGAACAGCACGCCGAACAGCATCAGGCCCCCCAGCAACACCGCCTGGCTTGACCAGCCTGCTGCCAGTCCGATGGCAATGCCCGCCGGCACCACGGCCAGCGAGGCCGCCCAGGCGAAGGCCGCGCGACCATCCGGGACATGGTCACGCTGCTTGCCGGTGATGGCTGGCGCCACGGACTGCACGATGCCGTAGCCGATGATCCAGGCGGCGAGGAAGCCGCCCACCAGCCAGAAATCCCAGCCAAAGACGGTGCTCAGGTAGACCGGCAGCGCCACCACAAACCAGACATCGCGTGCGCCGAAGAGAAACAGCCGCGCCGCCGAGAGCGCATTGATCGCCCGGCTTTTCGACAGGATGTCGCGGAACTTCGGCTTCGCCTTGGCCTTGCCCAGGTCCTTTTTCAGTGTCACCAGACTGCCAAGCCAGATCAGCGCCAGTACCACCGCCATGGCCAGTACCGCCCCCTTGAAGCCCAGCAGTGCCAGCAAGGCGCCGCCCAGGAAGAAGCCGACGCCCTTCAAGGCATTCTTCGACCCGGTGAGGACCGCCACCCAGCGGTACAACCTGCCCTGCTGGCTGCCCGGCACCAGGAGCTTGATCGAGCTCTTGGCGCTCATCTTGTTGAGGTCCTTGGCGATGCCCGAGAGCGCCTGCGCCCCCATCACCCAGGAGATGGTGAGCCAGGCGGTCGGCACAACCAGCATCAGCAAGGCAATCACCTGCATGCCGAGACCGATGTTCATGGTGCGATTCAGACCCAGGCGCGCGCCCAGGTAGCCGCCCACCAGGTTGGTGATGACACCGAAGATCTCGTAGAACAGAAACAGCGCGGCGATCTGCAGGGGCGTGAAGCCCAAGGTGTGGAAGTGCAGCACCACCAGCATGCGCAGCGCGCCGTCGGTGAGAGTGAAGGCCCAGTAGTTGCCGGTCACCAGCAGGTATTGGCGCACTTCCGGGGAAAGGGCCGACAAGGCTTTCATGATCGCCATGCGCCCCGATCAGCCGGCCGAGCCGACCAGGCGGGCCAGTTCGACGGTGCGGTTGGCGTAGCCCCACTCGTTGTCGTACCAGGCGTAGAGCTTCACCTGGGTACCGTTGACCACCAGGGTCGACAGCGCATCGATGATCGAGGAGCGCGGGTCGGTGCGGTAGTCGATGGACACCAGCGGGCGTTCCTCGAAGCCGAGAATGCCTTTCAGCTCGCCATTGGCAGCCGCCTTGAGCAGTTGGTTGACCTCCTCCACCGTGGTTGCCCGCTCCACCTCGAACACGCAGTCGGTCAGCGAGGCGTTGGCCAGCGGTACGCGCACGGCGTGGCCGTTCAGCTTGCCGCGCAGCTCGGGGAAGATTTCGGCAATCGCGGTCGCCGAACCCGTGGTGGTGGGGATCAGGCTCATGCCCGAAGCGCGGGCGCGGCGCAGGTCCTTGTGCGGCTGGTCGAGGATGCTCTGGGTATTGGTAAGGTCGTGGATGGTGGTGATCGAACCATGGCGAATGCCGAGGTTCTCGTGAATCACTTTGACCACCGGCGCCAGGCAGTTGGTGGTGCAGGACGCGGCGGTGACGATGCGGTGCTGTGCCGGATCGAACAGGTGCTGGTTCACCCCCATGACGACGTTCAGCGCGCCCTCCTCCTTCACCGGTGCGCTCACCACCACCCGCTTCACGCCTTTATCCAGATAGGCCTGAAGCACGGCGACGGTCTTCATCTTGCCACTGGCCTCGATCACCAGATCGCAGTCCGACCAGTCGGTGTCGGCAATCGCCTTGTTGGCGGTGACCTGGATGCGCTTGCCACCGATCATCATGCAATCGCCCTCGGCGCTGGCCTCGTGATGCCAGCGGCCATGCACCGAATCGAAGTTCAACAGATGCGCGTGGGTCACCGCGTCACCCACCGGGTCATTGATGCGGACGAACTCGAACTCCGGCCAGCCCCAGGCGGCGCGCAGGGCCAAGCGACCGATACGACCGAAGCCGTTGATACCGACTTTGATACTCATGAAAGTGTGCTCAGTGATTACAGAAAAGGAAGGAAAGCGCGGCTACCTGTTGAAGCTGACGCTCAACAACAAGCGGCGGCTCGTTCCGGGCGGCCGCCCATCGCATCCAGCCGGGAAACATCCCCCGTCAGCCAGTCCTGGTTGGCCTCCAGTGCCGTGCTCAGCATGCTGCGCACCCAGGCGGGAAGGTCCGGGTGAAGGCGGTAGTACACCCATTGTCCCTGGCGCCGATCTGCCAGCAGCCCACCAGTGCGCAGTTGCGCGAGATGGCGGGAAATCTTCGGCTGGCTCTCGTCCAGCGCGCAGGTCAGCTCGCAGACGCACAGCTCACCCTCACGCGCGATGAGTAGCATCAGCCGAGCCCGGGTTTCATCGGCCAGGGCCTTGAACACGGTAATTGGGGTCTGGAGACTCGCCATGGAGGCCTCGACGTGGGATAGGGCAAAGGACATGGGGAAACGTGAATATATGGATTTCCGCATACAAGACAACTCCCACGACCGTCGAAGCACGAATGCAGACCTGCGGCGGGGTGGGCCTGAAATCGGTGCGCAGTCCACACCGAGCTAAAGAGGCAGACACCGGCAACAGCTCGCATCTCAGGCGCGGGTGCCGAGCACCACGCCTTGGGCACGCAGGTTTTCCAGCAGGGCCAGGCCCTGCGGCAGGACGGTTTCGGGCTCCGCGCCAATGGCCTGGGCGAGGGTTTCCAGGTGTCTTCGGCCCGGGCAACGCCTCTCCTGTAGTGACTCCAGCAGTGCATGGGCCAGGGGCGCGAGGCGCCAGAAATGCACCTTCTGGTCGGTGCCACGGCGCGCCAGTACCAGGGTCGGTTGCTCCGGCGCTTGCTGGGGCAGGTAGTCAGGGCCGATCTCGGTGACCGGCCACTGGTAAGCCAGGGGCCAGGCCAGGCTCGACAACACAGGCTCCCCTTCCAGCAGGTCGCCCTCGGGGTCATGGGCAGGCTCGCACCTGTCGCTCAGCAACAGTGCGGCCTCCACCCACTCGTAATGGGCCAGTTCCACCACCCAGGGCGGCAGATCGAGGAGGTCCCCTCCCCCTTCGGCCAGAAAGTCGACGAACTCTCCACAAATTTCGCTGAACAAGGGCGTCTTGCAACGGTACTGCGCGTAGAAAGTGTTGATCAGCGCCTGCCACTTCTCGGGGCCCAGGCTGGTGCGAAGCACCGGAAAGCCGCCCGACAGCAGCGACTCCACATTGCCGAAGAACAACTGCCGGTAAACCGCCAGACGGTGCGCCTCGATGCCCGGCGGCGGCGCGTTGTGCTGCGGGTCGCGCACGTAGCGGGCCAGGCTCATCAACTGGTCATGCAGGACCTCATGCACGGCGCACCTCCGGCCAGGCGATGGCGGCCTGCTGGCGCATGCGGATCTGTTCCACCTCACCCAGCAGTTCGGCCAGGGGCGGGATATTGAAGTCACGTTCCAGCAGGGTCGGCAGCACGCCGAAGCGCTGGTAGGCCTGTTCCAGCAAGGTCCAGACAGCACCCTTCACGGTGGCGCCGTGGGTATCGATCTTCAGGTCCGGCGCTTCGTCGTAGTGGCCGGCCACATGCAGGTACACCACTCGCTCCGCTGGCAGCGCGGCCAGGTAGGCGGCGGCGTCGTAACCGTGGTTGATCGCGTTGACATAGAGGTTGTTGACGTCCAGCAGCAGGTCGCAGTCGGCCTCCTCCAGTACCGCGCGGAGAAAGTCGATCTCCTGCAGCGCCTGATAGGGCGCGGCGTAGTAGGAAATGTTCTCCACGGCGATGCGCCGCCCCAGTGCATCCTGGGCCTGACGGATGCGCGAGGCGACATGGCGCACCGACTCATCGGTGAAGGGCAATGGCAAAAGGTCGTAGAGCTGGCCGTCGTCCGAGCAGTAGCTCAGGTGCTCGCTGAAGAAGGCCACCTCATGACTATCGAGGAACCCGCGGATGCGCTGGAGATACTCGCGATCCAGGGGGGCCGGTCCGCCAAGGGACAGCGACAGGCCGTGGCAGGCCAGCGGGAAGCGTTCGGCGAGACGGGCCAGGCCGTCACCCTGGCGACCGCCGACGTTGATCCAGTTGTCCGGCGTGCACTCCAGGAAGTCCACGGCGCCAGCGTCCATCTCCAGCAGATCGGGCAACAGCGCGCGACGCAGGCCGAGACCGGCGCCAGAGGGGAAGGAAGCAGTGCTCATGGGGGCATTCTCCAGGCGGTGGCCCCTCCCCCCGCCAGCGGCGCAGGGAGGGCAGGACGCGGCGGCTCAGTTCTTGGCCTTGCTCATGTTCACGAACAGCTCGGTGGGGACTTTCTTGCCGTTGGAGATGTACTGGTTGCTGCGGAACCTGTAGACCTCGCCTTCGGACAGGAAGCCGTCCTTGTTGGTGTCCATGGCTTCGAATTCCGCGCCACCGTTCGGGGCCACGGTCAGCAGCTCCTTGCGGGAAACCAGGCCGTCGCCGTCGGTGTCGGTACGGGCGAAGGAGGCGTCGCCGCACTTGCCTTCACCGCATTTGCCTTCCGCGGCCTTGGCACTGTCGTTGCCGGCTTCGGCGGCACCGCACTTGCCCTCGCCACACTTGCCTTCGGCCGATTTCCCGCTGGCTTCGGCGGCGCCACATTTGCCTTCACCGCATTTGCCTTCGGCAGATTTGTCGGCGGCGGCCAGCTGGTAACCCTGGGGCAGCGCCTCCACGGCGAAGGCAGCGGAACTGGCGAGGTTCATGCCGCCGGCCAGGGTGGCAGCGATCAGGCCGATGCGGGTCTTGTTCGAGATCTGGGTACGAGTCATGGTGCTTCTCCGGGCATGGGTAGCGGGCTTGGGAACCCCGGGCGAGGCGATTGGGCCTGCCTCGTTCGGGTGTGGCCATTTCGCCTCAGCCATGTATCCGCGGCGTATCCGCAACCGGAAGCATTTGTAAGCGAGCCAACAGGGCGAGGGCCCGGATACAAAGGGATACAGCGCCCTCGCCGCCCTTGCCCGGTGCCGGCTCGGAACCTTCGAGGAATCCTTTGTGCGACCTCTGCGGTGGAATGCGGCTAAAATTCGCTGTTCACTTATGTGAAACGCTCCGTATCCAGGGTGCGCTGATGGCTTCCATCCGCGTAACCCCTGATCCCTGTCGCCTGTTCGAACGGCCCCCGTGCCGCCCGTGCAGCGACTCGCCATCTGTACGAGTGCCTTGCCTTATGGAAGAAACCCCAACGACTCTGGTCCTGTTGCCGGGCCTGCTGAACGACGAGCGCCTCTGGGCGTACCAGGCCGCCGCCCTCGCCGATGAGGTGGACATCCGGATCCCCGACCTCACCCGGAATGACAGCATTGCCGCCATGGCGCGACGCGTGCTGGACGAAGTCCCCGGGCAGTTCGCCCTGGCGGCGCTGTCGATGGGTGGCTATGTCGCCTTCGAAATCATGCGCCAGGCCCCGGAGCGGGTCCTGCGCCTTGCCCTGTTCGACACCATGGCCAGCCTCGACTCGCCGGAGCGCGCCGCGACCCGCCAGGGGCTGCTGGAGCTTGCCGAGCGCGGCCGCTTCGTCGGCGTCAGCCCGCAACTGATGCCGCGCCTGATCCATCCCCGCTGGCTGGACTCCCAGGTATCGGCCACCGTGCAGCAAATGGCCGCGGCCGTGGGCAAGGACGGTTTCGTGCGCCAGCAGCAGGCGATCATCAAGCGCGCCGACTCCCTGCCCGTACTGGGCGATATCCAGGTGCCCACCCTGATCGTGGTGGGTGCCGACGACCAGCTCACGCCAGTGTCCGAAGCCTGGCTGATGCATGAACGCATCACCGGTTCGCGACTGGAAATCCTCGAAAATTGCGGCCACCTGCCGCCGCTGGAAGAGCCCGAACGCACCACCATCCTGCTGCGCGAGTGGCTGGCGGTCGAGTTCGATGGCCGCGGCGTGCGAGACTTCGTCTACACCTACTGACGCTGTATCAACTCGCCCTTGCGGCGGGTCCCATTCGCTGCCACACCGGTACGGGGGCGCGGCTGTCGCTCCCGTACCCGTGCCGGCTCAGGCCTTGGCGGCAGCCAGGAAGGCCCCTACGCGCCGGCCCATTTCCTCACCCAGTGCCTGCAGGCCACTCATGGGCCGGACCATCACCTCGAAGTCGACGATCTTGCCCTGCTCGTCGAAGCGAATCATGTCGATGCCCTTCAGCTCGCGCCCATCGACACTGGCGCTGAACTCCAGCACCACGCTGCAGCCATCGGCCGTGGCCAGCTGGCGGTGGTAGGTGAAGTCGACGAGAACCTTGAGCACGGTATTGAGGATGGTGGAAACCACCGTCACCCCCGGATAGGGCGTGTGGGCCATGGGCGAGCGGAACACCACGTTCGCCGCCAGGAGTTCGGGCAGGTCGCTGAGGTCTTGCCGCGCGACCATTTCGTGCCAGCGCTCCAGCGAGGCGGCGGCCAGGGGATGAAGGTTGAGTCCGGACATGCGGTATTCCTCCCGATTATTCTTCTTGTGAGGGCATGCCCGCCACGCAGCGCGCGGCGACAGCCTGGTGAGGAAGGACGATACGAGCCGGTCTACCCCGGCTCAATGATCGAAAATGACAGTCGAATGATCCTGGTGCACAACTTGTACGGCCCGCTCAGTGGCGAGCGCGGGTCACCAGGAAGTTCTGCAGTTGCGGGTCATCATCCACTTCGATGGCCTGCACCGGACGCGGCAACTGGTCCAGCACCGTCCGCCAGAAGGCGGCCGCCACCTCGTCCTGGCGATAGAAACGCACCAGCCAGTCGCCCTCCCCGCTCGTCAGCACCTGGGTGGCCAGGGCGCTGCCGATGCCCAGCCGGCGGTACTTCTTCAAGACGAACAGGTCGGCCAGCTCCAGGGCATCGATCCCCGGCAGCTCGCTGCGTTCGATCAGTAGGAACCCGGCAATGAAACCGTCCACCAGGATCAGTTGGGCGCTCCACTGCGGCTCCTGCCAGTAACGCGCCAGGTGCTCGTCGTGGATGTAGAAACGGCCGTCCACCTCCACGTCTTCCTGCTCCCAGTCCGACGACTCGTAGGCATAGAACTGGTAGAGGTTGCGGATCAGCTCGACGTGCTCCGGGCCGGTTTCCACCAGTTCAAGCGTGGCGTCGCTCATGGCCGGGCCTCATCGCAGCGATGACGGAGAACGGAGTCGCGGATCGAAGGCATGGGCATCTCGTTGAACAGGCATCCGGGTGGGGCGGGCATTCTAACGGAGCGGATGGATGCCTGTGATCGCCTCTGCGCTCGGGCTGGGGACGGGGTCCTACCAGCCCTTGACCCCGCTCATGTCCGGCAGCCGATGGGCGATTCCCTTGTGGCAGTCGATGCAGGTGGCCGTGCCGCCGGCCAGTGCCGTCGAGTGCATCTGCCGGGCCCTGACGCTCTGCCGGGTGAAGTCCATGAACTGGAAGTTATGGCAGTTGCGGCACTCCAGCGAGTCGTTGGCCTTCAGCCGCGCCCATTCGTGCTCGGCCAGTTCCCGCCGTTTTTCGAGGAATTTGTCGCGGCTGTTGATGGTGCCGAAGATCTTCCCCCAGACCTCCTTGGAGGCCTGCATCTTGCGGGCGATCTTGTCGGTCCACTGATGCGGCACATGGCAATCCGGGCAAGTGGCGCGTACGCCGGAGCGATTGCTGTAGTGGATGGTGTCCTTCAGTTCGACGAAGACGTTATCGCGCATTTCATGGCAGGAAACGCAGAACGTCTCGGTGTTGGTCGCCTCCAGGGCGGTGTTGAAGCCACCCCAGAAGACGATGCCCGCGAGGAAACCGCCCAGGGTGAGAAAACCCAGGCTGTAATGCACGCTCGGCCGGCGCAGGACTGTCCAGTATGGGCGAAGCAGATTCAACAAGGCTTTCATGCACACCTCACGGCGTTTGCCCGGCGCGCTGCACTTCGTCCTGCAGCACTTGGTCGATGGTGCGGAACCGGTTCTCCACCAGCGGTTTCACATCCGTCTGGGACACGTGGCACTGGTTGCAGAAGTAGCGGCGCGGGGAAACCGCGGCCAGTGCCTGGCCGTCACGGTCCATGTAATGGGTGATGCTGATCATGGGCGCCTGGGAGCGCGGGGCGTTGGCCCGGCTATGGCAGGACAGGCACTTGTTGCTGTTCATGTCCACCTGGTAGCTGCTGATGGCATGGGGAATGGTCGGCGGCTGGTCCGGGTAGATGCGTTCGCGTTTTATGTCCTTGTTCTCTTCGGCAGCCAGGGGCGGCGCCGGTTGCGTTTCGGCGAGGGTGCCTCCGGGCCGACGGCCGTTCGGCGCCGGGGCATCCAGTGGATAGTCGGCGGCCTGTACGCCGGCAACCAGCAAGGCAAGCAGCAGAGTCAGGGTCTTCATGATCGTGCTCCTTACGCCAGGCTGACCAGTTCGATGCGCACGGCGCACTTCTTGAAGTCGGTCTGCTTGGAGATCGGGTCGGTCGCATCCAGGGTGACCTTGTTGATCAGCTTGTTGGCGTCGAAGAACGGCACGAACACCATGCCCCGTGGCGGCTTGTTGCGCCCGCGGGTCTCCACCCGGGCACGGATTTCACCGCGCCGGCTGACCAGCCTGATCTCGCTGCCGCGGCGTGCCTGCAGTTCGCGGGCATCGTCCGGGTGCATGTACACCAAGGCGTCCGGCACGGCCCTGTACAGCTCGTCGACACGCTGGGTCATGCTCCCGGTGTGCCAGTGTTCGAGGACGCGGCCGGTGCTCAGCCAGAACGGATACTCCTTGTCGGGCACTTCGGCCGGCGGCTCATAGGGCAGCGCGAAGATGATCGCCTTCTTGTCGGGGTAGCCGTAGAACTGCACCCCACTCCCCTTCTCCACGTAGGGGTCGTGGCCCTCGCGGTAGCGCCAGCGGGTTTCCCGGCCATCGACCACCGGCCAGCGCAGGCCACGCTCCGCGTGATAGGCATCGAAGGGCGCCAGGTCGTGGCCATGACCGCGGCCAAATGCGGCGTACTCTTCGAACAGGCCTTTCTGCACATAGAAGCCGAAGGCATTCGCCTCGTCGTTGGCGTAGCCCTCGGCGACGTCGCTGACGGGGAAACGGTCGACCTGGCCATTCCTGAACAGCACCTCGAACAGGCTCTTGCCCTTCAGCTCCGGGGCCTTGGCCAGTAATTCCGCTGGCCATACCTCGTCGGTATTCAGCCGCTTGGAAAACTCCATCAGTTGCCACAGGTCGGACCTCGCATCCCCCGGCGCCTTGACCAACTGGTGCCAGAACTGCGTACGCCGCTCGGCGTTGCCATAGGCCCCCTCCTTCTCCACCCACATGGCGCTGGGCAGGATCAGGTCGGCGGCCTGGGCCGAAACCGTGGGATAGACATCGGAAACGATCACGAATGCATCCGGCTTGCGCCAGCCGGGAAGAATCTCCTGCATGACGTTGGGCCCGGCCTGCATGTTGTTGCTGACCTGCGTCCAGTACACCTTGAGCACGCCGTCCTTGAGCTTGCGGCTCTGCTCGACGGCGTGAAAGCCGGGTTTCTCCTGGATGGTGCCTTCCGGCAGCTTCCAGATTTTCTCGGCAGCGGCGCGGTGCTTGGGATTGGCCACCAGCATGTCGGCCGGCAGGCGGTGGGAGAAGGTGCCCACTTCCCGCGCGGTTCCACAGGCCGAAGGCTGGCCGGTAAGGGAGAACGGACTGTTGCCGGGCTCGCTGATCTTTCCGGTGAGCAGGTGGATGTTGTAGATCAGATTGTTGGCCCAGACACCACGGGTGTGCTGGTTGAAACCCATGGTCCAGAACGACACCACCTTGCGCTTGGGATCGGCATACAGCTCGGCCAGCGCCTGCAGCCGCTCAGCCGGCACCCCCGACTCCCTGGCTGCACGCTCCAGGGTGTAGGGTTTGACGAACTCGGCGAACTGCTCGAAGGAAATGTCGCTCCAGGTATTGGCCTTGGCCGCGTTCTGCGCCTTCTGCTCCAGCGGGTCAGTGGCACGCAGGCCGTAGCCGATGTCATCGGCGCCCTTGGCGAAGCGGGTGTGCCTGCTTACGAACTCCTGGTTGACCGCACCGCTCTGGATGATGTGGTTGGCGATGTAGTTGAGGATGATCAGGTCGGTTTGCGGGCTGAACACCATGGGAATGTCGGCCAGCTCGAAACTGCGGTGCTCGAAGGTCGACAGTACCGCGACCTTGACATGGGGATAGCTCAAGCGCCGATCGGTGACCCGGGTCCAGAGAATCGGGTGCATCTCGGCCATGTTCGAGCCCCACAGCACGAAAGCGTCGGTGGCCTCGATGTCGTCGTAGCAGCCCATGGGTTCATCCATGCCAAAGGTGCGCATGAAGCCCATGACCGCCGAAGCCATGCAGTGACGGGCGTTGGGGTCGATGTTGTTGGAACGCAGGCCGGCCTTCATCAGCTTGTTGGCGGCATAGCCTTCCCAGATCGTCCATTGCCCGGAACCGAACATGCCGACCGACTCGGGGCCATGCTCCCGGATCGCCGCCTTGTACTTCTCGGCCATGATGTCGAAGGCCTGCTCCCAGGACACCGGCAGGAACTCGCCCTGCTTGTGGTAGGCGCCATCCTTCATACGCAGGAGCGGCTGGGTCAGGCGGTCGCTGCCGTACATCACCTTCGACAGGAAATAGCCCTTCACGCAGTTGAGGCCCCGATTCACTTCGGCCTTGACGTCGCCGTGGGTCGCCACCACCCGGCCATCCCGGGTCGCCACCATGACGCTGCAACCGGTGCCGCAGAAGCGGCACGGCGCCTTGTTCCAGTCCAGCTTCGTACTCTCGGCATCGGTGATCAGGTTGCTGGCGGTGGTGACAATCGGCAGGCCGGCGGCAGCGACGGCGATGGCCGCGGCCTGCGCCTTGGCGAATTCACGGCGGGTCATGCTCATGGGGTGTCTCCTTCTGCGCTGAGGAGTTCGTGATAGACCAGTGCGGCACCGAGCACGCCAGGCAATTGCTGGATCTGGTCGATGCAATCGAGGATCTGTTGTTCATGCTCGACCTCGAGTACTACCACCAGCTTTCCCCCGGGGGAGTGACGGTGAACCTCCACCCCCGGCAACCGCTCGAGATTGGGCAGCAACGCGGGCATCAGCTCGGGACGACAATGAACCAGCAGGCTGGCGATATGCAGGGGGGCGGGCATGGAGGCATCAACTCCCTTCAAGCCGGCGGACCGGGCGGCCCCATGATCAGCTGCAGCATCCAGACGACGAAGCCGTAGCCGCCCACTATGGCGATCGACAACAGGGGAAACAGCAGGAATATCAGAAAGAGAAACAGGCGGGTTTCATGCCGCTTGTCCAGGCTGGATCTGCCTTTATCTTCCATTACGGCAGGCCTCTCGAATTTGTCTCTTGCAAGCCTAGCAGCTGTTTGAGAATCGCCCAGGTGCGCCGCTCAATCAAACCGAATGGACCGGCAGCCAGAATTGATCGGGTGCCTATACTGCTCTGACCGCCCGGGTCTGCCATGCGTGCCGTCCTTGCCGTCGAACCCTGGCGCAAAACCAGCAGTAACCCCTCACTTTTCTTGTCCCTCAGAAGACCAACAATGAAAAACTCAATCATCGTGCCGGCGGCGCTGGCTCTCTTCCTTGCAGGCTGTACTTCTTATTCATCGACTTCCGGCTCCGCTACTGGTCGCACGGAAGCATGCAAGGCAACCAGCGAGCAAGAAATCTCGGCGTTGTTCGATCGCTGGAATCGCTCACTGCAAACTGGCGATCCACACAAGGTCGTCGCCAACTATGCCGAGCGCTCCGTACTCCTTGCGACCGTATCGAACAAACCGCGACTGACCCCGTCCGAAAAGGAGGACTACTTCCATCACTTCCTGGAAAACAAGCCGGTGGGCACGATCGACTGGAGAATGATCGAGATCGACTGCAATTCAGCCGTTGACGCCGGGCTCTACACCTTCACGTTCGGCACTACCGGTGCCCAGGTGAAAGCTCGCTATACATACACCTACAAATGGGACGGACAGCAGTGGCTGATCACCAGCCATCACTCGTCAGCAATGCCCGAGAAGAAGTGAGGCGCCACGTGAGGGGCCATTCATGGCCCCGCACGCCTCTCGCGGCATCCATGCCGGACCCTGCATAACGATTTCGCGCGGAGTCCGGGAGGATTCAGGAGCGAGCTCTGCTCGCGATTCGCTGCGTGGGACATTCGCGAGCAGAGCTCGCTTGTACGGTGTCCTGGTCCGTCAGGGATGCAGCTCCCCCCTCCTAACTGCAACAGCTGACGCAGCAGCCATTGAAATCTCCCTCATCGACGTCACGATCGCTGCGCGCTTCATTGCCGTTGCGATGAACCTGCATCATCCTTGGGGCCGTCTGGCCAATCGCGCTGCCGTCGCCGCCCTGGCCGCTTTCCTGGATCCCCGATGAAAGACAACCAGCCCGAGTTCCTTGCGCAAGCCGCCCTCGCCACCTCCCGGCAATCGGGCTGGCGGCGCTGGCTGCCCGGGCTGAAGATGCTGCAGGAATACCAGCCGGCCTGGCTGCCGAAAGACCTGGTGGCGGGCCTGGTCCTGACCACCATGCTGGTGCCGGTGGGCATCGCCTATGCCGAGGCTTCGGGTGTGCCGGGCATCTATGGTCTGTACGCCACCATCGTGCCGTTGCTGGTCTATGCCCTCTTCGGCCCCAGCCGCATTCTCGTGGTCGGCCCGGATTCGGCTTTGGCGGCCATCATTCTCGCGGTGGTGATGCAGCTGTCGGGAGGCAATCCGATGCGCGCCATCGCCCTGGCCAGCGCCATGGCCCTGGTGTCCGGATTGGTGTGCATCGCCGCCGGCCTGCTGCGCCTGGGCTTCATCACCGAGCTGCTGTCCAAGCCGATCCGCTATGGCTACATGAACGGCATCGCCTTCACCGTCCTGATCAGCCAGACGCCCAAGCTGTTCGGCACCTCCGTCGATAGCTCGAATCCGCTTCTCGATATCTGGGAACTTGCCCAGTCGCTGCTCTCCAACCAGGTCAATTGGGCGTCCTTTTCCGTGGGCGCCGGCACCCTGCTGGCGATCCTGCTGCTGAAGCGATTCGAGCGGGTGCCGGGCATTCTCATTGCGGTGATCGGCGCGACTCTGCTGGTGGGCAGCCTGGATCTCTCGGCCAGCCACGGCGTCAAGGTGCTTGGGGCGATGCCGCAGGGGCTGCCGAATTTCGCCGTGCCCTGGCTGCATCCGGACGACCTGGTCACCGTGCTCATCGGCGGCTTCGCGGTGGCGCTGGTTTCGTTCGCCGACACGAGCGTGCTGTCCCGCACCTTTGCGGCAAAAAACCGTACGGCGGTGGACCCCAATCAGGAAATGGTCGCCCTCGGCGCCGCCAACCTGGCCACCGGGCTTTTCCAGGGCTTTCCCATCAGCAGCAGCTCGTCACGCACACCGGTGGCCGAGGCATCCGGCTCGAAGACCCAGCTCACCGGCGTGTTCGGCGCGCTGGGGGTTTCCCTGTTGCTGCTGCTCGCGCCCGACCTGCTCCAGCACCTGCCCAACAGCGCCCTGGCAGCTGTGGTTATCGCCGCAGCCATCGGCCTGTTCGAGTTCAAGGACCTAAAGCGCATCTACCGCATCCAGCAATGGGAGTTCTGGCTGTCGATGACCTGTTTCGTCGGCGTGGCAGTGCTCGGCGCCGTCCCGGGGATCGGCCTGGCCGTGGTCGTGGCGGTGATCGAATTCCTCTGGGATGGCTGGCGCCCCCACTACGCGGTGCTGGGGCGGGTCGACGGCATTCGCGGCTATCACGACATCAGTCGCCACCCCCACGCACGGGTGGTGCCCGGCCTGGTGCTGTTCCGTTGGGATGCGCCGCTGTTCTTTGCCAACGCCGAGCTGTTCCAGAGCTGCGTGCTGGACACCGTTGCCCAGGCGCCGGGCAAGGTGCGCCGCATCGTGATCGCGGCGGAACCGGTCACCAGCGTGGACGTGACCTCGGCGGACATGCTCGTGGACCTGGAGCAGATCCTGCGCAGCGCCGGTGTGGAACTGCGCTTCGCCGAAATGAAAGACCCGGTGAAGGACAAGCTCCGGTATCTGGAAGTGCTTGCCCGTATCGGCGCTGGCGACGAAATCTTCCAGCCTACGGTCGAGGCGGCCGTGGATGTCTATCTCGATGAGCATGGGGTGGACTGGACGCCTTAGCGCAGGGCCGGGTGACTCGATCCCGCAGGAGCCGGCCTGCCAGCTAATGTCCCGTTTTCGCCAGCAAGCCGGCACCTGCAAGGTTCTGATCCCGGGTGGGTCACTCCTCCAGCTTCAGCAGAGGCTGGCTCTTGTTCACCGTGTAGGTCGCCAGCTCGGCGGCGGTGGCGCTGCCGATGTTCTTCGCCACGTGGGGCGTGCCCGCGGGAATGAACAGGGAATCGCCCGCCTTGAGCACGATCGGCGCAAGGCCTTCCAGCTGGTATTCGAAGGTACCGTGCAGCACGTGGGCGACTTCCGCGCCCGGATGGGAGTGCCTGGGGGACGCGACGCCCGGATCAATGTCAACGCGGGCCTGGATGCTTTCATAGCCGGGCACTTCCAGGTCGTGGCGCGCCAGGTCGGTACGGTGAATGCCGTTCTGCCAGCTCGCCTGGCCGGCCCCGGATTGCGGCTGGGATTCCCCGGCCTGGGCGAGCCCGGCAAAAGCAAGCAGGGCCGCAGCGGTGGTGATGAAAGCTGAATGCAACATGGGCGGAGCCTCTCGTTCGAGCAGTGATGGAGGCTTCACCCTATCCCCGGCATCTGCCGGCCTTGTGTCGTAATCCGTGGGTTTTGCAAGTTCCCGTGTCGGGCCGGGAGGCGGATACAGGGGCTTACAAGGCAGGCCCTCCGGGAGAGTTCCAGAGGGCCCGCTGCGCCTGGCTCAGCGAACCGCTCGCACCGGGCGCGAATTGACCAGAGCTGCCTAGCCCAGCTGATCGATCATCACCGCATTGGTGTACACCAGGCTGCCGTCACTCTCCCGATGCCCCACCAGGTGGAAATGGCCGCGCTCGTCGCCCTTACTGAGGTAGACGCGGAATTGCAGGTCCGCAAGCGAGCCGCATTCGGAGGGCGTAACCAGTTCCATGTGCTCCATGTCGGCATCGAACAGCATCTCTGGCTCATGGGTCTTCTGCAGCCGCTCTTCCGCCTCTTCGAGCCGCAGGTGGTCGGCGTCGTTGACGTGGAAGTGCAGGTCCCCCATAGGGAAAGACTTCTCCGCGCCCTGGGGTTTGCACCAGCTTTTAATGGTCAAGGTATTCATCTGACAACCTCCTTTGTTGGGGCGTTGCCGCACCCGACGATCAATCAGCAGTTTAGACAAAGCCCGCCGGAAGAATGCGTCACTAATCGCCAAAGGCCGCGCACGGCAGGGGTTTCAGCCGTTCACAAAATCCGCCGATGCTATAATTTTCAAGTGAAAGAACCATGAATCCTCACTCATGTTCCGAACATAGCCTGCAGGAATAAACCCATCAGTTGCGGGAGACGGCACTCCACTTCGAACAAGAATCCGGAGGTGTGTGATGAATCGGCATTACTACATCAGTAACAACCTTGATGACCTTGAAACCCTCGAGTCCGAACTTGAGGCCAACGGCATCAATACCGAGCAGATCCATGTGCTGAGCGACAAGGATGCCGATGTGGAACAGCACCATCTCCACGATGTGAATTCCTTCATGAAACAGGACGTCGTCCACTCCGGTGAGATCGGCGCGGTGATCGGCGTGCCGCTGGCCGCCCTGATCCTCCTCGGCGCCTGGCTGGCGGGCTGGACCGAGACGCCGGCGGGCTGGGTGCCCTTCGTGTTCCTGGCCATCGTCGTGCTGGGGTTCTGCATCTGGGAAGGCGGGTTCTTCGGCATCCAGGTGCCCAATGCCCACTTCCGCAACCTCAAGGAAAAGGTCAAGGAGGGCGAACACATCTTCTTCGTCGATGTGGACCCGGACCAGGAATCCACTCTCGACCGCGTCATCCATCACCACCCGCAACTGCGGCTGGCCGGAACGGGGTCGGCCTCACCGCACTGGGTGGTCGCCTGGCTGCATCGCTGGCATCAGTTCAAGCGCACCATCTAAACCCTCTCCGCCATCCCCTCTCCCCCAAGGGAGAGGGGTGATCCCAGAGCGCCTCTTGTGGGGGCGAATTCATTCGCCAAGCAGGACGTAGTCCTGCCGTAGGTTGGTCCGAGGTACGAGGCCCAACACCGCAGCGCCAACCAATCGCGAATAAATTCGCTCCCACAATGGTTCGAAGCGCTACTGCCCCAGGAACATCCCCCGGCTGAAGAACACGTAGTCCGCCTCGGCCACCATCAGCCCCACCAGCACCAGCAGGCACAAGGGCGGCACCAGGATGGCGTAAACCAGTGCCAGGCGCTCCCAGGCCATGTGCATGAAGATCGAAACGATCAGCCCCGCCTTCAGCAGCATCAGGATGACGATCATCGACCAGCGGAAGTACCCGGTGAACTGGAAGTAGTCCACCAGGTACGACAGGGTGCTGAGGATGAACAGCAGCCCCCAGATCTTGAGGTACAGGCTGATCGGATGTTGTTGACCTTCTGCGTGTGCCATCTCATCTCTCTCCTGCTCTACCACAGGTAGAAGAACGCGAAGATGAATACCCAGACCAGGTCCACGAAGTGCCAGTAGAGCCCGGCGATTTCGACGATCTGGTAGTTCCCGCGCTTCTCGTAGTCCCCGCGCAGCACCTTGAACGCCACGATGGTGAGATAGATCACCCCAATCGACACGTGCAGCCCGTGGAAGCCGGTGATCATGAAGAAACAGGCTCCGAACTGTGCCGCGCCCATGGGGTTGCCCCAGGGCCGCACGCCTTCGGCGATCAGCTTGCTCCACTCGAAGGCCTGCATGCCGACGAAGGTGGCACCGAAGGCTGCGGTGGCGAGCATCAGCGCGGCGCAGCGCATGCGCTCGCGGCGATAGGCGAAGTTCACCGCCATGGCCATGGTGCCGCTGCTGCTGATGAGCACAAAGGTCATGATGGCGATGAGGATCAGCGGGATGCTCGCGCCGCCAATGGTCAGGGCGAAGACCTCGCTGGGGTTGGGCCAGGTGGCGGTGGTGCTGATGCGCACCGACATGTAGCCGGTGAGGAAGCAGGAGAAGATGAAGGTGTCGCTGAGCAGGAAGATCCACATCATCGCCTTGCCCCACGGCACCTGCTTGAAGGCGTCGCGATCCGAGGACCAGTCCTGCACTATGCTGCGCCAGGGCGATGGATCGGGTGATCTATTTGCTGCCGGGGTCTCCCGTGTCGTGATGGCCATGGCATCACCTCAGCCCGCAGAAGGCCGCGATGGCCTGGTAGGTTTCCGGCGTGCTGGTGAGCACCGCGAAGAGCACCAGCCACAGCCCCAGCAGGTAGTGCCAGTAGAAGGCACAGAGCGCCATGCCGGCCTCTAGCCGTTCACCCGCCCCGAAGCGCAGCAGGCGCCAGGCCACTATCGCCCAGGCCACCAGGCCACCGGCCAGATGCAGGCCATGCAGGCCGGTGAGCAGGTAGAAGAAGCTGTTGGCCGGATTCCCCGACACTTTGAAACCCCAGGCGGCGAACTGCTGCCAGACCCACAGCTGGCCAGCCAGGAAGGCCACGGCGAACACACCGCCGAGCAGGAATGCCAGGGTTGCGTCGCCCGTACGTTCGCGGGCCATCGCCACCTTGGCCCATTGCAGGCAGGCGCTGCCGAGGCCCAGCAAGGCGGTGTTCACCCAGAGCATCCAGGGATGGGCCAGGGGCGCCAGAGGGTCGGTCAGCGGGCGCCAGTCCGACACCTGGGAACGGGCGATGAAGGCCAGCAGGAACAACAGGAACAACGAGGTCACCACGCCGAGGAAAACCCCCAGGCCGATCCTCGCGGTGCGGTAGCTGTCCTGGACCGGCGCTTCCGGCTGCCCGGCCTCGCCCGGGGTCCAGCCGCCCGTCCCGTCGCTGTCGGCATGCTTCCAGAGTTGCGTGCTCATGGCCGTTTCTCCGTGGTCGTCGCCTTGCCGTTGGCTTCGCGCAGGCGCTGCAGTTCCTCTTCCGAAACCGTCTGCGGTACGAAGTCCTGCTCCACACCCGGCACGCTGTAGTCATAGGCCCAGCGGTGCACCACCGGCAGTTTCTCGCCCCAGTTGCCGTGTACCGGCGGCGTATCCGGGGTCTGCCATTCGAGGCTGGTGGCCTTCCACGGGTTGCCACCGGCGGGGCGTCCCTTGAACAGGCTCCAGCCCAGGTTGAAGAGGAACAGCAGCTGCGCCGCACCGACGATCAGCGCCGCCACCGTGATGAAGGCGTTCAGGTCCTGGGCCGATTGCGGGATGAACTGGTAGTCCGGGTAGGCGTAGTAACGCCGCGGCATGCCGAGGAAGCCCAGGTAGTGCATGGGGAAATAGATGGCGTAGGTGCCGAGGAAAGTGATCCAGAAGTGCAGCTTGCCGATCCGGTCGTCGAGCATCCGCCCGGTGATCTTCGGGTACCAGTGGTAGATGGAGCCGAACACCACAAGGATCGGCGCCACCCCCATCACCATGTGGAAGTGCGCCACCACGAAGTAGGTGTCCGAGAGTGGGATGTCGACGATCACGTTACCGAGGAACAGCCCGGTCAGGCCGCCGACCAGGAAGGTGACGATGAAAGCCAGGGCGAAGAGCATCGGCACCGTCAGGTGGATGTCGCCATGCCAGAGGGTCAGGGTCCAGTTGTAGACCTTCAGGGCAGTGGGTACGGCGATCACCAGGGTGGTGGTGGCGAAGAAGAAGCCGAAGTACGGGTTCATGCCGCTGACGTACATGTGGTGGGCCCAGACCACGAAACTGAGCACGCCGATGGCGACGATGGCCCAGACCATCATGCGGTAGCCGAAGATGTTCTTGCGGGCGTGGGTGCTGATCAGGTCCGACACCAGGCCGAAAGCCGGCAAGGCGACGATGTACACCTCCGGATGGCCGAAGAACCAGAAGAGGTGCTGGAACAGGATCGGGCTGCCGCCCTGGTGGTCCAGCGGCTGCCCCATGGAGATCAGCGCCGGCATGAAGAAGCTGGTACCCAGCAGGCGGTCGAAGAGCATCATCACCGCGCTGACGAACAAGGCCGGGAAGGCCAGCAGCGCGAGGATGGTCGCCATGAAGATGCCCCACACCGAAAGCGGCATGCGGAACAGCGTCATGCCGTGGGTGCGCGCCTGCAGCACGGTGGTCACGTAGTTCAGGCCGCCCATGGTGGCGGCGACGATGAACACCGCCAGGGACACCAGCATCAGCACGATGCCCCATTCGGTGCCCGGCGTGCCCTGGGTGATCGCCTGGGGTGGATAGAGGGTCCAGCCCGCACCGGTGGGCCCGCCCGGCGCGAAGAAGCTGGCCAGCAGGATCAGCACCGAGACCAGGTAGAACCAGTAGCTGAGCATGTTGACGTAGGGGAAGACCATGTCACGCGCACCTACCATCAGCGGGATCAGGTAATTGCCGAACCCACCCAGGAAGAGCGCCGTGAGCAGGTAGATCACCATGATCATCCCGTGCATGGTCATCGCCTGGTAGTAGGTGCTGGGGTCCATGAACTCCAGGCTGCCGGGGAAGCCGATCTGCATGCGCATCAGGCCGGACAGCACCAGGGCGATCAGGCCGACGAAGATCGCGGTCAGCGCATACTGGATGGCAATGACCTTGTGGTCCTGGCTCCAGATGTAGCGGGTCAGGAAACTCTTCGGCTCGTGCAGGACATCGGCTTCTGCATGCTCGACATGGGCCATCGGACTACCTCCGTAATGTCGGAGTCCCTCTGGGTTTACGGCGCCTGTTCGTGGTTCGTGGCGTCGGGATTCGCCCTGGACTTGATGAAAGCGATCAGCGCGGCCAGTTCCTGGTCGCTGGGGGTGAAGGCCGGCATCACCGGCGCGAACCCCTGGACAAGCTTGGCGGCGGGAGCCCGCACGGACTCCTCGAGGTAGGCGTCGTCCGCCTCGACCTGGCTGCCATCGGCCAGGGTCACGCGGTGCCCGTACAGGTCTTGCCAGCTGGGGCCCACGCCCTTGCTGCCGTCGAGGCTGTGGCAAGCCAGGCAGCCGAGGGACTGGGCAAGTTGCCGGCCCTGCTCCACGGCATCGCCGCCCGGCCCGGAAGCACCCTGCACGGGCTGCCCGGCAGCGCTCAGCGATTGGATGTAGGCGACCAGGGCGGCCAGCTCATCCTGGGTGAAAGTATAGGGCACCATCACCGGCGGAAAGCCCTGCACAAGCCGGGCGCGGGGGTCAAGGATGGACTCCTTCAGGTAGTCCTCATCCACCTTCACGCTGTTGCCGTCCGCCAGTTTTTCCTCGCGGCCGTAGAGGTCTTTCCAGCCCGGCCCGAGGCTCTCGCTCCCGTCCACGCTGTGACAGGCCGAGCAGCCGTGGGTTTCCGCCAGTTGCCGGCCCTTCTCGGCCAGACCGCCCTGATCCGACTTGCCAGCGCTGGCCAGGGTCTGGGCGAAGGTGGGCTGCGCGGCCAGCCACTGGTCGAAGGCCTGGACCGGCTCGACCCGCATCATCCCGCGCATGTTGAAGTGCCCTACCCCGCAGAACTCGGCACAGAGAATCTCGTACTGCCCGGCCACCGTCGGGGTGAACCAGAAGTGCGTAACCATGCCGGGAACCATATCCATCTTTCCGCGTATCTGCGGGATGTAGAAATTGTGCAGCACGTCCTTCGAGCGCAGCAGCACCTTCACCGGACGGTCCACGGGCAGGCGCACCTCGTTGCTGCGGATCAGTACATCGTCCTGGCCAAGCGGGTCGCCAGGGTCCAGCCCGAGGGGATTACCAGCGTCCACCCACTTCACGTCGGCGCGGCCGAGCTGGCCGTCCTGGCCGGGAAAGCGGAAAGTCCATTGCCATTGCTGGGCGACCACTTCCAACGGGTAGGCGTCCTTGGGAACCTGGACGAAATCGCTGTACACCACCAGCCCCGGTGCCAGCATGCCGATGATGCCGACCGAGGTGACGACGATCAGCCACCACTCCAGTTTGCGGCTCTCCGGTTCGTACCGGGCGCGCCGGCCCTCGCGGTGTCGAAACCGGATGATCGCCACCACCATGAAACCGACGATGGCAACGAAGAACACGCCGCAGATGACCAGGGTGATGAACAGCGTGGTGTCGATGGAGCCCCAGTTGGACGCGGCGGGCGTCAGGTGCCAGGGCGCCAGGAGATGAAAGAGGATGGAAACGACAACGATGAGTCCCAGGATGATTGCAATCGCCATGTTCCCGTCGCCTCGTTCCTGATGACCGTCGACGGTCATCGGCAGTGCATGTGCTCCACGTTCCGGCTTCCGGCCGCGCCGGAAGCTCGGTGCCTTTCCCCCCAAATGGCAAAGTTGGTGGCAAGTATAGTCGCTGGCGTCGATTTGCCTCCCCTTCCGGGCCTATCTCCGTTCTGGCACTGGGTTACACTCCGGCGCTGATAGACGAACGCAATAAGCTCATTTCCTTCATCTATCAATTGACCGTTCATACCTTTTTAAGAAAAGAGGCTTGCTCGTGGAGAACGATCGTTCTACCATCACTCACATGGACAGCAAATCAACTTCCGATGTCAGAGAAAAACTTCTCGAAACAACCGAGGACTTGATCTACAGGAACGGTATCCACGCCACTGGCATGGATCTCCTGGTGAAGACCTCCGGTGTTTCGAGGAAGAGTATCTATAAATACTTCGGAACCAAGGACGAACTCGTAGCAGAGGTATTGAAAAGGCGCGATGAGCGCTGGATGAAATGGTTCAGGACAGAAGTGGAAAAAGCCGAATCACCCGAGGCACGCCTGCTGCATATCTTCAGCGTGCTCAAGGGCTGGTTCGCCTCCACGGGCTTCCGGGGCTGTGCCTTCATCAATACCGCGGGTGAAACGGGTGATCCGACTGATCCCGTCCGCCTGGTTGCCAAGGAGCACAAAGAGAAGTTGCTCGGGTTCGTGAAGGAGATTTGCCAGCAATATGGCGCCGCCGATCCGGATGCCCTGGCCAGGCAGTTTTTAATTCTGATCGACGGTGCCATTACCGTTGCCCATGTGCTTGGTGATTTGAACTCCGCAGATGATGCCTTGCAAGTAGCGCGAACTCTTCTGGGGAAGTAAAAGCTCAACCAGCGGGCGACTTCAATCTTTGAATCAAAACTTTTATTGGAGACATATCATGTCCTCTAACGCTGAAGTTCGTCCGCCACTTCCCCCTTTCACCCGCGAAAGTGCCATCCAGAAGATCCGCCTGGCCGAAGATGGCTGGAACAGCCGTGATCCGGAAAGAGTGTCCCTGGCCTATACGCTGGACACCCGCTGGCGTAACCGCGCCGAATTCGCCAACAGCCGCGAGGAAGCCAAGGCCTTTCTCACCCGCAAATGGGCCAAGGAGCTCGAGTATCGTCTGATCAAGGAGCTCTGGGCCTTCACCGACAACCGCATCGCCGTGCGCTACGCCTACGAATGGCGCGACGACTCGGGCAACTGGTTCCGCTCATACGGCAACGAGAACTGGGAGTTCGACGAGAACGGCCTGATGGCCCACCGCTTCGCCTGCATCAACGACATGCCCATCAAGGAATCCGAGCGCAAGTTCCACTGGCCCCTGGGCCGCCGTCCGGACGATCACCCGGGTCTGTCCGAACTGGGTCTGTGACCTCGGCCGGACAGGACCGTCCGGACTGTTCACCCGGCGCGGCGCCTTTGGGCGCCGCGCTCTTTCACCGCCCTGCTCTCTCCATGCCCGGCCCTTGCGGTCTCTCAGGCAGCGAATTCGCTATGGCGGCGCCTCACCCATTCATCGGCGCATCGGGATTGTTGATCGCGTAGAGGTAACAGTCCGCCATACTGTGGTCGCCCGCGAAGCTGGAGTAGCTGGCCGTGAAAGTCACGGCCAGGCCCAGGTGCTGGTAGACCCATGAATCGGTCACGCCCGGCGGGACTTCGGGCACCAGGTCGCTGTCGTTGACCACCCGGTAGGTGGGTACGTCGAGGCCGTTGTAGTAGGCGGCGAAGTTGGGGTCGGCTACCCGCGGGCTGGCGAAGTTGTAGTGCTGCAAAGGCTGGTGGGGCCACTGGCTATGCAGGTCAAGTACCGCCAGGCTGGACAGCGCGCTGCCCAGGCTATGGCCGCAAACCCAGAGATCGCCACTGGGCTGGAGCCCTTCCACGGCCTGCAGGGCCTGGTCGCGCAGGGATGCGTAGAGCTTGAGGAAGCCGGCGTGGACCTGGCCGACATGCGACTGCCAGGGATAGGTATCCTGCTTGACGTCCAAGTCGTCCACCCAGTCCTGGGCCGATTCGGTGCCACGGAACACCAGGTACACCGCATCGCTGGTGTCCATGGCAGCAAAGCCGAAAGGCTCGGACTCGTTGATGTATTTCAGCTCGCTGAGCGTGCTCCAGATCGGCGCTGAGACGTTCCACCCGCTCAGGCTGGTTGGCAGCTGCCAGCTGAAATCGGAAGCTTTGCGGGGTTTGTCCTGTTGCAGCCATTGGCTGTACTGGTCGTAGGCCGCCTCCACCAGTACGGCACATTGCTGCGCCTGGGACAGGGAAAACGCAGAGGGGAAGTACATCGGAAGACTGGGCATGATGGCCTCCTTGCCTGTGGGAATGGGTACCTACTCTAGACGCTGTTCAGGCGGCGTAAAGCCACGTCCAGGCAACGCCTTTACTCCTGTGTAGCGCTCACTAGAATCGCCTGAATCCAAGAACAGGATTCAGCAATGAAACCGGTATCCACCGCCGACCTGAATGTCTTCCTCAGCATTGCCGCCCACCTCAGTTTCAGCCGTGCGGCTGTCGAGCTCGGGCTTTCCCCCTCGGCCCTGAGCCACGCCCTGCGCGCCCTGGAAGAACGTCTGGGGGTTCGCCTGTTCAACCGCACCACCCGTAGCGTGGCCCTCACCGAAGCCGGCGAGCGTCTCTACTCCCGGATCAGGCCGGCGTTCCGCGACATCGAGGACGCCCTGGAGGACCTCAACCAGTTCCGCGATACACCGTCCGGCACCTTGCGCATCAGCGCCGGCCGCGCCGCCGCACAACTGGTGCTGCTGCCGCTGGCCAGCCGCTTCCTTGAGGCTTACCCGGACGTGATCCTGGAAATCTCCGCCGACGACGCCCTGGTGGACGTGGTGTCCTCCGGCTACGACGCTGGCGTACGCTTCGGCGAACGCCTGGAGGCCGACATGGTGTCCCTGCCCATCGGCCCCTACCTGCGCTCGGTGGTCGTGGCGGCACCGGCCCTCTTCGAGCGCTATCCGCTGCCGCAAAAACCAGAGGACCTGCACGGCCTTCCCTGCATCCGCCACCGTTTCCCCAGCGGCCATTACTACCGCTGGGAATTCGAGCGCGGCGGCGTGCAGCTGGAGATCGAAGTGGACGGCCCGCTGACCCTGGGCGACGTGGGCCTGATGGTGGGGCCGGCATTACAGGGCGTAGGACTGGCCTACGTGTTCGAGGAGATGGTGGCGGAGCACGTCGCTGAGGGCCGGCTGATCCAGGTGCTGGAGGACTGGTGCCCCTACTACCCCGGCCTGCACCTCTACTACCCAAGCCGCCGCCAGGTGCCGGCGGTGCTCAAGGCCTTCATCGATTTCGCCCGTGCCGCCCGGCAGGAGCCATGACCGCCCTTCTCTCCCTATAAGGGGCAAGAACGCCGTCAGGCCACGCACTGCTCAAAGGTTGCCTGCAGCTTCACCGCATCGATGGTCCCGCGTCGGCCGATGAAGATCAGCTGGGTTTGCGGCGTTCGGCCATTCCAGCCCTGTTCCGGCCTGATCTCACAGCGGCTGCCCACCAGATGCAGGATGCAGCGTCTGCCCGCGGCTTCGGCTATCTGGCAGACGCCCTTGGCGCGATAGATACCGGCCGGCAGGTTCGCCAGTGCCTGGCGCAGGGCCTTCAGTGACAGCGGGCGCTCGCTGGAAAAGCTCCAGGTCTCGAAGATCGCCGAGTGATCGGCCCCCTTCACCGATGCCACCAGCGGTGCTGCCGCCGCGGCAGCCGGCCGCAGATTCCGGCCGGACTTGAAGCGACCAGCGCCCAGCACCAGTTCCAGCGGAACCTCACCGTATTCGCACTCCAGCAAGCGTGCATTGGGGTAGAACCAGCGCGCCTTCAGGGCGTCGATCTGGGCGCGGCCGACCCGGTCCACCTTGTTCAGTACGATGATGTCCGCCACATCCAGCTGCTCCATCGCCAGTTGCGCCATCTCCCCTTCCAGCCGCCCGAACTGCTCGGCATCGACCAGAGTGAGGATGCTGTCGATGCTGAGCGCCTCGCGGAATTGCGGATAGCGCAGGGTGTTGGCGATCTTCGCCGGATTCGACACCCCGCTGGCTTCGATCAGGATGTACTCGGGGCGATTGACGCGGTCATCCAGCAGGCGGCCGAGCTGTTCGATCAGGTCGCTCTCCACGGTGCAGCAGATGCAGCCATTGGCCAGGCTCACCGTGGTTCGGGTCTGGCTGACGATCAACTGGCTGTCGATATTGATGGCGCCGAAGTCGTTGACCATCACCGCCATGCGCAGGCCGTGATCGCTGTTGAGGATGCGGTTGAGCAAGGTGGTCTTGCCGGCGCCGAGAAAGCCTGACACCAGGGTCACTGGGATGGGGGCGAGTCTGCTCATGGCTGTGCTTTCCGGTGGCTGATTCAGAAGTTCGGCAGTTCGCCCTGCCAGACAGCGGCGTGCTCGGTGCCGTCGAACTCGCCGTGACGGTCCCAGGTCACCTCGCCTTCCAGCAGGGTCAGCTGCACCTGGGTGTCATGGATGTTGCCCCTGGGCTCCACCTCGAAGAGGTTGCGGTCGAGCACGATGAGGTCGGCGGATTTGCCCACTTCGATGGAGCCGGCCTTGTCCTCGATGCCCATGCACCACGCACCGTTGAGGGTCATCACACGGATGGCCTGCTCCAGGCTGATGGGGTTGCCGTAGAAGCGGCCTTCCTCATCACCAAAGGGGTTCTCGCGGGTGACCATCGCCTCGAAGCCGATCCACGGATTGATGCTGGAAACCGGCCAGTCGGTACCCATCACCGCCACGCCGCCATGCTCCAGCACGCCCTTGAAGTTGTAGGCGCGCTGCATGCGATCCTCGCCGAAAACGGCGCGGGCGTTGGCGAAGGACGACGGGAACCAGCCCACCGGGGAGAATTCGGCAGTGACCTTCAGTTCAGCAAAGCGCGGCAGGTTGCCGTCCAGCAATGTGGTGCTGTGGGCGCACTGGTGACGCACGCCACTGTCACCGTTGCGACGACGGGCCTCGGCCACGGCATCGAGGAACAGATCGGAGGCGCCATCGCCGGTGCAATGGGCGATCACGCGGATACCCCGGCGGTCCATGTCCACCACCATGTCGGTGATGTGTTCGGGAGTCAGGTTGAGGTGGCCGCGCCAACTGGCCTCGCCCGGCCAGGCGCTGGACAGGTAGGAGGAACGGGATTCGTGGGTGCCGTCGAAGTGGAACTTCACCGCGTTGGCGTTAAGGCGGGCGCTGCGGTAGTAGTGCCGCTCGCCGGCCAGCAACTCCCAGCGGCGCTTCACCGGGAAGATGTCGTCCTGCCAGCTGATGGCGGCTTCCACCCGCACCGAAAGTTCGCCGACCTGGTCAATGGATTTCAGCGCGTTCAGACGGTGCTCGCAGACATGCACGTACTTGGTGCCCACCACGCCGTGGCCACTCTGGAACCACACCCCCTCGCGGTAGGCGCGCTTGAGCGCATGTTGCGGGGTCGGCGGCATGGCTGCGTGGATCAGCGCATAGGCACCGTCCACCAGGATGCCGGTGGGCTCGCCGGTGACGCTGTCACGCTCGATGTAGCCGTGGCGCGGGTCCAGCGTATCCGCATCGATGCCAGCCAGTTCCAGCGCGCGGGAGTTGACCATCATGCAGCCCCAGGAGCGGTCGAGGATGGCCACCGGACGATCCGGCAGGACGCTGTCCAGCCAGTGTCGGTCAGGCACCAGTCCGGCCTGCTTGAAGGTGTAGCGCACGAAGTACTGGCCGTAGACCCAGCCATCGCCGGGGTGGGCGGCGGCATAGTCGAGGATGGCCTGCCGGACCTGCTCCGGCGTCGGGTCCTCCACGCCCACTTCCAGGTAGCCCGCGTAGCCAGGAGCCAGCTTCAGGTCCGGGTGCGTGTGCATGTCGTACAGGCCCGGCATGGCGAAGCGCCCTTTCAGGTCCAGCACGCGGGTACGCGGACCGATCAGGCTGTCCATTTCCCCACTGGCACCGACTGCAACGAAGCGCCCTCCGCGAATGGCCACGGCTTCGGCCCAGGGGTTGGCGGCATCCACGGTGTAGATACGGCCGTTAGTCAGCACGAGGTCGGCGGCGCCGGAAGACCCCGGCAGGTTCGACGAACGGAAGTCGGTGTGTTTATCCATGGCAGTGAAGTCCGAATCGGGAATCTTGTTATGGTCTTGGGGCCGAGGTGCCTGGCGACACCCCGGCCGCCGGTCAGCCAACGATCAGGTGGCCCAGCAGCGCCAGGATCGGCAGCGAAACCAGGACCCGCAGCACGTAGATCATCAGCAGGTCACGCAGCTTCAAGCCGATGTCGGCACGAATCAGCAGAATGGCCGCTTCGGTGAAGAAGATGATCTGGTTGACCGCCACGCCCACCATCACGAAGCGGGTGACCTCGCTCTGGATGCTGGCACCAAGGATCGACGGCATGATGCTGTCGACCATGCCGGCCAGCAGCGCGGGGGCTGCCTTCTCGGCTTCTGGCAACTGCAGCAATTCCATGTAGGGCACCAACGGAATCGCCATGTACTTGAACAGCGGAGTGAACTCCACCACGGCAAGGCCCAGGCAGCCGACCAACATCATTGCTGGGTAGACGGAGATGGCGATGTCCATGCTGACGTGAACGCCATGGCGCACCTGGGCGAAGATCGACGGCGCGGTATCGGCACGCTCGATGGCGCGGCGAAGGCCCAGGGCGAACAGGCCTTCGCCTTCGCGACGATCGGTTTTCAGCTGCTTGCCAACGACGGGGTTATAGGCATTCGGCTTGCCACGCAGCGGCGGCAACTTGGGCACGATCAGGGCACAGAGCAGGCCGGTGATGGCCACCGCTATGTACCAGGGCACGAAGACATGCTCCATGCCGATCAGTTTCAGCAGCAGGTAGGAATAGGCAATCGACACAATGGAGAAGTTGGTGGCGATCACACAGGCCTCGCGGCTGGTGTAGAAGCCCTGACGATATTGCTGGGTGGTGAGGATGATGCCCACGCTGGAGGCCGCCAGCCAGGACGCCATGCAGTCCACCGCAGCGCGGCCGGGCAGGCCGAACAGCTTCTCGAAGCCACGGCTGACCAGGCTGCCGACGAACTCCATCAGTCCATAGTCGGTGAGCAGCGGCAGCAGGATGGCCGAGAGGAAATAGATGGCCAATACGACCGGGCCGACGTCATAGAGCATCACGCCGCCGGTGTTGCGGTGCCAGATCCACTCCGGCCCGATCTTCCAATAGGTCATCACCATCAGCACGGCGCCGATGACGCGCACGGTGGTCCAGCCCAGCCCCGGGTTGAACAGCTGGATGAAGCGGTTGGGGTTCTTCTTCAGCGCGCTGAAAGTCACCAGCAGGGTGAGCAGGCTGGGGATGGTGGCAACACCGACCGTGACCGGAACCATCATCGGTTTGACCACGTCGTTGATGTAGTCGATCACGTACGCGATAAGGATGTTGCTCTTGCCGTTGATCTCGAACGGCACCAGGAACAGCATCACGCCGATCAGCGACGGGATCAGGAAACGCAGCAGCTGTGCGGTGCTGTACTGACTTAAGGGACCTCCGGACTGGGGAAGTACCGATCCGGCATCGGGTTGTTCTTGCATGGTCATACCTTCTTGTATTTGTAGTGGATGTCGTACCGGTCGCTGGTGGCCCCGGCTCGCACGGCAGATTCAAGCGTACGGATCGGGCATCAGGCCCTGAAGGTTGCGTCCAGGCGGTCCAGTCGACGCAATTCGGCCTGCCAGACCAGGTCGACGCTTTCCAGGTGGTAGCGTTCGTTGTCGAACTGGCGGGCCGTGAAATCACAATCCTCATGGGACGGAATGCGCAGCGGGCAACCAGTTTTCATGGCCTCCAGTTGAATCTCGCAGGCCTTGTTCAGGTAGAACATCAGAAAGTAGGCCTCAGCCACGCTGCGGCCGACGGTCAGCAGTCCATGGTTGCGCAGGATGGCGGCCTTCTTGTCGCCCAGGGCCGCGACGATGCGCTGGCGCACTTCCAGGTCCAGCGGAATGCCTTCGTAGTCGTAGTACGCAACCCGCTCGTAGAAGGCCATGTTGGTCTGGTTCAGCGGCAACAGCCCTTCTTCCAGGGCAGCCACGGCCATGCCGGCCAAGGTATGCGTATGCATCACACAGACGGCATCGTGGCGGTGCATGTGAATGGCGCTATGGATGGTGAAACCCGCGGGGTTCACTTCGCGGGCGCGGTCGTCGAGCTTGCGGCCGTTGACGTCGATGGCCACCAGGTTGGAGGCGGTGACCTCCTCCGGGCGCAAGCCGTACTGGTTGATCAGGAAAGCAGGCTCATCCGTCGGCAGCCTGACCGAGATATGGGTGAAGACCTGGTCGCTCCAGCCATTGACCTCCAGCAGCCGGTAGGCGGCAGCGAGGTCGGTACGGAGCATCTGTTCATTGCTGCTTGTTGTCATGGAGCATTCCAGCCGGTCAAGTATCGACATCGCTGGGCAGATCGGCGCATCCGTGAGCCTACGCACCGGGGGGATGCGCCTACCCTTTCAATGGTCCCTCGGGGCGGAGATTAGAGCGCTTGCCCAGGTGCGAATATCGATATATCTTGCTGACAATCATTCCAAAATGTAATGAACTCCGATGCGCCGTCAGCTTCCCAGCATGATCTCCCTCAGCTGCTTCGCCGCTTTCGCCCGACACATGAGCGTGACCCGCGCCGCCGAAGAGCTGAACCTCACCCAGAGCGCCGTCAGCCGGCAGATCAAGAATCTGGAAGACATGCTCGGCTGCCCGCTGGTGGAGAAGGTGCGCCAGCGCCTGCTGCTGACCGACCAGGGCCGCGAGTACGTGCAAGAAGTCAGCCTGCTGCTGGACCAACTGGAAGCCGCCACCATGCGCGTACGCAGCAGCCACTCAGGGCGGCTGCGGGTCGGCGCCGAACCCTCATTCACCACCCGCTGGCTGTTACCCAAGCTCAAGGAATATGCGCGGCTCAACCCGGAAATCGAGCTGGAGATCATGAACGACCTGCGCCGCCTCTATGACCGGCACGAAGGTTATGACGTGGGCATTCTGTACGGCGACGGCGACTGGCCGGAGTTCGATGCGCGATTGCTGATGGAGGGCGAGATGGTCGCCGTCTGCACGCCGGACCTGCTGGAGCGCTTCGGGCCCATCGTCGAACGGCGCGACATCCTGCGCTATCCCCTGCTCCACCACAGCTCCCTCACCAGCCTGACCAAGTCCTCCACCCAGCTCTGGCTGCACAGTGCCGGCCTTTCCGCAAAGGAAATAGAGGCCCTGCCCGGCCAGCGCCTGGAACATTTCCAGTTCGTGCTCGACGCCGCCCTGCACGGGCTCGGGGCGACAGTGCTACCGCGCTTCTTCGTCGATCGCGAGGTCAAGGATGGCCACTTGGTGGTCGCCTGCCAGCAGCCGCTGGTGGCGGGAAAGTACTACGTGGTGATACCGAAGCAGAGCCGCGACCCGAAACTCAGGCGCTTTGCCGACTGGCTGCTGCAATGGGCGGAAGGTCCAGGCGGCGAATAGCACCTGATGGGTGATTATTTGAAGGACAGAGGGAGCCGCAGGTTCGCCCCGCGGCCCTCCCCCAACGAGAACGCCGTCAGACCGGATCGCGGCGCAGCGGCTGGCACATGCAATGCACGCCGCCACCACCTTTGGCGATCATGCTGATGTCCGGGTCATAGACCTTGAGGCCCAATGCCAGGCACTTCTCCTTCAGCGTCTTGCTGGTGGAAGGTAACAGCACCCGGCCCTTGCCCAGCGCCACCACATTGCAGCCCAGCTCCATCGCATCCTTGAAGGGGATATCGACGATCTCGATGCCCTTGGCCTTCAGCCAATCAACCAGCTCCGGCTCCACGGCGTCGACGCACACCGCGGCCAGACGCTCGGCCAACATGACGCAGAGGGCGTCCATGTGTACGAAGAAGGGGTCCATGCCGTAGAGCTTCACTTCCCAACCTTCGGCCTCCAGCCAGCCCTTCATCTGCTGCACCGCCGGCTCCTGGGAGCGCTCGCCGGTATAGCCGCAGAGAATCACGCCCGGCTGCAGCATCATGAAGTCGCCGCCTTCGAAAGAACCAGCGGTGACCATGTCGTAGATCGGGATGCCGTTGTCCTTGTAAAACTGGATCACCGGCGCGTACTCGCCACGGCGCCACCACTGGGCCATCTGGGTGACGATAGGACCGAAGGGCGTCATCACACTGGAGTCTCGGGCGAACACCTGATACTTCAGGTTCGGGTCCGTCGGCAGCATGTGCACGTTCACCCCCGCTTCCCGATACGCGTCTAGCATCTCCGCATGCTGGGCACGCGCCACGGCGGCGTCGAAGCCGTAGCCAAGGCGCAGGCTCTTGCGCGAGATGGAGCTGGTTTCCAGCCAGTGGTAGTGATCGACCGGGCCGAGCAGGACGTCACGCAGGACGCCGTACTCGGAATCGGCCCCCCAGTTATCCAGGCGAGGGGTGTCGCCACCGTCGCGGCGGTGTTTCAGGGTGAATGCGCTCATCAGGTTCTCCAGGTCAGGATTGAGCCATGCGCAGCATGGCGTGCAGCAGGACGTTGGCGCCGGCTTCGAGGTCGGCAGGTGCGGCGTTTTCCGCCTCGTTGTGGCTGATGCCCCCTTCGCAGGGGACGAAGATCATGCTGGTGGGGGCGACTCGCGACAGGTAAACCGAATCATGGCCGGCACCGCTGCACATCCGCAGATGCGAATAGCCGAGCGCATCCACTGCGCCTTGCACGGCCGCCACGCAATCGCCATTGAAAGTCACCGCTGGGGAATGCCACTCCTCGCGAATGTCGGCCTGCAACCGATGACGCCTGGCCTCATCGGCAACGATGCGGCGAAAATCAGCGTCCAGCCGCTCCAATACGGCCTCGTCGGGGTGGCGCACGTCCACCGCCAGTAACAGACGCTCAGGCACCGTATTGCGCGAGCCGGGCTCGGCGCGGATGTCGCCAAAGGTCACGCGAGCCCAGGGCCCATGTTCCTCGGCCAGTTGGTAGAGGCGCGGAAGGATGCCGCCAAGCCCCATGAATGGATCGCGACGCACCGTCATCGGCGTGGGCCCGGCATGCACCGGCTGCCCCTCCAGGGTCAGGTCGTACCAACGGATACCTTGCACTCCGGTGACCACGCCCACCTGCAGACCCTCGGCTTCGAGGATCGGCCCCTGCTCGATATGCACTTCAAAGGAGGCCGTCAGAGGGCGAGCCGACGCGGGCTGCTCGCCCAGGTAGCCGATGCGGGCCAACTCGCTGGCGATACTCGCGCCCTGCCTGTCAGTGCGGCCGTGGCCATAGGCAAGGTCGAAGGCACCCGTCCAGACACCCGAGCCGATCATGGCCGGCGAGAAGCGCGCGCCCTCTTCGTTGGTCCACACGGCCACCTCCAGCGGGGTACGCGTGCGAATGCCGGCGTCGTTCAGGGTCTGGATCACCTCCAGTCCCGCCAGCACGCCATAGACGCCGTCGAAGCGGCCGCCAGTCGGCTGGGTATCCAGGTGCGAGCCGGTGAGCACCGGCGGCAGGTCGTCTTCGAGGCCAGCGCGGCGGGCGAAGATGTTGCCCATCTGGTCCACGCTGATCTCGCAACCCGCTTCGCGGCACCAGCCCACGAAAAGGTCGCGACCGGCCTTGTCCAGGTCCGTCAGGGCTTGCCGGTTGCAACCGCCCTGCTCGGTGGCACCGATCCGCGCCATGTCCATGAGGCGGCCCCAGAGGCGCTCGCCGCTGATGCGCAATGAATGGATTTGTGTGTTGGCCATGCAGCTGTCTCCCGGTTGGCCACCGGTGCGTGGCCGGTGGTGACGAAGGGGGACAGCCTAGGTTCGGCCATCGGGCGGAACCATACCCAGATTAGGGTAAGTGCCCGGTCATGCCGCGCCCGGCGTGGCGATGGCGGCAAGGAACAGCGAGAACAGTTCGCCCTGGGAGCTGATGCCGAGCTTGGCATGGATGTTCTTGCGATGGACCCGCACCGTATCCGCACTGATGCTCAGTTCATGCGCCACCGATTTCGACGAGTGCCCCCGCAGGATCAGCCGCGCGACTTCAGCCTCCCGATCGGTCAGGCAATTGCCACCGAAGCGGTTGAAGGCGCGTTCCAACTGCCCGTGCAGGGCCTGCCCCGCACCATCGCCACCGACCGCTTCCGCAGCCCAGTGCCTGCGGGCAGCAGCGGCCACCAGAGGCTCGATGGAGGCCAGTACGGCAATCTCCTCGGGCGCGAAGGCGCCGTGGGAGGCGATTCGTCCCATCGACAGGGCAATACCGCCCGCGCCCTCCAGGCCGATGAGAATGTTCACTTCATCCGCCAGCCCGTGGGAGGAGTAGAAGTTGCGGTAGTACTCGGACTCCTGGAACTGGTCGGGGGCGATATCCGCCAGCCGCACCAACCCCTGACGCCCCCCCTCGACACACGCCAGATGCACCGGGTCCAGCAGGTAGGGGCCGGCCAGATAGCGATGAACTTCCTCGCGCCGCGCAGGCAACACTCGCCCTTCCTCCAGCATGAGCGGGGGCTGGCCCGGGGCATGGGCGACGATGAAGGCCGTGTCGATGGGCACGGCAGCGAAGAGTGCCTGCAACAGGCGCGCAGGAAATTCCGGCTGGCCGATGGCGTCGATCAGGCTGGCTTCCAGTCGTAGCCACTGGGCAAGGTCGAAGACAGTGGAGCTCAAGGCATCGCAACTCGAGTAAGGAAAACACTGCATTCTCCACCAGCAGCGGACTGCAGGTCACGCCTGTCCAGTATCGTGTTGACACGAATGTTAACGCTAACATAGAGTCTTGGCACCCAACTTGACTCAGCTGGTGCCCGATGTCCAACCCGAAACCTCGCGTGGCGCTCTTTCACACCTGCCTGGTGGACCTCTACCGCCCCAGTGTCGGCTTCGCTGCCGTCCGCCTGCTGGAGCAGGCCGGCTGCCAGGTGGAAGTGCCCGCGAACCAGACCTGCTGCGGCCAGCCGGCCTTCAACAGCGGTGCCACGGGACTCGCGCGCGAACTCGCGCAGAAGCTGATCGAGGCGTTCGGCGGCTACGATTACGTGGTGGGGCCCTCCGGCTCCTGCATCAGTCTTCTCAAGCTGCACTACCCCCGCTTGCTCGAGAACGACACGGCCTGGCATTGTCGCGCGCTCGACCTGGCTGGCCGCAGCCATGAGCTGTTGAGCTTCCTCGCCGAAGTCATGAACTTCCGTCCCACCGCACGCCTGCCTGGCATTGCCACCTACCACGACAGCTGCTCGGGCCTGCGTGAACTGGGCATCAAGCACCAGCCACGGCGCCTGTTGGCTGGGGTCGACGAGCTGGTACAGGTGGAAATGGACGAAGCGGAAACCTGCTGCGGCTTCGGCGGCAGCTTTTGCGTGAAGTACCCCGACATCTCCGCCCGCATGGCCAGCCAGAAGGTCGCAAACATCCATACCAGTGGCGCCGGCATCGTGCTCGGCGGCGACCTCGGTTGCCTGCTCAACATGAGCGGCCGCCTGACCCGGCAGGGCAGTCCGGTACGGGTATTCCACACCGCAGAAGTGCTGGCAGGCATGGCCGACGGCCTCGCAATCGGCGAAGGGAGAAACGACTGATGGAACTGCGTTCCGCGCGCTTCAAATCCGCGGCCCGTGTCGCGCTGTTCGACCCTCAACTGCAAGAGGCGATGGCCGACAACCGTCATTTCGCCGCCCACGTTCGCCGCCAAGTAGATGCCACCGGCAGTTTCCAGGCCCTGCGCGACGAGGCACGCGCCATCAAGGATCACACCCTGGCGAACCTCGACCATTACCTGGAGCGCTACGAAGCCGCTGCCGCCCAACGCGGCGTCCAAGTCCACTGGGCTGCCACACCGGAGGAAGCCCAGGCGCAAGTGCTCGCCATCTGTCGGCAGGCCGGAGCGCGCCAGGTCATCAAAGGCAAGACCATGATCGGCGAAGAAATGGGCATCAACGCGGCCCTGGCCCGCGCCGGTATCCAACGCTTTGAAACCGACCTGGGCGAATACATCCTCCAGTTGGCCGACGAGCCTCCCAGCCACATCAACGGCCCGGCGATCCACAAGACACTCAGGCAGGTGCAGGCGTTGTTCCATGAGCATCACCAGGAACTGGGCCGCGGCGAGTATCTGGTCGACCCGGCTGACCTGCTGGCGGAAGCCCGACGACTGCTGCGCCAGCGGTTCATCGACGCGGACGTAGGCATCACCGGCGCCAACTTCCTCGTCGCCGAGGACGGCACGCACGTGCTCGTGACCAACGAAGGCAACGGCGACCTCGCCAGCCTGCTGCCACGGGTGCGCATCGTCCTGGCGAGCATCGAGAAGGTGTTGCCGACGCTGGCCGACGCAGGCACCCATCTGCAATTGCTGGCCCTCAGCGCCACCGGCCAGCCGCTGACCAGCTACACCTCGATCTACGGCGGCGCGGTCGAAGACGGTCCAGAGGAATGCCATGTGGTGTTGCTGGACAATGGCCGCAGCGAGATGCTCGCCGGCGCATTCCGCCCCATGCTGCGCTGCATCCGCTGCGCCGCGTGCATGGACAACTGCCCGGTGTACAACTGGGTCGGCGGACATGCCTATGGCTGGATCTATCCCGGCCCCATGGGATCGGTCTGGACGCCGAACCTCGTCGGCCTCGAAGACACCCGCGACCTGCCCAACGCGTGCACCCTGAATGGCCGCTGCAAAGAAGTCTGCCCGATGCAGATTCCTCTGCCAGACATGCTCCGCGAGCTGCGCCATCAGCAGTGGCAACGGCATCTGACGCCAACCAGCAGTCGCTGGGGACTGCGCCTGTGGGGCGCCCTGGCGCGCCGCCCTGCCCTTTACCGGTTTGCCAGCGCGATGCTCGCGCAGATCCTGCGGAGGGTCGCCGGTAGCCGAGGACGCTTGCGTCGCCTGCCCCTTGCTGGTGCCTGGACGGCCGAACGCGATATGCCGGCGCCACAGGGCGCGACCTTCCAGCAACTCTGGGAAAAACAACAGAAGGGGGATGCACCATGAGCGACTCGCGCGCAGCGATCCTCGACAAGATTCGCCTGGCAGTCGGGCGTCAGCCGGGTGATGCACCGGCACCCAGGCCGTTCTTCAGCGCAATCGCCCTAGCCACTGCCGACGACCTTGAGCAACGCCTGCGCGAACGGTTCGCCGTCACCGGCGTGACCTTGGAATGCCTGCCAGGCATGCAGGCGCTGCCCGACGCCCTCGCCGGCTATCTGGCGCGGCGGCGCCTGGCAGGACCGGTCGCCCTCGCCCCATCCTTGGCCAGCCTGGATTGGCGCGACCTTCCGGTGGACGTCGGCAGCGCCCAGCCGCATCACGCTGTCGCCGTAGGCAAGGCCTTCGCCGGAATCGCCGCAACGGGCAGCCTGGCGATGCTCGCCGATGCCGACAACCCGCCCCGGCTCAACTTCCTGCCGGAGCATCACCTGGTGATGCTGTCACGCAGCAGGCTGCTGGATCGTCTGGAGCGACTCTGGCCCTTGCTGAAGGGGCGCGACACCCAGGCGGTGCAACTAGTGACAGGTCCGTCCAGTACGGCGGATATCGGCGGCCAGTTGCTCTACGGCGCCCATGGGCCGCGCGCGGTGCACGTGTTGTTAACGCCTTAGCGCAGTCGACTCCCGCGCCACCAGTGCGCTGCCCACGTCCACCAGGGCATTTCGTTCGCCTTCGCCGCGAATGCGCTGGCAGAGCAGCTCCACGGTGGCGTTGGCCACGCGCTCGGCGGGAATCCGCACGCTGGTGAGTGACGGCGTGGCCACGCGGGCGATGGGCAGGTCGCCAAAGCCGCAGATGCCGAGTTCGTCCGGTACCCGGATGCCGAGGCGCTGGCAGGTGAAGAGCGCGCCGATCGCCGGCATGTCGTTGGTGAAGAAGGCTCCATCGCAGTCGACTTCGCCACGGGCGAAGCGCTGGATCACGTCCACACCGTCATCGATATGCGGCACGGGCGAGGTGTTGAAGCGCAGGGGTTCGATGCCCAGGCCATCGACCACGGCCTGGCGGAACCCGGCGAAGCGCAGGTTCTCCCGCTCGTCATCGAAGCCGAAGAATGCCGGCTTGCGGTAGCCGCATTCCACCAGGTGGCGACCGGCCGCCGCACCGGCGGACCAGTTGGAGAAGCCGACCACCTGCCCCACGGGCGTGCGCGGCGCATCGCCTTCGGGAAGGTCCCAGAGTTCGATCAATGGAATGTCGGCGGCCTGCAGCAGTTCCAGGGTTTCTGGCGCGTGATAGCCGTAGGCGAGAATCAGGCCGTCCAGCTGGCGGCCGAGGAAGGCGCGCAGCAGCTTGCCTTCTTCTTCCTGGGAGAAGCGGGTTTCACCGATCAACAGGTGATAGCCGGCCCGCGCCAGCCCCTGCTGGAGGATTTCGATGGTGGTGGCGAGGATGGGGTTGGTGATGGTGGTGATCAGCGCGCCAATGATGCCGCTGCGGCGCGTCACCAACTGGCTGGCGGCGAGATTGGGCACGTAGCCCAGTTCACGCACCGCCTGCTCGACCTTCTGCCGGGTCCGCTCGGAAACCATGTCCGGCTTGGACAGCGCCCGCGACACCGTCATGCCGGAAACCCCGGCCAGTTGGGCGACATCGTGCAGGGTGGCGGGTTTGTTCCGGGTCGACATCCTGGCCTCTGGCGCTGTTTGTGGGGAGGGGCATTATCCCTGAACAGTCACGGGTGTGCGCAAATTCACTGTGGGGGCGAATTCATTCGCGAAGGGCAGCGCAGCTGCCCCCCGGGTTTCGAAGGGCGAACCTGCGGTCCGTTCAGCGATTGAAATCGCCCCCACAGAACGCCTGCTCCGTTATTGCAGGAACTCCGCGTGTTCCCACACCTCGATCACCGTCGGGCGGTCGGCCTTGGCGGCGGCTTTCAGCAGCTCGGCCAGGTGCTCCAGGCTCTCGGCCTTCTCTGCGTTGCAGCCGAAGGCACGGGCCAGGCCCTGGAAGTCCGGGGTGTAGATATCGACACCGATGGTGGGGATGTCACGGTTCTGCATGTAGCGCTTGATCTCGCCATAGCCGCGGTTGTTCCACAGCAGCACGATGATCGGTGCGCCGGCTTCCACGGCCGAAGCCAGTTCCGGCAGGGTGAACTGGATACCGCCGTCGCCGATCAGCGCGATCACCGGGCGATCCGGTGCAGCCAGCTTGGCGCCGACGGCGGCTGGGAGGCCGTAACCGAGCGTGCCGTAACCGGTGGCGGAGTTGAACCAGCTGCGCGTGCGGGTGGCTTCGAACAGGTGGTTGCCGGAGTAAACCGGCTGGGTGGAATCGCCCGCCACGATCAGGTCCGGCAGGGTCTGCTGCAATGTCTCCAGGACCTTGCGCTGGCCATTCCAGGCTTCCGGCCACTGGGCGTCCAGCTCGGCGCGCACTGCAGCGGCACGCTGCGAGCCCAGGCTATCGGCGTTGAAGGCGGCACCGCTGCCAAGGGCATCGGCCAGCGCAGCCATCGCCTTGCGGGCATCACTAAGGATGGCGATATCTGCCGGGTAGTTGCGGTTCAACTGCTCGGCGTCGATGTCGATGCGGATCAGCTGGCTCTCGATGCGGAAATTGCCGTCGAACACCACGTCATAGTCGGTCTCGCCCAGCTCGGTGCCGATGGCCAGCACCACGTCCGACTCCAGCACCAACTTGCGCACCGGCACCCAGGCCTGGTTGCAGCCCAGGGCCAGCGGGTGGCCCTTGGGCAGCACGCCCTTGGCGTTGATGGTGTAGGCCGTGGGCGCATCCAGGGCTTCCACCAGGCGCTGGGCCTCGGCGCTTGCGTCGGCGCAGCCGCCGCCCAGCAGTACCAGCGGACGCTTGGCGCCCTTGAGCATTTCGGCGGCACGTGCAATGGCGTCCGCACACGGGCCGGGGCGGCTCGGCAGTGCGCCCAGCTTGCGGCGCACGTGGTCGGCCGGCGCGGTGATCACGTCGATCGGAATCTCGATGTGCACCGGGCGCGGGCGGGCGCCGTTGAACACGGCGAAAGCACGGGTCAGCACGTCCGGCAGTTCGTCTGGACGCATCAGGGTGTGGCTGAAGGCGGCAACGCCCGACACCAGGTTGCGCTGGGACGGCAGCTCGTGCAGGCGGCCACCGCCCATGCCCAGTTGTTCGGTGTTGTTGACGCTGGAGATCACCAGCATCGGAATGGAGTCGGCATAGGCCTGGCCCATGGCGGTGGTGATGTTGGTCATGCCCGGGCCGGTGATGATGAAGCACACGCCCGGCTTGCCGGAAACGCGGGCGTAACCGTCGGCCATGAAGCCGGCGCCCTGCTCGTGACGCGGTGTCACGTGGCGGATAGCGGTATTGGGCAGGCCGCGATACAGCTCTACGGTGTGCACGCCAGGGATACCGAACACGGTATCCACGCCAAAGCCTTCCAGCAGCTCAACCAGCAGTTCTCCGCAGGTCAACATGGGCAAGTCCTCCAGGGGATCGATCAACGAATGGGGCGCACTCTAACACCAGATTGTTAGCGTTAACATCGTTTTTGTCGGATTTGTCTGACGGGGTCTTTCTGCTGAGTGGGGAACGGGGTTGTGGGGGCGAATTCATTCGCTATGGGGAGCGCAGCTCCCCCGCTCAAAAGGCGAACCTGCGGTCCGCTCAGCGATTGAAATCGCCCCCACAAAGAAGTAGGCACTAACCCAGGAACAGCTTGCAGGCCGGGTTGTCGGTTTCTTCCCAGTACGGATAGCCGATTTCGTCCAGTGCCTCGAAGATCAGGTGATTCTCGTCTTCCGGAACCTGCAGCCCGGCCAGGACGCGACCATCGGCGGCGCCGTGGTTGCGGTAGTGGAACAGCGTGATGCTCCAGCGCCCGCCCAGCTTGTTGAGGAAGTTGAACAGCGCGCCGGGACGCTCGGGGAATTCGAAGCTGAACAGCCGTTCTTCGCCTATGTGCGCCGAACGGCCGCCCACCATATGGCGGATGTGCGACTTGGCCAGTTCGTTGTCGGTCAGGTCCAGCACCGGGAAGCCCTGGCCTTGCAGGTTCTCCACCAGCGCCGCGCGCGGGTCGGTGAGCGGATGGGTCTGTACGCCCACGAAGATGTGCGCCTCGTCCTCCGAGCTGTAGCGGTAGTTGAACTCGGTGATCTGCCGCCGGCCGAGCGCCTCGCAGAAGGCCTTGAACGCGCCCGGCCGCTCCGGCAGGGTCACGGCGATGATCGCTTCGCGCTTTTCTCCCAGTTCGGCGCGCTCGGCCACGTGGCGCAGGCGGTCGAAGTTGATATTGGCGCCGGAGTCGATGGCCACCAGGGTCTGGCCGCTGGCGCCGTCGCGCTCGACATACTTCTTGATCCCGGCCACGGCCAGCGCGCCGGCGGGCTCGGTGATGGAGCGGGTGTCGTCGTAGATGTCGTTGATCGCCGCGCAGATTTCGTCGGCGCTCACCGTCAGCACCTCATCGACGAAATGCCGGCAGACCTCGAAGTTGTGCGCACCGATCTGCGCCACCGCCACGCCATCGGCGAACAACCCGACCTGCCCAAGCACCACGCGCTCGCCGGCGGCCATGGCGGCCTGCAGGCAATTGGAGTCTTCCGGCTCGACACCGATCACCTTCACGTCCGGACGCAGGTACTTCACATAGGCGGCGATCCCCGCGATTAGACTGCCGCCGCCCACCGGCACGAAGATGGCGTCCAGGCGGCCGGCGTGCTGGCGGAGGATTTCCATCGCCACGGTACCCTGCCCGGCGATCACGTCCGGGTCGTCATAGGGCGGCACGAAGGTCAGGCCCTGCTCCGCCGCCAGCTTCAGCGAGTGGGCCAGGGCGTCGGGGAAGGCATCGCCGTGCAGCACCACCTTGCCGCCACGGGAACGCACGCCGTGGACCTTGAGCTCCGGGGTGGTGCGCGGCATCACGATGGTCGCTTCGATGCCCAGCTCCCGCGCCGCCAGCGCCAGGCCCTGGGCATGGTTGCCGGCCGATGCGGCGATCACGCCCCGCGCGCGCTCTTCCGCGCTCAGTTGCACCACACGGTTGTAGGCACCACGGATCTTGAAGGAGTAGACCGGCTGCAGGTCCTCGCGCTTGAGCAGCACCTGGTTGCCCAGGAGTTCGCTGAGCTGGCGCGCCGGCTGCAGCGGCGTTTCGATGGCCACGTCGTACACCGGCGCCGCGAGGATCTTGCGCACGTAGTGCTTGAGCAGTGCATCGCGCTCATCCAGCGGGCCCTCGGTGAGGTGTCCGGTTTGGCTAGTGAAGCTGGTCATGCTGGGCTCCTGGTCTGATTTCAGCGCCCAGGAGACAGAAAGAAGAAACCCGCCTCGAGGGCGGGTTTCTGTTTGGTCGTCGGCTAACCCGCCACTGCTGGAATGGCGGTAATAATCGCGGGGCCGGACAACCAAGGGGATTGAGTCATGGCGGGCAATCTAGTGGGACTATGGCCTTCAGGTCAAGCAGCAATTTCATTCAATACCAATGGAAGAATCGCGCTGGACAGCGCTCAGGCGACGTGATCGCGCACCATGCGCAGCTCGGCGGCGTCCTGGTTCATGCGCCGGATCACACTGAACAGTTGTTCTTTCAACGCCGCATCACCGATTCGGTCAGCCGCGCGCATCACCGCGAGGGCGGCGGCCTCGTTGTTCATGGCCACGGCGTCCAGGGTCTTGCGGAAGTTTCTGAGGTTACGAGTCACACCAAAGGCCTCTGTCAAATCTGGAATCAGCTTATTGAATGATTATTTCCTTTTTATTTCAGTGGCTTGGATCAATGAATCGGTCGGGTGGATTTGACCTTGCGCACACCATTCACCAAGCTACCGGCCTCGATTCAGCCCATCAGGAACTGCAAGACGTGATTGCCCCCCTCTTCCGCCGGGGGCGGCTGGCGCTGTGCGTCGCCGCCCTGCTCTCCCTGCTCGCCGGTTGCGACAAGGAGCCCGCCAAGCCCGAGCCGCCCAAGGTCGAAACCTACACCCGGGCGAGCTGGGACGAACTTCCCGCCAGCAGCGACGCTGACGTGATCGCCGGCTTCGCCGCCTGGCGTTCCGCCTGCGCGCGTCTGGCCCGGGACCCGGTCTGGTCGGCCCCCTGCACCAGCGCAGCCCAGGTGCAGGAGGACCCGGCCGCCGTTCGCGCCTGGCTCAAGGCGCAGCTGGACGTCTACAGCCTGCGCAACGCCCGCAATAGTCCCCAGGGCCTGATCACCGGCTACTACGAGCCGGTGTATGCCGGCAGCCTGGAGCGCAGCGAGCAGACGCCGGTGCCGGTCTACGGCGTGCCCGAGGACATGATCGTGGTCGCCCTGGACGGCCTCTACCCGGAACTCAAGGGCAAGCGCCTGCGCGGCCGCCTGGAAGGCCGCGTACTCAAACCCTATGACGACGCCGCCACCATTCGCGCCCAGGGCGTCAAGGCGCCGGTGCTGGCCTGGCTCACCAACCCGATGGACCTGCAGTTCTTGCAGATCCAGGGCTCCGGCCGCATCCAGCTGGAAAACGGCCGCCAGCTGCGCATCGGCTACGCCGACCAGAATGGCCACCCGTATCGGCCGGTCGGCCGCTGGCTGGTGGAGCAGGGCCAGCTCAAGCAGGAAGAAGTCAGCATGGGCAAGATCCGCGACTGGGCCAGCGCCAACCCGCAGCGGGTACCGGAACTGCTGGCGAGCAACCCGAGCTTCGTCTTCTTCGGCCTCAACCCGGACAGCAACGAAGGTCCGCGAGGCTCCCTCAACGTGCCGCTCACCGCTGGCTACAGCGTGGCCATCGACCGCAAGGTGATCCCGCTGGGCAGCCTGCTCTGGCTCTCCACCACCCGCCCCGACGACGGCAGCCCGGTGATCCGTCCGGTCGCAGCCCAGGACACTGGCGGCGCTATCGCCGGCGAAGTGCGTGCCGACCTGTTCTGGGGCACGGGCGCCGAGGCCGGCGAGCTGGCCGGCAACATGAAGCAGCAGGGCCGGATCTGGCTGCTCTGGCCCAAGGGCATGCTGCTGCCCGCCGCGGCCACGCCGGTGCAGGGCCAGGTCAGCAAGTCCTGAGCCGGGCCTGCCCCCAATGGCCGGAGCCAATAGATCCGGCCACTAGGGGGCGGCACGAGAGACGACGCAGTCCCGTAGTCCGGATGAAATCCGGGGAAAGTCCTACCGCCTCTCCCGGATTTCATCGGGCTACGATGTGTTCTTCGCCAACCTATGTGTCCCCTGCGGCTTCCCGGTTTCCCTGAGTCATCACCTGGGGCGCGTGGCCACTGCCTCAAACCCATCCGATCCGGTATAAAAAGGCTTCGCGCAATGGCCGGCGCCAATTACGGGGGCAGCATGAGAGACGACGCAGAAACCACCCAGGAGGTCTACAAGGCCCTTCTGGAATCCACCCGGGCGATCCCGTGGAAGATCGACTGGAAGACCATGACCTTCGCCTACATCGGCCCGCAGATCGAAGAACTGCTGGGCTGGAGCCAGTCCAGCTGGGTCAGCGTCAATGACTGGGCTGAGCGCATGCACCCGGACGATCGCGACACGGTCGTCGGCTTCTGCGTCTCCCAATCCCAGGCGGGCACCGACCACGAAGCGGACTACCGGGCCCTGACCGCCACCGGCGACTACGTGTGGATCCGCGACGTGGTGCATGTGATGCGCAACGCCGATGGCGAGGTGGAAGCCCTGATCGGCTTCATGTTCGACATCAGCGAGCGGAAGAAGGCCGAGCAGCAGCTGATCGACCTGCAGAAACAACTGGAGGAGTACTCCTACAAGGACGGGCTGACCGGCGTGGCCAACCGGCGCATGTTCGATTCCATGCTGGAGGTCGAGTGGGCCAATGCCCAGCGCACCGGTGAGCCGCTGTCGCTGATCCTCCTGGATATCGACTACTTCAAGCAGTACAACGACCACTACGGCCACATTCAGGGCGATGACTGTCTAAAGAGCGTGGGCCGTGCGCTGGCCAATGCCGCTATTCGCCCCCGCGACTTCGTCGCCCGCTTCGGCGGCGAAGAGTTCGTGCTGATCCTTCCCGCCACCGATGAGGCCGACGCCTGCCACGTCGCCGAGCGCTGCCGCAAGCTGATCCGCGAGCAGTGCATCCCCCACGAAAAATCCGGCGTCGCCTCACTACTCACCATCAGTCTGGGCGTCGGCACCGTGGTGCCCCGGCATGAAGACCAGCCCCTGCCCTTCATCCAGGCCGTCGACCAGCTGCTCTACCGCGCCAAACAGCAAGGCCGCAACCGCCTGGTATCGGCGCGCTTCGACGGCGCCCTCACCTCCCTGGCCAGGCCGGACTGCTGAAGTCCGGCCACTCGCGGCGGGCGGGCAAAAGCCGGTACGCGCGGCACACCCCTTGCCCCGGGCAGGACGTGGCGTTCAGCCCGTACGGTCGAATGTTCAGGGCTAATGGCACACCGCCACATGCGAAAAGGATGCATGTTAATAGCGCTCGAGGTTCTTCGAGCTTGACCGCCACGGCATGAAGTGCCGGATTGCGCCTTGGCACCGTGGCGGTCCCTTTTGCACCCGATTGGCAAGCGGCGGTGCGGCAACTCAGTGGAAATGCGGCCAGTGCCAATGATGGTGCTCGAACCAGTCCCTGATGAACGAGCGATTGGTCCAGACCACCATGCCGAGGCTGGCAAGGAACAGGCACGCCATCACGATCAGCCCGATTTCGTTGACACTCATCGCAAACCTCCTCACGTGTAGACGGGTCCAACAATCAGCTTACAAGACGTCCGGCAACCTGGTAGCGGCGGGCGCCAGCCGGTCGTTTCCGTCACCCTTGACGCATTCCCCGATCGAGCCGGGCACGCGAGTCGAAGCCCCAATCCTGGCGCCCGGCGGCCATGACTGTCCGTCGCCAAGCGCGTACCAGCAGTCACCGCCGGATTAATGGCAAATCCATGGCTATGCTTTGATTGTCCTGGAAGCCGACCGCCACCGGAGCCTGCGTTGGCGACCCGGCCCCACCCGGATTCGATCAGGCGCAGCTGCAAGTCCGGGTATCGAGCGTCGCTATCCAGTTCCATCCAGAGGGACCTTGCCTGGAGATCGTGAAATGGACTCTTTCGACGGTGAAAGCGCCGCAAACCAGGCGATCTCCGCCCAATCGCATCCCCCGCGCACGACCCGCTGGCATCGCATGTACTTCTTCCTCGCCGGCTTCGACGTGCTGGTCGTGGTGCTGAGCGTGCTGCTGAACCACCTGATCGTCGACACCTATCACCGCTCCATCAAGGCCAACCAGTCCTGGGTCCAGCAGCTGTCGTCCTACTCGACCCTGGGCAGCCTGGCATCGGACGTCAACGCTCCCGGCAACAACGTGTTCGATACCCATGACGTCGAGTCCGAATCGCGCAACATGACCGCGGCGCTGCACATCTTCGACCGGCACCTGGCGATGGCCAGGCAGCAGCTGGAGGCGCGGATCGCCAACCAGGCCGAACACAGCGCCGACATCCAGGCCTACACCCTCGCGCTGAAGGACGAAGTCGCCGAAGTGGACGCCGCGATGGTAGAGATGGTGAAGGAAGCCTCGCTGATCTTCTCCTTCTTCCGGCAAGGCAGATCGGACGAAGCCGGTAAACGCATGGCGACCATGGACCGGAAGTACGCCATGCTGCTGGCCTCCCTCGCCACGGTGCGCGAGCGGGTCGGCCAGATCCAGAGCCGGTTGCTGGAAGAGGAGCTGGAGTCGGTGGAAGAGCTCCGCCGGATCGAATACGCGATCATGGTGTTCGTGCTGATGATGGTCAGTGCCGCGGTGTTCTACGGTCGGCGGATCAAGCGGGAAATGGAGGCCCACGCCGCCGAACGCGAGGGCTATCTCGTTGTGCTTCGCGCCAGCGAGCGGCAGTTCCGCCAGCAGGCATCGCTGCTGGACAAGGCCCAGGACGCCATCGTCGTCCACGACATGGAGCACCGCATCCTCTACTGGAACAAGAGCGCCGAGCGCCTCTACGGCATGACCCGCGAAGAAGCCCTTGGCCAGTCGGCCGCTGACCTGATCTACCAGGACCACGCCGCCATCGATGTCGCCACCCAGAGCCTGCTGGAGACGGGCGACTGGTCGGGCGAAGTGACCCTGCGCCGCCGGGACGGCAGCACCATCACCTTCGAAAGCCACCGCACCCTGGTGCGCGACGAAAACGCCGAGCCGCACTCGGTACTGTCGATCAATACCGACATCAGCCATCGCAAGGCCGCCGAACAGGAGGTCAATCGCCTGGCCTTCTACGACCAGCTGACAGGCCTGGCCAACCGTCGCCTCATGCTCGACCGCCTGCAGCATGTGCTGGCCGGCGGCATGCGCAACCCGCACACGAACGCGGTGATCCTGATCGATCTCGACAACTTCAAGGCCCTCAACGACACCCTGGGCCATGACCGTGGCGACCTGCTGCTGCAACAGGTGGCCCAGCGCCTCTGCGCCTGCATTCGCGAGAGCGACACCGTGGCGCGCCTGGGCGGTGACGAGTTCGTGGTGTTGCTGGAAGGGCTCAGCGAGAACCCGCCGGACGCCGCAATCCAGGCCAGGGCCATCTGCGAAAAGATCCTGACCTCGCTGAACATCTCCTACCACCTGGACGGCTACGAGTATCACAGCACGCCCAGCCTCGGCATCGCCCTGTTCCAGGGGCAGATGAACACGGTGGACGACATCATGAAACGCGCCGACCTGGCGATGTATCGCGCCAAGGCGGCGGGCCGCAACACCCTGCGCTTCTTCGATCCGGAAATGCAGGCGGTGGCCACCGCGCGGGCGCGGCTGGAAGCCGACTTGCGCCAGGGCCTGCAGGACAAGGACCTGCTGCTGTATTTCCAGCCGCAGGTGAACAGCGCCGGCTGCATCATCGGTGCGGAGGCGCTCATGCGCTGGCAGCACCCTGAACGCGGCATCGTGTTCCCCACCGAGTTCGTTCCCCTGGCCGAGGAAACCGGCCTGATCCTGCCTCTGGGCCGCTGGGCGCTCCAGGCCGCCTGCGCCCAGCTGGTGGCCTGGGCCAGGCACCCGGACACCGCCCGGCTGGTCATGGCGGTGAATGTCAGCGCGCGCCAGTTCCACCATCCCGACTTCGTGGAAGAGGTGCTGGCCGTGCTGAAGTACACCGGCGCCGACCCGAAGAAGCTCAAGCTGGAGCTGACCGAGGGCATGCTGGTGGAGGACATGGAAAGCACGGTCGCCAAGATGGTCCAATTGAAGGAAATCGGCATCGGCCTGTCGCTGGACGACTTCGGTACCGGCTACTCGTCACTCTCCTACCTGAAGAGCCTGCCGCTCGACCAGCTGAAGATCGACCAATCCTTCATCCGCGACGTACTGATCGACCCCAACGATGCCGCCATCGCCTGCGCGATCATCAGCCTGAGCCATATCCTCGGCCTGTCGGTCATGGCCGAAGGCGTGGAAACCGAGGCCCAGCGCAGCTTCCTCGTCAGTCACGGCTGCCAGGCCTTCCAGGGCTACCTGTTCTCCCGTCCACTGTCCCCCGAGCAGTTCAGGCAGTACGCGCACGAACGGGTGATGGCCGAGAACTGACGCGACGGGCCTATTGGGTGGCGTCGAAGGACTCGTGGTAGCTCACGCTCCCCATCGGGTATTCACCTGCGAAAGCGAGTGCCTGGAAGTATTCCGGCGCAACGCCCGGAAGCGTGAGGCCCGGCCGCACCTCGAAACCGAAGCGCGCATAGTAGCCGGGGTCCCCCAGCACCACGCAGCCGGCGCCGCCCAGGCGCTGTAGTTCCGCAAGGGCGGTGCGCATCAAGGTCGAACCGATGCCCTGGCCCTGGCGTTCGGGGCAGACGGAGATCGGCCCGAGACCGTACCAGCCCGTCGTACCGGACGACAGGGTCACTGGTGAAATCGCGACGTGGCCGACAATCGCTCCGCCCTCCTCCGCCACCAGGGAAATCGTCAGGCATCCGGCACGCCGCAGCGCGTTGACGATGAATTGCTCGGTGTGGCTCGAATGCTCTTCGTGCCGGAAGGCAGCCTCGGTGAGTCCGGAAATGGCCTCGATATCCTCGACGCGTTCATTGCGAACATTGATGTTCATGCGGATTTTCTCTTTGGTGTCCGGGGCGGCTGTGCCCAAGGCGCCCGAACAGGGGGAGGTCGGAGCCTGAGGGCGCCTACCTTCCGGCAATGCGCCGCGGCTTGCAAGGCCTGGCGCAAGGTATCGCCCCGCCGCGCGCATCGCCGCGAGCCTGGCAAAGGTCGCCCGGCAGGCACCCCGCAGCGGGATAACAGTGGTGGCCGGGCCAGGCCGCTTGCCGATGCTCGCCTTCATCAAGGCCCACCTCCAGCGCAACAGGGCCGAAGGACCTGCACACGGTGGGCCGCAATACCAGCAAGGAGAAGCCCGCCAGGTTCCTCGTCTTCCTCCAGACGGGCATCAACCAGCCGCCAGTGACTCCGGTCAACTCAGCGGTTTCTCCAGCGCCACCTTGGCCTGTGCGGCTATCACCGGCCGCTGCCAGAGAAACACCAGGATGGCAGCGGCGCCGATCAGGCCCGGCAGCGGCACCACAGCCACGAAGAACACCGATTGCCAGCCCCAGGCGGGCATCAGTGCCATGCCCAGCCCGGCGGACAACATGCCACCCACTGATCGCCCAGCATGCGCGCCAGGAATTAGGCGTCCTGCAGCCCCTGCCCCACCCGGTCCCGCTGCCGGAGATCGACATCAACCTGTTCTGGCACGCCAAGTACCATCGGGACCCCGCCACGCGCTGGCTCAGGCAGTTGATGTTCGAACTCTTCGCGGATTGACACGCAATGGCGCAGCGGCGAACCGCTGCTAAAGTCCCGGATTGGCGCCGCCCGGCCCGATCGAACATGGACAGAAAAGGAGCTCACGTCATGAACTGGCTGGAACACCGCATACCGCCGCCCCTGGTTGCCGTGCTGTTCGGCATCCTGATGTGGCAGCTTGACCGCTGGGTGCCTGGCTTCGATGCGCCCGCCGGCTGGCGCATTGCCCTTGCGCTGACGGTGCTGGCAGCAGGCATTGCGGTGTGCCTGAGCGGTGTCCTGTCGTTCCGCCACGCTGGAACCACGGTCAACCCGCTGCTGCCGGAAACCGCATCGTCTCTAGTCAGCTCCGGCATCTACCGCTACACGCGCAACCCGATGTACCTCGGCTTCGCCATCGCCTTGGTCGCGTGGTCGATCTACCTCGCGTCGCCCATCGCGCTGCTGGGCGTGGCCGGGTTCGTGTTTTACATGAACCGCTTCCAGATCGGCCCGGAAGAGCGGGCGCTGGCGGCCCTGTTCGGGGACACCTTCAACGCCTACCGGGGCCGCGTGCGCAGGTGGCTCTAGCTACCGGGGCCTCAAGCACCCCAGGATGACCGAGAGCAGCCTGGTGCGACTTCAGCCCTCGATGCCGACCGCCGCAGCCGGAATCACCTGCGCCCGCACGCCGAAGCTGGACATGCTGCCAAGCACCGCATTGTGGTGGGCGATGATCTGCGGCGCGCGGATGGCGGCATTGTCCAGCGTCGAATGCGCATCTTCCGCCAGCACCACCTGGTAGCCCAGCGCCAGGGCGCGGCGCACCGTGGTATCGACGCAATAGTCGGTCTGCAGGCCGCAGACGATCAGGCGCTGGATATCCCGGGAATGCAGCAGATCCTGCAGGCTGGTGCGGTGGAAGGCGTCCGGCGTGGTCTTGCGCACCCGGATATCGCTGTCGGCAACGGCCAGATCGTCCGCCAGTTGCCAGCTCTCGGTGCCGTACTCGAACGCGCCGCCGGGCTCCTCATGCTGGACCAGCACCACGGGAATCCCGGCGGCCCGCGCCCTGGCACTGAGGCCGTTGATGGTGGCGATCACCCGATCGATCTCGAAAGCGGCGTACTGACCGACGCAAAGGGCGCGCTGGACGTCGATGATCAACAGTGCGGTATTCATGGCGAATCATCCCTGGCGAGGAAAAGCCGCGAGCTTAGGCCGGCTCCGCCGCCAACGCCAGCCACGTCGGGGCATGCACCCTGCCCCGTTACGAACGCGGCATTTTCTGGCAGCCTTGGCAGCATTTCCCCAATCTGGAGCACCCCGTGCCTAGCCCCAGCCACCACACACAGGACCTGCGCATCGACAGCCTCCATGGCCGGCTGTTCGTCCGCATCTGGAGCCCATCCCACCTCAGCCCGTCCTTCGACGAGGCGCCCATCGTCCTCTTTCATGACTCCCTGGGTTGCGTGGAGCTGTGGCGCGAGTTTCCCGCCAGGCTGGCCGCCATCACTGGCAAGACGGTGGTGGCCTATGACCGCCTCGGCTTCGGCCGCTCGGATGCATATCCCGGTGACCTGTCGGTCGGCTTCGTCGCAGACGAGGCCGAGTACGCTTTCGCCACCGTGAAAGACCGCCTGGGCATCGACCAATTCATCGCCTTCGGCCACAGCGTCGGTGGCGGCATGGCTACCCATTGCGCGGCGCGCCACCGCGAGCACTGCCTGGCGCTGATCACCGAATCGGCCCAGGCCTTCGTCGAAGACCGCACGCTGCAGGGCATCCGTGAAGCCAAGCAGAACTTCCAGCAGGACGGCCAGTTGGATCGGCTGGCCAGGTACCACGGCGACAAGGCCCGCTGGGTACTCGACGCCTGGACCGAAACCTGGCTGTCCCCCGACTTCGCCGACTGGAACCTGGAAGCCGGAATCGAACGGCTGGATTGCCCCGTGCTGGCCATCCATGGCGACCAGGACGAGTTCGGCTCGGAGTTGCACCCGCAGCGGATCGCCCGGCTGACCGACGGCCCTTCGCAAGTTTTGATGATCGAAGGCTGTGGCCACGTTCCCCATAAGGAACAGCCGGACGTGGTGCTTCAGGCGGTGGCGGAACTGCTGCGATAACCCCCTGGCACCCCGGCATTCGGCTATCTATGATCGGAAGCCATGACGCCCACACTCCCCACCCGCCAACCCTGCCCGCCCGGCGCCTGCATCTGCGGGCGTGACGAGCTGCTGGAACAGCCCGGCGCCGATGTGCGCATCCTCCTGCTGACCCGGCAGGAGGAAAAGCGCCTGTTGGAGCGGCTGGAGAACATCCAGAGCCTTGCCGACCTGGAGCACATGCAGCGGCGCATGTTCGAGCAGCTCGGCTTGCGCCTGCATATCGCCCCCGGTTTCAACGAAGTGCGCAGCATGCGTGGCATCGAGATCGAGATCGACGAATTGCCGGGCCTTTGCCGCAAGACCCGCCAGTCGATCCCGGCCGCCATCCGCCGGGGCCTGGAGAATCGCCCGGAAATCGCCTGGCGGCTGCTGGATTCCCACGACCTCCTGCGCGACGCCTGACGCCGCCCGACGGCCTGGCCGCCCTCCCCGGTTGGCGCTATACCGAAAGCGTCCGCCCTGTCCAGGAGTGCTCCGCCATGGCCATTCCGCTGGTGATCCGCAACATGCTTCGCCCCGAGCTGGACGAGCTGGTCGACTGGGCCGCGCGCGAAGGCTGGAACCCCGGCCTGCACGATGCCGAATTGTTCTGGGCCACCGATTCGGAGGCTTACATCGCGGCGGACCTGGACGGCCAGTTGATCGGCGGCGGCGCCATCACTTCCTATGGCGGCGAATTCGGTTTCATGGGTTTTTTCATCGTCCGCCCGGAATTCCGTGGCCGGGGGCTTGGCGACATGCTCTGGCACGCTCGTCGCGACCGCCTGCTGGCGCGCCTGCGGCCGGGCGCCAGCATCGGCATGGACGGCGTGTTCGCCATGCAGGATTACTACGCCAAAGGCGGCTTCGTGTTTTCCCACCGCAACCTGCGCTTCCAGCTAGACATTGCCGAACCGCCGGAATGGACGCCCGACGAAGAGATCCTCCCCCTCGCGGAATTCGCCTTCGACGAGGTGCAAGCGTACGACCGCACCTGCTTCCCCGCGCCGCGCCCGCACTTTCTCCAGGGCTGGATCAATCAGCCCGACGCGCTGGCCCTGGGTTGCCGGCGCAATGGGCGGCTTGCCGGATTTGGCGTCGTCCGGCGCTGCCTCCAGGGCTGCAAGATCGGCCCGCTGTTCGCCGATGATGCCCAGGCGGCCGAAGCCCTCTATGCGGACCTGGCCGGTTTCGCCACCGGCGGACCGTTGTACCTCGATGCCCCGGAGAACAACCCCGAAGCCATGGCCCTGGTGCAGCGCCACGGCATGAGCGAAGTCTTCGGCTGCGCGCGGATGTACCTCGGCCCCTTCCCCGCCGTCGCCCAGGAGCGAGTCTTCGGCGTCACCACCTTCGAGCTGGGCTGATGACTGAGCGCGACCTCGCCGGCTACGCCGGCAAACCGCCCCACCCACGCTGGCCGGGCGATGCGCGGCTGGCCCTGCAGTTCGTGCTGAACGTCGAGGAAGGCGCCGAATCCTGCGTGCTCAACGGCGACGCCCAGTCGGAGGCCTACCTGCACGAACTGCCGGGACGGCCGGCGCGCATCGGTGAGCGCGACCTGAGCGTGGAAGGCCTGTACGAGTACGGCTCGCGCGCCGGCGTCTGGCGCATTCTCGACCTCTTCGCCGAACGCGGCCTGCCGCTCACCGCCTTCGTCGTAGGCCGCGCCCTGGAGCTGGTGCCGCAAATCGGCCATGCGCTGCGCGTCGGCGGCCACGAAGTGGCCGGGCACGGCTATCGCTGGCTGGATTACCGGGACATTCCCGAAGACGACGAACGGCGTCATATCCGCCTGACCATCGACCTCATCGAGCGCATCTGCGGCCGGCGCCCGCTGGGCTGGTACACCGGCCGGGTCAGCGCCAACACGCGCCGGCTGCTGCGTGAGGAAGGCGGCTTCCTCTACAGCGCGGATGCCTACAACGACGACCTGCCCTACTGGCTCCCCGGCTCGCCGCCGCATCTGGTGATTCCCTACACACTGGTCAACAACGATGCCCGCTACCTGATGCCCCACGGTTTCGCCTCGGGAGAAGACTTCTTCCAGCAGCTCAAGGATGCCTTCGACTGCCTCTGGCTGGAGGGCGCGCGGCAGCCAAAGATGATGAGCGTTGGCCTGCACGGCAGGATCAGCGGCCACCCCGCCCGCACCATGGCTTTAGCGCGCTTCCTTGACCATGTGCAGCGGCATGAGGGCGTGTGGGTCTGTCGGCGGGAAGAGATCGCCCGGCACTGGATGGCCGAGCATCCATATGAGGCGGGCCGCCCCGGAGGCAGCCCACCGTAGAACCTGTTTACGACTTGCTGCGCGTCGGAATACAGGTGCTTGGCTTCCGTATTTAGTGGAACGGGAAGATGTAGTTCATCCACGCTGCCATACGCAGGAGGATCTTGCGCATGATCGCCACATGGTGGAAGTGCTTGCTGTAGAGCGCCGCCTGGCCGTAGGAGCCGCCGGGCATCAAGGCTGCGTACTGGGCGTATTCCGGGTCGGTGATTTCGATGAACACCGGCACCCGGCCCGGCGGCGGTGACCCGGTAAAGCTGATCAGGGTGCCGGAAGGTTGTACCTGGCCTTCACCGATCACTGAAATCACCTGTTTCACCTGGCCCTTGAACACTTTGCCGGGGATGCCGTCGAAGGCCACTTCCGCCTCGTCGCCGGGAGTCAGGCGCAACTGGCTGTTCTGGCGCATCCAGGCGACGAAGTAGAAGCCTTCGTCCGGGATGAAGATCATCGATGGACGCAGCGGCAGCTTCACCGCCCGCACGCCCGGACGCAGCGACACATGGGTGACGAACCCCTTGCTTGGCGCCCGTACCACGGTGTTGTCCAGGTCGAACTTGGCGATGTTCAGTTGTGCCTGCAGGTCGTCCACCCGCGCCGTGGTGAGGTCCACGTCGCGGCGGTTGCCGACATTGCGGGCGGCCAGTTCGCGGGCACGGGACTGGTCGGCGCGGGCCGATATCAGCTGTGCCTGGATGGACTTCACCCGGTTCTCGAAGGGTGTCGGGTCGATGCGGAACAGCACGTCACCCTTGTTCAGCGGCTGGTTGGCCTTGACCGGCACTTCGATCACCTGGCCGGACACCTCCGGCACGATGGGCACCGAGGTGAAGTAGGTGCGCGCTACTTCCGAATAGGGGTGGTTGTAGTTCATCAGGAAGATCAGCGCGCCGATCAGCACGATGCCGCCCAGCACCGCGGTGGGCACGCTCCACTTGTTCAGCGGGATCTTGAAGATCTTGAAGATGGCAACGCAGAACGCCGTGTAGGTGAGGATCAGCAACAGGTCCATGGCTCAAGCCTCCTTCTCGGTCTGGACGACCGGTGCCCGTCCTTCGAGCTGCTCGATGCGCTGGCGCAGCTCGGCCAGTTCCTTTGCCAGGTCAGCGTCCTGCGAGGCGTCACGCTTGCCGTGATCAAAGCCCCAGCCGCGGTCCTCGCGGTACAACATCGCCCAGATCCACAGGAACGGCCACAGCGCATGGAGGGTGAACAGGCTCACCCAGCCGGCGGCATGGATGGCGTCCTGGTGGGGGTGGTTACGGTGTACGGCAATTTCGTAGGGAATGTCGTGGAGCACGATGATGCCGTAGAACAACACGATCCCCACGAAGAAGAGAACGCCCAGTGCGAAGTAATCAAGCATGTTGTTATGTCCTTGAAGGCGGCCCTCACAACATGGGAGCAGGCGCGTCGGCAAATCCGGAAACGGCGTCGCCGCCATCCGCTAGCTACGCGGATGGCGGCGACCCCCGTTTTCCAGATTAGTTCAAGTTCCTTCGCTTGCCGGTCAGGGTTGTACGGACTCCATGCGGCTGCCCGGCGCGGCCTCGCGGGTCGGGCCTGAGACCGGCTCTTCGACCGGGACGACCGGATGCGTCGCTTCGCCGCGCTCGCGCAGCAGGAAGTACGACAGCGCCGGAATCAGGATCAGCGCGCCGATCATGTTCCAGATGAACATGAAGGTGAGCAGGATGCCCATGTCGGCCTGGAACTTGATCGGCGACCAGGCCCAGCACACCACACCGGCGGCCAGGGTGATGCCCACCAGGGCCACCACGCGCCCGGTGAAGAACACCGCCTGCTTGTAGGCGGCCGCCAGCGGCAGCCCCTGGCGCTGGTACTGCAATTGCACGCTGAGCAGGTACAGCGCGTAGTCCACACCGATGCCCACGCCGAGGGCGATCACCGGCAGGGTGGCGACCTTCACGCCGATCCCCATCGCCACCATCAGCGCCTCGCAGAGCACCGAGGTGAGTACCAGCGGCAGAAGGGCCACCACGGTCGCCCGCCAGCTGCGGAAGGTGACCAGGCAGAACAGGGTTACCGCCAGGTAGACGTAGAGCAGCATGGTGCGGTTGGCATCGCGCACGACGATGTTGGTCGCCGCTTCGATACCGGCACTGCCCGCCGCCAGCAGGAACTGGCGCTCCTCGCTGCTGTTTTCAGCAGCGAAGCGCTCGGCGATGGCCACCACCTCGTCCAGGGTCTGGGCCTTGTGATCCTTGAGGAAGGCGATCACCGGCATCAGCGAGCAGTCGGTGTTGAACAGTTCGGGAGTGTTGACCGACGCCTGCTGGGCAGCGTAGTTGAGCACGTCCTGGTTGCGCTGCAGGCTGAGGAACTTGGGGTTGCCTTCGTAGGTGCCGGCGGTGATCTGCCGCACCGCGTTGGCCAGGGAAGCCGTGGCCTGCACGTTCGGGTGCTGCTGCAGGGCCCAGGCCAGGCGGTCGGCCTGGATCAGGGTCTGGTAGTTCAGGCAGCCCTCGGGCGCCGTCTTCACCATCACCGCGAACAGGTCGCTGGACAGCGCGTAGTGGCTGGTGATGTAGGCGTTGTCACGGTTGTAGCGCGACTCCGGGCGCAATTCCGGTGCGCCGGCATCCAGGTCACCGATCTGCAGGTTCATGCTGACCACGAAACCCGCCACGCCGAGCACCGAGGCCAGGGCCACGGTGGTCAGGGCCCAGCGCTTCTCGGTGAAGCGGTCGAGGAAGTCCCACACATGGCCGAAGCCCTTGTGCGCGGCAGCGTTGTCGTCGATGCGCAGGGCGCGCTCGGCGGCCTTCTTGCCCACGCCGACGTAGGACAGCGCCACCGGCATCATCAGCAGGGTGGTGAGGATCAGTACGGCCACACCGATGCTGGCAGTGATGGCCAGGTCCTGGATCACCGGGATGTCGATCAGCATCAGCACGGCAAAGCCCACGGCGTCGGCCAGCAGTGCGGTGACACCGGCCAGGAACAGGCGGCGGAAGGTATAGCGCGCCGCCACCAGGCGATGGGTGCCCAGGGCGATGTCCTGCATGATGCCGTTCATCTTCTGCGCCGCGTGGGACACACCGATGGCGAAGATCAGGAACGGCACCAGGATCGAATAGGGGTCCAGGGCATAGCCCAGCCAGGCGACGATGCCCAGCTGCCAGATCACCGCCAGCAGCGAGCAGACGATCACCAGCAGACTGCTGCGCAGGCAGCGGGTGTAGGCCAGGATGATGAAGAAGGCGGTGACCACGGCCAGGCCGAAGAAGGCCATGACGCGCATCAGGCCGTCGATCAGGTCACCCACCAGCTTGGCGAAGCCGATGACGCGGAACTTGATCGCGCCCTGCCCTTCTTCGCCCGATGCCTGGGCCTTGGTATCGCCGGCGTATTCGAAGCGCAGGCGGAACTTGTCTTCCAGGGTGCGGGAGAACTGGTGGTAGTCCACGCCCTGGCCGCCAGCGGTGGCCTGGTCCAGCAGCGGAACCACCAGCATGGTGGACTTGAAGTCGTTGGCCACCAGGCTGCCGACGATACCGGCACGGGCGATGTTCTGCCGCAGCTGCTCGATGCTGGCAGGCGAGCCGTCGTAGCCGTCGGGCATCACCGGGCCGCCCTGGAAGCCTTCCTCGGTCACTTCGGTCCAGCGCACGCCGGGCGCCCAGAGGGACTTCATCCAGGCACGGTCGACGCCGGGGGTGAGGAACAGTTCGTCGTGAACCTGCTTGAGGGCGTCGAGGTAGGCCGGGTCGAAAATGTCGCCCTGGGTATTCTCCACCACCACGCGCACGCTGTTGCCCAGGCCGCGCAGGGCCTTGCGGTTCTCCAGGAAGTTCTGGATGTAGGGATGACCCTGGGGAATCATCTTCTCGAAGCTGGGCTTGAGCTCCAGGCGGGTAATGGCCATGTAGCCCAGCAGCAGGGTCACCAGGAGGATGCCGGCCACGAACGCCAGCCGGTTGTTGAACACCAGGCGCTCGAGCAGGTTGCCGCTTTGCGCATCGAAGTCTTTCAGATCCCGGATTACCGGCATCGCGCTTTGTTTAATGCCGCCCATGATAGGGTCGCCTCGCTCTTATTCTTGTTTTCCGCTAGCCAGGGTGCGCTGGGCAATGCCCCGCGCGCCTACCAGCAGCAGGCCGTTTTCGCCTGACGCCAGGGCGCCGTAGACCGGTACCGGCTGGCCGATATCCAGTTGCTGGAAGCTGCTGCCCTGATTGGTGCTCGCCAGGGCCTGGCCGGTCTGGCTGAACAGGTAGAGACGGCCGCGCGCATCGCGAGCGGACGCCGTGATGCTGGCGTTCAGCCCGGTTTCGACCTTGCTCCAGCTCGCACCGCCGTCGACGCTGCGGAAAGCATGGCCGCGCAGGCCATAGGCCAGGACGACGTCGGGCTGGACGCTGACGCCGAAGAAGCTGCCCTGGTAGGGCGACGTCAGGGCCTGGAAGCGCTCGCCGCTGTCGTCCAGGCGCAGCAACAGGCCCTGCTCCCCGGCGATGAACACCTGCTTGCCATCGCCGGTGATGGCGGCCAGGTGGTAGCCGGACGGGTTGTCGGTACGGTCCGCCCAGGGCTGCCAGCTCTGGCCACCGTCGCGGGTACGGAATATCAGGTTGAAGGCGCCGACCACGAAGCCGTTCTGCGCATCACTGAACCAGACATCGAGAAAGGGCTTGTCGGCGCCTTCGGTTTCGATGCGCTTGCCTTCGTCGAGCCATTGCGCGGCGTCGGGGCGGCTTGCGTAGTAGTCCTGCATCAGGCGGCCGAGCTGGCGGCCATCGAGCTGCTTCTCCCAGCTGGCGCCACCGTCACGGCTGTGCAGGACGATGCCGTCGTGCCCTACCGCCCAGCCGTCGCTGGCTGTGGGGAAGTGCACGGCATTGAGATCGGAACTGACCGGAACGCTGGCCTGGGTCCAGCTGGCGCCCTGATCGTCGGAATAAAGGATATGGCCGCGCTGGCCGACTGCGACCAGCCGCTGACCGGCCTGGGCCACGTCCAGCAGCGGGCTGCGTACCGCCAGCTCGCTGCGCTGGGCCGGCAGGTCGAGCACATCGACCAGGGACTCGGCCTGGGCATTACCCGCCATCAGGGCCATGCCCAGAACGATGAACTTGATAGAAAACATCGGGACGTCCTCTGAAAAAGAAAGCGGTTGCCGCTCCCCCACACTCAAAGGGAGCGGCAACCAACCTGGCTTAGCGAATGCCGGCGCCAGCCAGGGACTCGGCTGCCCACTGAGCCTTGGTCAGCGGGTCGATATAACGGATGCCGCCGTACGGGCCAACGATGCCGTTGATGTTGTAGGAGTTGCCCACCAGGTCGTAGATCACGAACGGGGTGGTGTCCGGTACCTGCTTGTCGTAGCTCTGGCTGAGGAACGCGAAGGAGCCACGATAGATCTGCCCACGGGCGTCGTACTGGTCGGAAGCCAGGGCGACCCAGCTGTCCTCATCCAGGTAGAAGCGGCGCTTGGCGTAGATGTGACGGGCGCCGGCCTTCAAGTTGCCTTCCACGACCCAGACGCGATGCTTCTCCCAGCGCACGTAGTCGGGTGCCAGGTGGTTGGGGGTGGTCAGGGCTTTCGGGTCCTGGGCATAGGTCAGCTTGTAGGTGTTGTAGGGAACGATGAGTTCCTGCTTGCCGACCAGTTTCCAGTCATAGCGGTCCAGGGCGCCGTTGAAGACGAACACGTCGTCGTAGGTGCCGGCACCGGCGGTACCCGGGTTCGGGGTGTCATAGGCCAGGCTCGGCGCGAGCTTCACGCGGCGCTGGCCGGGCAGGTACTGCCAGGCGCGGCGCGGCTGCTCGACGGCGTTGGCGGCGTCCTTGAGCATGATCGCCTCGCCGGCGCGGCGGGCAGGACCGGAGTAGTACAGCTTCATCTGGTAATACACGTCGGTATTGGCGATGGGCTTGTTCAGGTCCTGGTAGATCGGGTAGTTGATGAAAGCCTGGCCGGTGGTGGCCAGGGTGGCAACGCCCGCGGCGTCCACGTTCCAGGAGTCGTACTTGGAGTTGATGGTCACGCCCTGGTAGCGCAGCAGGTGGTTCCACATGGCCTCGGCGCCCGACTGCGGGATCGGGAAGGGAACGCCCGGCAGGACGTTTTCCAGCGCCAGGCCACCGTTGGCGGTCTTGGCGCCGGTGGCGTTCTTCACCGCGTTGTCCAGCACCGGCTGCGGCATGGCCACGGTACGGTGGGTCGGGTAGACATCGACGCGGAAGTTCGGATAGCGCTTGGCCAGTTCCACGGTAGTGGCGCTGAGCAGGTTCTTGTACTGGTCGACGTTCTTGCCGTCGATCGCCATCACCGGCTTCTCGCTGGCGAAAGGATCGGGACGCATGCTGTCGCCGGCCTTGAAACCCGCCGGCGCGGTGGTCAGGCCACCGGCATAGGCAGGGATCGAACCATCGGCATTGGCCGCTTTCTCGGCGCCCACGAGGGTCAAGTCATTGCCCAGTTTTGCGGCTTCGGCGGGCGATACGGCGGCGTGGACGGAACCAGCGAAGGCCACCGCGAGGGAAGCCGCCATCAGAGTTTTCACGAATTTCATCTCGTTTTGTTCTCCTGCTCTTTCTTATGAGCAATGCGGATTGTCAGAAGGTGGTCTTCAAGGTCAGGTAGACCGCGCCACGGTCTTCCGTGGTAGCCCCGCCGCCGGAGAAGGAGGAGTAACCCCCGGCGTAGCAGGTGTAGCGCTGCGTGGCATCCAGTGCGTTGGGAGTAGAGCCGTCTGTGGCTCCGTTGGTGCACTTCTCGGCATCGCCGAAAGAGTCCACGTACTTCAGGTCGACGAAGTACTGGTTGTAGATGGCTGCGCCGACGCCGACCGAGTAGGTGCCGGTGTCTTCGGCGCCGCCGCCCTGGACCGGAGAAACACCGTCCAGGCCGACGTTGACGGACATCGGTGCAGACAGGTCCACGCCCGGGAACACCTGGTACCAGGTGGGCGTGAAGTTCACCGCGACGCCCCAGTTGTCGCGGGTTGGCTTGTCGATGCCGCGGTAGGTGTCCTTGCCCTTGTAGAGCGCCTCGTTGTGACTATCGAGCTTCAGCAGGTTGCTGTAGTAGAGCTCGCCCAGCAGCGAAGCCGAGTCGAACAACGGCGTGTCGCCGATGGTCACCAGGCCATTGATGGTCCAGTGCAGGGTGTCGCCGGTGGCGCTCATGCTGTCGCCGCTGCCCGGCAGTTCGGTGACCACGCCGGTGCTGGCGACGCGGGGCGGCAGCACGCCGAGACCATTGGCCAGGCCGAACGGGCCGGTAGCGCTGACGATGGCCGGAATGCTGGCCAGGGGCATGTTGTGGCGGACGTTCAGGTCGCTGGCGACGCTGACGCCACCGATGTCTTTCGACAGGCTCAGGCCGAAGATGTCGATGTCGTCGCCATAGGCGAACTTGTAGTTGGTGGTGCTGATGGAATTGCGCACGTTGGCGATGGCGCCCGCCGGCAGCGGGTTGGCGCCGAGCACGCTCAGGCCCGTACCGTCCAGCACCGCCTGCGGCAGGATTTCCGACGTATTGCGGTAATAGGCGCCAAGGGTGCCGTCCAGCCACTCCGGCGACCACTTGAGCATCAGGCCCCAGTCGCCGCGCTTGTCCGGGGTGATGTCGTGGCCACGGGCGATGCTGGTGACGGTGCCGTTCGGACCCGCCAGGCCCGGGCCGCCAGTGTGGCCAAGAATGAAGGACTGAGCGCCGTAGCCCACCAGGTCGGAGCTGCCGTAGTAGGTGCCGGCCTCGGGCAGGCGTGCGGCGTCCCAATCGAGGAAGTACTGGGCGGCAACGGTCAGCTCCGGGTTGATGGTGAAGGACGCGGAAACCTGGTTGCGCGGAACGAAGAGTTCCTTCGCCTCGGTGCCCGGCGCCGCGGAGAGCTTGGCCAGGTCCAGGCCGGACTGGCCGTAGCTGATGCCATGCACCGGGTTGAGGATGGTCTCGCCCCAGTACACGTTGTGCTGGCCGGCCTTGATGCTGAACATCGACTCTTCGCCGATCTCGGTGCTGTAGAACACGAAGGCGTCGAGGATTTCGCCGGACGGGCCGCTGTAATAGCGCTGGGCATAGTTGGACAGGTGCGGGCTGCCCAGCACTGCATTGTTGGTGCCGGGCTGGCCGGCAATGCGGGAGAAGGCCTCGTTGCCGTTGACGAAGGGGTTCGAGTTGGAACCGGTATTGTCGTAGGCCTTGTCGTACCAGCTGGCGGCACTGACGCGGAAGCCCTTGTTGCCCTGGTGGATCACGTCCAGCTCGGTCAACAGGTCGACGCGGTTGGTGATGTTGGTGCCGGAACGACGGAAGTTGTAGTCGCCGTCGTTGTTGTTCGGCGTGGCCAGCATGCGCTTGTCTGCGCTCTCGGTGCGAACGCCGTAGTTGTACTTCACGGTGTTGTCGAAGCGAACCGACCAGTCCGGATTCCCGGTATCGACCTCGAAGGCCTGCACCACGGCCGGCACGCCCAATCCGGCGGCAATGGCCGAGGCGAGCAAGCACCTGCGCAGGTTGAGGTTGGGATTGTTCTTGTTGTTCATGCGTTGGCTCCGCTTCTTGTTGTAGTGGCTACTGCAACCCTTTCCGTGCTCCCTGCCGTTTCAGCGCGCAGCCGGTTGCCTGGCCGCGCGCTGCCTCGCCGGACTCCCCCGGCGGACTTCGTTCGATTTGCGCTTCAGCGATCCAGCATCTGGATCAATTCATGAGCGTAGGGCCATTCGCCGTAACCCGATGCCGGGTTGAGGTGCCCTACCCGTCCCAGTTCGACGAGGCTGCTTTCCCAGTCACTGGCCATGCGGCGGACCGCTTCCAGGCTGGCGAGGTGGTCGTCGTCGCTGGCGCAGACTAGGCTGGGGAACGGCAACGGCTGGCGCGGCAATGGCGTCCAGCCATTGGCATGCAGGGATTCCGGGCTCGGATAGTTCTCGGGCCAGGTGGCGTCCAGGTCTGGTGGGGTCGCAAGCAGCGCACCCTTGATCGGCCGGCTGTAGCGGGCTGCCCAGTGCACCACCATGAGCACACCGGCGCTGTGGGCCACCAGGATCACCGGGCCGTCGATCTGCTCCAGCTCATGCTGGATGGCCTCGACCCGTGCCGGCAGGCTCAGCTTGTCCTGCTCCAGCGGCGGAACGCTGCGAACCCTGGGCAGCTGTTCTGCCAGCAGGGTCTGCCAGTGCTCCGGCACATGGTCCCGAAGACCCGGGACGATGAGGATGGTCGTGCTGTTCTTGTCGTTGTCGTTCACGTCATTGACCTGTTGCGTCTGATGGGATCGCCATCGCGGCGGAAGGAACTTCGTGATGTGAACAGTAGAGATGCGGGGGTGTAGCCGCTTTGCATAGAACGTCAGGTGCTTCGCATTTCATGACAGCGCGAATTTGCCCCGCCTGACGGTCCGTTCCGGGGTCCTGCCCGCCGTCCGTGGCCTGGGCCGATTTCCTGGGATTGGCTTTACTTTCATCTGGCCGGAACAGGGAAAAATGCCGGCGTTGTCATGCAAGAGAAATTCAAAGACTATCCGCGACGACAGACTCACTTCGCTTTATCTGACAAGAACAATCGGCGCATGCCTACAGGTAAGCTCCGGTACAACGACAGCGTGGCGATCGACATGACCCCAATGGTTCGCGCAGCGGCCCTTACCAACTACATGGAAGTGGCCCAGCACCTGGGCCTCAGCCCGCAACAGATGCTGCGCCAGGCCGGCCTCAGCCAGGCATTGATAGAAAACCCCGAACAACGCCTGCCCACCTCGGCGGTTGCCACCCTGCTGGAAGACTCCGCCCGCGCCAGCGGCTGCCTCACCTTCGGCCTGCGCATGGCCGAGTCCCGCCAGCTTTCGGACTTCGGCGCCATCAGCCTGCTGCTGTCGCACCAGCCGACGCTGCGCGACGCGTTGGAGACCATCGTCCAGTACCGCCACCTGCTCAACGAATCCCTCGCGCTGTTCGTGGACGAAGTGGGCAAGACGGTGGTGCTGCGGGAAGAGATCATCACCGACCCGCCGGTACCCGTGCGCCAGGGCATCGAACTGGCCATCGGCGTGCTGTTCCGCATGTGCAGCGCCCTCCTCGGCTCGGGCTGGCGTCCGCTGGCCGTGCACTTCAGCCACGACGCGCCGCCCGACCTGCAACTGCATCGGCGGGTATTCGGCTGCAAGGTGGAATTCGGCAGCGAGTTCAACGGCATCGTTTGCCAGGCCGCCGACCTGGACAAGGCCAACCCCCTGGCCGACCCGGCCATGGCCCGGCATGCCCGGCGCCTGGTGGAGTCCCTGCCCGGCGCCGCCCAGCAGTCGACCCTGAACGACGTGCGCAAGGCCATCTACCTGCTGCTGCCCATGGGCCGCGCCACCATCGAGCAGATCGCCCAGTCCCTCGGGATGAACGTGCGCACCCTGCAACGGCGCCTGGAAGAAAGCGAAATGACCTTCTCCGACCTGATCAACGAGGTGCGCCGCGACCTGGTCCTGCGCTACATGGAGAACCCGCGCTATTCCCTCTCCCGCATCGCCGACCTGCTCGGCTACTCGGTACCCAGCTCCTTCACCCGCTGGTTCACCACCCAGTTCGGCACCGCCCCGGCGGCCTGGCGCAAGGAGCACCAGGTGAAGGTGGACGAGTAAGCGGCGCCGGCCGGAATTGGATGGTGGATGGTGGATGGTGGATGGCACGATTGTTGGGCTTAGCTGCGCTCTGACCAACCTACGGGACAGTAGCCCGGATGAAATCCGGGGAAATTCCAACCACCGCTCCCGGATTCCATCTGATGGGCTACGAACTGTGGGGGCGATTTCAATCGCCATGCGGACCGAAGGTTCGCCTTGCAGGTCCGATTGGGGCGGCTGCGCCGCCCTTCGCGAATGAATTCGCCCCCACAGTAAAGCGGCAGACCCGTCCGTCTGGTAAAAGAAAAAAGCCTCGTCCACCCTCGCTCCGACAAAAAAACGAAGGCAAAAAAAAACCGCGCTTCGAAACCCGTCCCAGGAGGTTTCGTCGCGCGGCAAAGTGCCCGCTGTGGCAGGCGTCGATGACCCCCTCACGGGAGCAGGAGTAAGGCTTTCAGAACCCCCAGTGCAACATGGCCAGCACCAGGGCTGCGAGGAATGCGGTTTCCCCCACCATCAGCAGGATGGGCTTGATGCCCACCGAGGCCAGTTCCTTGAGCTGGGTCTTCATGCCCAGGGCACTGATGGCGATCACCAGGCACCAGCGCGACAGTTCATTGCCGGCCGTTTGCACCATCGGCGGAATCAGGCCCGTGCTGTTGATCGCGGCGAGGATCACGAAGCCCACGGCGAACCAGGGCAACAGCGGCGGCCGCTTGCTGCCCGGCTCGGCGCCGCGCATGCGGGTGATCATGGCGCAGCAGAGGATCACCGGCAGCAGCATGGCCACACGCATCAGCTTGACCACGGTGGCGCTGTCGCCGGTCTCGTGCCCCATGCTGTAACCCGCGCCCACGACCTGGGCGACGTCATGGATGGTGCCGCCGATGAAGAGCCCTGCATGCAGCGGGGAAAGGCCGAGCGCCTCGGCGATCATCGGGTAGAGGATCATCGCCAGGGTGGACAGCGCCGATACGCCGATCACGGTGAACAGCGTGGCGCGCTCCTTCTGCGCGTGGGCCGGCAGGGACGCCGCCAGGGCCAGGGCCGCCGAGGCGCCGCAGATGGCCGTGGCGCCGCCGGTGAGCAGGCCGAACAGACTGTTGAAACCCATTAGACGCGCCACCGCGACTGACACGAGGATGGTCACCACCACCAGTGCCACCACCATGGCGACTGGCTGCCAGCCGAGGGACGCGATCTGTTCCAGGGTGATGCGGATGCCCAACAGCGCCACGCCAACGCGCAGCACTTCGCGGGCGGTGAACTCGATGCCGGGCTTGCACACGCCATCGGCTGCGAGGAAGTTCACCGAAAGCCCCAGCAACAGGGCGAACAGCATCACCGGGGCACCGTAGTGCTCGGAAAGGAATGTGGCCGCCGCGGCGACCATGGCGCTGACGATCACGCCGGGCATCAGTACCCGGCTGCGCGAGCCCAGCGCGGTTATTGCAGTTGCAGACATGCGAGTGATTCCTGCGGCCGGGGCCGCGACAGATCGATGAAACAACGGCCCTGCTGCTGCTCCACCGCATAGGTGGCGACACCAAAGCCTTTCACACCCGCCACGCAGCCGCTGGCGAGATCGAAGCGCAGGCCGTGGGCCGGGCAATGCAGCAGGCGCCCGTCCAGGCGGCCAGCGAACAGCGAGGCACCGTTGTGCGGGCAGCTTTCGTCGATGGCGTAGAGCTCGCCGTTCTGGTTGAACAGCACCAGCGACTTTTCTTCATGGCGGAACAGGCTGCGCCCGCCCACCGGCGGCATCTGCGCTGCCGGCACTTCCACCCGCCGGGCCATCAGGCGCAGACCTTCGTCACGGAGCGCAGCTCCAGGGCACGTTGCAGTTGCGCCAGCATCAGCCACGGAGGCTGAGCGCCGGCCAGCGACAGGCGCTGGTCGATAACGAAGGACGGCACGGCCTGGGTAGCCGGAACGGCCTCCCTACCCACGTAAGGGCGTCCGTCGTCGAACAACGCGGCTTCCAGGCGGCGCGGATCGAAACCACACTGCCTGGCCAGGCTCAGCAGCCGTTCGCTGTTACCCAAGTCCTCGCCGGCCTGGAAGTATCCGGTGAACAGGCGCTCCAGCAGATTGTCCACCTGCCGCTCGCTGCCCTGCTCCATGGCCAAGGCCAGCAGGCGGTGGGCATTGGCGGTATTGGGCATGACTTGGATGCGGCGCAGGTCCATGTCCACGTCGGCGTGGTAGGCGGCATCCTGAACCTGCTCCTGGCGGGCGCGTACCGCGGCTTCGCTGCCGAGGCGATCTACATAGAACTCCATGTAGGGCACGCCTTGCGCCGGCAGATCTGGCAGCAGCTGCACGCCGCGCCAGCGCGTTTGCACCTGCACATCCGGGCGGCTCTGCGCGAGTGTGCGCACGGCCCTCTCCAGGTTGCGTTTGCCGATCAGGCACCAGGGACAGATGAAGTCGAAAGTCATTTCGACCAACAGCGGTTTCATTTACGTTCCTCACTTGCCATCAGCGGCGCGAGCTTCTGGATGTCCTTGTGGTAGTGGCGCTTGCCGTACCAGAACACCAGGGCCGCGGCGACGCTGATCAGCGGTATCAACTGGAAGGCGCGGTCGAGGCCGAAGCCATCGGCCAGTACGCCGGTGAGGTAGGGACCGGGCGCGAGGCCCAGCAGGTTGTTCGCCAGGGTCAGGGTGGCGAAGGCGGTTCCGTGGATCGAATAGTGGGTCAGGTTGGCGACCATGGCGCCAGCCGGGCCGGAGGTGCCGGTCGCCACCAGCATGGCCAGGGCGATGACCACCAGTTGCGGCACGCCGGGCGCCATGCGGAACGCCAGCGACAGGAGCACGCAGCTGATCAGGCAGTAGGCGATGGCCAGGGCGATCTTGCGGTTCGGAGCATTGCGGCACATGCGGTCGCTGAGCATGCCGCAGACGATCATGCCGGCACCACCGGTGAGCACGATGATGGCCGAGACGGCGCCAGCCTGATCGGTGCCCATGTGGTAGTAGCGATTCAGGTAGCTGGGGAACCACACCATCACCGCAGCGCCGACGAACAGCTGCAGGCCGCTGCCGACATAGGCGCAGATCACCGAGCGGCTGGCGAACAGGGTTTTCAGCGGGCGGCGGCAGGGGAATTCGTCCGTCGCGCTCGGCTCCGGCAGCGGACTACCGATGCGCGACTGCTTGACCACCAGCGGATAGACCAGCGCCAGCACCAGGCCGAAGATCGCCATGCCGGCGAAAGACCAGCGCCAACCCAGGTGTTGCGCCAGGACGCCGCCCAGGGCCATGCCCAGTACCGAGCCGAACATGCCGCCGGCCATGAAGGCGCCAGTGACGGTGGCACGCATGTTCTTGGGGAATACCGACAGGACAACGGCGATGCCGACACTGCCATAGGCCGCCTCGCCCACACCCACCAGGAAGCGGGCAAGGAACATGTGTTCGTAGTTCTTCGCCAGGCCGCAGCCGAGGGTCGCCAGGCTCCACAGCATCGCCATCAGCACCAGGCTCTTCACCCGGCCGAAGCGGTCGGCCAGTAACGAAAGGGGAAAGGTCAGCAACCCCACCATCAGGGCGACGATGCCGCTGAGCAGGCCGAGCTGGGAATCGGTGAGCGTCCACTCGGACTTGAGCAGCGGGAAGACCGCGTTGAGCACCTGACGCGACATGTAGTCGGAGATCAGGAGGCCGAACGTCAGGGCGAACACCACCCAGGCGTAGGTGCGGGGGACATTCACGGCCGAATCGTCGAGATCGGCGGTGGCGGAGTAATAAGCCATGGCAATACCTTGAATTGCGCGTTCTTGTTTTTGTCACGCTAGCTGGCAGAGCGGCCGATCGCCGCCCCGCCATCGCCGGCCTCCAGGGCTGGCGGATTCCACGCAGGTCAGGTACGCAACGGAACGTGCTTCTGGCCCGGCTGGCGGTTCGGCGCCATGCCGTTCATGCGCAGGGTTTCTTCCACGTCCTTGTACTGCACGCCGATCTTGTAGATCTCGCGCGCTTCCTTGCCGCTGGCGATTTCGCGGCCCAGCTCGTGGGCGATGCGCACGGTCTGCTGGATCTGCTGCACCGAGGTGAAGCGCTTGCCGTGCTGGTCGATGATGGTGTCCTCGATGCCGACGCGCGGGTGCAGGCCCATGGCGAGCGCCATGGTGTTGAACGGCAGGACGTTCTTGAGCAGCGACTCGGCGGTGAGGGTGCCACCATTCGGCGCACGGTGGATGAAGTTGAAGAAGTTGAACGGGTTGGGGCCGTCGAAGCCGCCGCCGATGCCGATCCAGGTCAGGTTCAGCGGGCCCTTGTAAACGCCCTTGCGCACCAGGCGCTCAAGGGTTTCCAGGGCATGGATGCCGGTGAGCTGGAAGTGCGGCTGGATGCCATTGGCGGTCAGGCGCTTGAGGTGTTCCTCGACCCAGGCCGGGCCGGCCGGCACGGTCATTTCGCTGTAGGCGGCCTGGTAGAGCGGGTTCTCCAGGGAGGTGCCCTTCAGATACTCCGGATACAGCAGCTCCATGATGTTCATCTGGGTGGTGTTGATGGCCACGGTGACCTGGTCGGGCTTCGGGGTCAGCTCGGCCAGCATGTGGCGGGTGTCGTCGGACAGCCATTTGGCCGCCTCGCCTTCGCTCTCGGGGGCGAAGGAAATGGAACCGCCTACCTGGATGATCATGTCCGGTACGGCTTCACGCACGCCGGCGATCAGCTCGTTGAACTTGGACAGGCGCTTGGAGCCGGTGCCGTCCAGTTCTCGCACGTGCAGGTGGAGGACGGTGGCGCCCGCTTCGTAGCAGTCGACAGCCTTCTGGACCTGCTCGTCCATGGTCACCGGAATGTCTTCCGGAAAGTCGGCCGGCATCCACTCGGGGCCATAGGGCGCCACGGTGATGACCACCTTTTCCATGTTTTCCGGGTGCAGGGAATCGTCGAGGAATTGCATGGGAATCTCCTGGTTCAGTGCTTGTTCAGAGGTCCCGGCCGGGCATCACCCGTCCGGTCGGACAGGTGGTCAGAACGGCTTGTCACCGATGATCCCGGCACGCTCCATCTTGCGGACGCAGGGCGGGTAATCCATGACGGCGTAATGCTGGGTGGAGCGGTTGTCCCAGATCGCCACGCTGTTCTTCTTCCAGCGCCAGCGCACCTGGTATTCCGGGATGTACGCCTGGCTGACCAGATAGCGCAGCAAGTCGCTGCCGCCCATGCTGTAGTCCTGGCCGTAGCGCACGCGCTCGGGGGTGTGGAAGTTGGTGAAGTGGGTGGCGAATGCGTTGACGAAGAGGATCTTCTCGCCGGTTTCCGGGTGGATGCGCACCACCGGGTGCTCGGCATCCGGGTACATGGCCTTGAGCGCCAGGCGCTTGTCGACGGGCATGGCCGCACCGAAGCTCGCCTCGATGCTGTGCCGGGCACGCAGGCCCGCGATGCGCTCTTTCACGTCTTCCGGCAGCTTCTCGTAAGCCAGCGCCATGTTCGCCCACATGGTGTCGCCGCCCACCGGCGGGCACTCCACGCAACGCAGCACGCAACCCATGGGCGGGGCGTCGCGCCAGGTGGCGTCGGTGTGCCAGGCGTTCTCGTAACGGTCGTTGGGCTGCTCCGGGTCCTTGTAGATGCGCACCAGGCCCGGATGCTCCGGGTCGCTGCCGGCCACCGGGTGGTCTTCCAGCTCGCCGAAGCGGCGGGCAAAGGCCACGTGCTCGGCACGGCTGATTTCCTGGTCACGCAGGAACAGGACCTTGTGCTTGAGCAGCAGCGCCTTGATCTCGGCGAACAGGGCGTCGTCACGGGCGGCATCGCCCAGGTTCACACCGCTGATTTCGGCGCCGATGGCGCATGTGAGTTGCTCTACTTTCATGACCTGCGCCTCAGATGACGAAGATGGACGAACCAGTGGTCTTGCGCGATTCCAGGTCGCGGTGGGCCTGTACCGCGTCTTCCAGTGCGTAGTGCTGGTTGATGTCGATGCGGATGCGGCCATTGCCGACGTGATCGAACAGTTCGCCCACCAGTGCCGCCTTCTCCGCCGGGTCGGCGATGTAGTCGGCCAGGGCCGGACGGGTGATGAACAGCGAGCCCTTCATCGCCAGCAGCACCGGATCGAAGGCCGGGATCGGGCCGGACGCGGTGCCGACGCAGACCATCAGGCCACGGCGCTTGAGGGAATCCAGGGAGGCCATGAAGGTGTTCTTGCCGACGCTGTCGAACACCACGTCGACGCCGCGCCCGCCGGTCAGCTCACGCACGCGCCCGGCGATGTCTTCTGCGCTGTAGTTGATGACGTGGTCACAGCCGTGGGCGCGGGCGATTTCAGCCTTTTCTTCGGTGGACACGGTGCCGATCACGTTCAGGCCGAGCAGCTTGGCCCACTGCGAAACGATCAGGCCGACGCCGCCGGCGGCTGCGTGCAGGAGGATGCTGTCGCCTTCCTTGAAGTCATGGATGCGGCGCATCAGGTAGGCGGAAGTGAGGCCGCGCATGGTCATCGCCGCCGCGGTCTCGAAGGAAATGGTACCGGGCAGCTTGATCAGCGGCGCAGCAGGCACCAGGCGCTCGGTGCTGTAGGCGCCGAGGGTGTTGACGAAGCCGGTGTAGGTCACGCGGTCGCCCAGGGCGACGTTGTCCACGCCCTCGCCCACCGCCACCACCACGCCGGAAGCCTCGACGCCGATGCCATTGGGCAGGGGAATCGGGTAGGTGCCGTTGCGGAAGTAGGTATCGGCGTAGTTCAGACCTACGGCGACGTGGCGAACACGTACCTCACCAGGGCCCGGATCAGCGACCTCGACCTCTTCATAGCGAAGTACTTCCGGTCCCCCGGTTTCATAAAAACGAACGGCTTTGGCCATGCCTGTCTCCAATCTGGATACTTGTAGTCGGGTCACGGACCCATGGATTGGACTCTAGGCATCCCCCCTTCCGGGTGCTTCACATCGCGCGACAGCCGCTTCTCATTTCATGACAGGCCCCTGGCCGGCCGCCCCAACGGCGCGCCGGACGGCTTTTTCCGCGCTGTTCGGCTAGTCGGGCAAGGGCACCACGCGTGGCAGGGGTTCGAAACGGATCGGCAGGGTGTCTGTCCGCCTCAGGCTGCCCTCGATCTGCCCGGACAGATGGATGACGCCGGCCATCACCCCCGTTTCCGGGTTGCGCATCAGCTCCAGCCACTCTTCGTCGAAGGCCTGGTTGAGGCTCTTGCGCAAGGTCGCTTCACGGTCAGGCCGCCCCTCCTCGTGGAGCATGGCGCTGATCCCGGTGAAGCCGAGGGACAGCACCGGACCCGCCACGCGCCCCATGAAGCTGGTGGCGACGCTGGCGGCACCGCTGGTGGCCAGTTCCGTTTCCAGTTGTTCGCTGGTTTCGCGGGTGATGGTGGACAGCCCGTCGTCCGTTTTCCAGGCGCCAGCGCCGCTGGGTGAATTGCGAATCCGCTGCATGAGAGAGGCATAGGCCGGCAACTCTTCCAGCGGCTCGGCCTTGAGGACCTGGAACAGCGAGGCGCTCTGGCCCGGCGGTGCCAGCTCGATGGCCGGGATCTGCTGCAAATGCTGGGCGAACTGGTCGCCGGGCACGCCGAAACGCTGGGGTATCAGCTGCAGGCGCTCATCCAGCTGCTGGATATACATCCGCGTGGTCTGCTCCATGATGTCGTCCGGATCGAGCTGACGGGCAACCGCCTCAAGCACCTTCTCGTCATATTCTTCCTGCAGGTAGGCGGCCAGCCGATTCACCGTTTCCTCGCGCTTACCGTCGGAGTTCAAGCGGTACCAACCCACCTTCATGCTCAGCCATTTGCGGGTCCAGAAACTGGAAAACCAGGGGATGAACTCACTTTCAGTGCGCTGGTAGACCAGGTCCATCCAGCGCTCCATGGAATCCTGGGCGTAGGCCCTGGCCTGGCCAGTGGCGGCCAGGGAGGCGGCGGCGATATCCCGGTCCACCTGCCGCCAGGTGCTCTGCGGCACCACGACGGGAGGCTCGGGCGGCGCCGGCTTCGACGCACAACCGCCCAGCGTCAACGCAAGGCAGACGAGCAAGCTGAACAGGAGCCGGACCGGAACCTCTCGAAGCCAGCCAGACAGCCGTTCTACCCGGTCTCCGGGAGAACCTTCTGCAGCGTTCATAGGGCTTCTTCCACCCCGTGGACCTTTCGCCCGGGGTCCCTTGAGTATAGGAACCACCCCACCCTGCCGCCCCTCGATCGGACGTGGGGCACGATTGAGCAAAAACCTCCGCCGCGCTGTCTGATCACGCGCCGGGACGAGCACCGCGCAAACGCGCGCGGCACCGGCCAACTCCAGACGTAGCGGAATCGAGGTAGTGAAATGAAAACAGGCCCGTCAGTGGGTGTGTTGGTTCTGGTTGCAGCCCTTGCCGGCGCGGTGCAGTGCGCCCAGGCCGAGCACAGGCGGGACAGGGACCATGCCAGGGTCGAGCAGTATCGCGACGGCCCTTGCCGGGTGAAGGAAATCACCGACTACGGTTACTACCGCAAGGTCGTCCGCTGCCCCGGCGGGCGCGGCAAGACGTGGCGCCGGGGCGATTGGCACCGCGACTACCACGACGGTCCTTGCCGGATACGCATCGATGCCTCGCGCGAGGTGTTCGACAAGGAAAAGGTCTGCCGCACGCGCAACCGTTACCACGACTGATCGCCCAGGCGCCGGCCGCTCCCGTTCAGACCACGAACATTTCCACGAAGCGGTCCACCTGCGTCGCCTCCAGGGCTGCCTGGTCCCTGCACAGGGCCAGGATCTGCGCGCAGCGCTGCGGCGCGAAGCGGGTCGCCAGGCTGGCCCTGAACTTCTCTTCCAACAACGGCATGCCTTCGGCGCGCCGGCGCCGGTGGCCGACGGGGTATTCCACCTCCACCTTCTCCGTGTGCCGGCCATCCTTGAAGAACACCTGCACGGCATTGGCGATGGAGCGTTTGTCGGGTTCCAGGTATTCGCGGCTGTAGCGCGGGTCCTCCACCACCTCCATGCGTTCGCGCAGGCGGTCGATGATCGGATGGGACTGGTGGAAGCTGTCTTCGTAGTGCTCGGCCTGCAGATCGCCGAAGGCCAGGGCCACCGCCGTCATGTACTGCAGGCAATGGTCGCGGTCGGCGGCATTGGCCAGCACGCCCTCCTTGGCAATGATGCGGATGGCCGATTCCTGGGTGGTGATGACGATGCGATCGATCTCGGTGATGCGGTTGCGCACCAGCGGATGCAGGCGCACCGCCGCCTCGCAGGCTGTCTGGCCGTGGAACTCGGCCGGGAAGCTGACCTTGAACAGGATGTTCTCCATCACATAGCTGCCGAATGCCTGGGGTAGGCGGAAATGCACCTGCTCCGGCGCCTTGGTCGCCAGGTCCTTGTTGGTGTGGCTGAACAGCACGTCGTAGAAGCCCCACTGCGGCGCACTGAGCACGCCGGGAACACCCATTTCGCCGCGCAGGGCGATCTCCGCCAGGCGCACGCCGCGACTGGTGGCATCCCCCGCCGCCCAGGACTTGCGCGAACCGGCATTGGGCGCGTGGCGATAGGTGCGCAGGGCCTGGCCATCCACCAGGGCGTGGGAGATGGCCGAGAGCAACTGCTCGCGGTTCGCCCCCAGCAGCCAGGCGCACACGGCGGTGGACGCCAGCTTGACCAGCACCACGTGATCCAGGCCGACGCGGTTGAAGGAGTTCTCCAGGGCCATCACGCCCTGTATCTCGTGGGCCTTGATCATGGCTTCCAGCACCAGGCGCATGGTCAGCGGCGCCTCGCCCCGGGCCAGGCGCCGCTGGGACAGATGATCGGCCACGGCAAGGATGCCGCCCAGATTGTCGGAGGGGTGCGCCCATTCGGCCGCCAGCCAGGTGTCGTTGAAGTCCAGCCAGCGGATCATCGCGCCCAGGTCCCAGGCGGCCTTCACCGGGTCCATCCGGTAGGAGGTGCCCGGCACCCGCGAGCCCTGGGGCACCTGGGTGCCTTCCACCAGAGGTCCGAGCAGCTTGGTGCATTCGGGAAAGCGCAGGGCCAGCATCGCGCAGCCGAGGCTGTCCATCAGGCAATTGCGCGCGGTATCCAGTGCCTCGGCGGAGAATGTGCGGTAGTCCAGCACATAGTCGGCGATGGTCTGGATCACCGGGTCGTACGGGGGTCGCTGGTTAAGGTCGACGTTGCTGCTCATGGCCATGCCTCTCGATTAACGAGTGGACTGAGCCTAGCAAACACCATCCGCCCTGCAGCCGGGACCGAATGCGACCGACGGCCAGGGCGCCGCACGCGCTGTTGTGCTGGGCTTGAATGAAGTCACCTCAGGAGGGCCCGCCATGAACGCCGATCCCAACGTCCGCACCCCCGCCCCCAGGCCGCCGGGGCCCAGCCAGCCGCCGGAGCAAGTCCCTGCGGCGGACGTGAAACGCATCAGCGACAAGGCGCCGAGCAAGGACAGGAAGCCGGATGATTGGGAGTGAGGCCTGAACTCCCATGTAACTCCCAGCGAGCCCCAACCACCCTCCCCCCAACCCTCTCCCAGAGGGAGAGGGGGTTGTCCGTGCCGGTGTCAGGCCCCGGCATAGCCCTGTGGGGGCGATTTCAAAGGCCAAGCGAGCCGCAGGTTCGCCCCGGAACGCCCAGCGAGCCCCCGTCTTTGACCATCCGGCGCTAGCCCTTTTCAGGCCATATGGAGACTTGGCACCCTTTTTCGGTATCTTTTCCGCCCGTCGCCAACCCTTCCCCAGTAAGAGCCTGCTCCATGAGCCGTACCGCAATCCGGGCTGCCGTCTTCTGCCTCGCCACCCTCTGCTCGGCAGCCGCCTTCGCCAAGGTGGAAGTCCAGCCCGTGCAGCACACCAAGGCGGGCAGGATTCTCGCCGTGCAGATTTCCGAAGACATCGCCCCCGGCGACTACGAAGCCCTGCTGAAGGGGCTGCGCGCCAACCCCGGCAAGTTCGACCGCAAGCTGGCCCTGCTGGACAGCATCGGCGGCAGCGTCGCCGAGGCCATCCGCATGGGCCGCCTGCTGCGGGAAACCGGCTTCGATGTGATGGTGCCCACCGATGGCGTGTGCCAGGGCAGCTGCGTCTACCTGCTGGCCGCCGGCCTCAACAAGACCGTGCGCGGCTACGTTGGCCTGCACCGCCCCTACTTCCCCCACGGCGACTCCGCCCACTCCGCCGTCGGCAGCCGCTACAGCCCCACCGCCTACCTTCGGGAAATGAACGTCCCCCTGAGCCTGCTGGAGGACATGAACAGCATCGAGCCGACGCGCATGCGGGTGCTGACCAAGGATGAGCTGGCGAAGTATCGGTTGAACTGAGCGGCGCTCATCTTCCGGTAGCCGGTTCAGCGGATAACCCAGCCCAGCAGGACGGCGGCAAGGAAGAGTCCCAGGCCGAAGACACTGTGGCTGGCCAGGCTGCGCAGGCAGTTCTTCAGCGGCGCAGGCGTCTTGCTGGCGAAGAAGCCCGCCCCCATCGCCGGCTGCATCACCAGCAGCGGCGCGGCGACCGTGCCCATCCCCAGCAGCACGGCGGGTAGCAGGCTCGGGCTGGCCGTCCAGTCGAGGCCGACCAGCGCCACCAGCAAGGCCGCAAAGGCGACGCCGATGGCGTAGTGGGTGATCCAGCCCAATGCCAGCTCAGCGGGGATCGGCTCCGACCTGGCGATGGCGTCGTGACGGAAGCGTCCGCGCAACAGGTGGCCAACCCAGCGGCCGATGAAGGCGAAATTGAGTGTCTGGACGCCCATTCGCCTGAGCAGGAGCAGCCAGATATCCATGACGGCAGTGGCGCCGATCCCGATGCAGATCACTGTGATGATGTCGTTCATGTGAGTCCCTTGTACGTTGACGGTGGGTGGTGTCGGGACCACTCTAGAAGTTGAAGTCAACTTCAAGTCAAGGGATCACCGATGGACATCGCCGAGGTCGCCCGACGCACGGGTTTGCCGTCATCGACGCTGCGTTATTACGAGAAGAAGGGGCTGATCAGGTCCCTCAGCCACCAGGGAACCCGGCGCTGGTTCGGCCCCGGCATCCTGGACCAGCTCGGGCTGATTTCGCTGGGCCAGGCGGCCGGATTGTCGCTGGACGAAATCCGCACGATGTTCTCGCCCGATGGCGAACCGAACATCGACCGCGACCTGCTGCTGGCCAGGGCCGAGGAGATCGATGCGCTGATCAAGCGCTTGAAAGCCATGAGCCACGGCCTGCGCCATGCCGCCGCCTGCCCTGCCCCGAGCCATCTGCAGTGCCCGACCTTCAAGCGGCTGCTGAAGGCCGCGTCATCCGGCGTCATCGAACGGCGCTGGAGCAAGATGGCGCCCGGACGCCCCGCCAGGCACGTGCCCTTCAGCGAAATCCAGCCGACAGACAACGATTGACCGACCTCGTGCTCCGGAGTGATTCTGCCCAGGCTGAAACGCGGGGAAAGCCCGGGACTCTTGAGGCGAGGGCTGCCCGGCAATGCGTGGCTCAACGCAGAAGCAACTCTCGGAAGCGCAACTGATGAACGATGAGCCCCACTCCCCTGCTCCTCCGCCGCTGGGCCAGCCTCGTCACATCGTGTTCGTGGCCTATCAGCAGATGGGCCTGCTGGACCTGACCGGCGCCCAGACCGTGTTCTGGGTCGCATCGAAGGGCACGCGCGAGCGGGGCCTGCCTGCCTATGAACTGCATACCGCCAGCCTGGAAGGCGGGCTGATCCGGACCATTGAGGGTCTTTGCGTCGATACGGCGCGGCTCGACCAGTTGAGCGATCTGCCCATCGACACTCTCGTCGTTCCCGGCGCCCCTGAAATCTGCCAGACCCTGGACAACTACGACGAACTCGTCGAGTGGCTGAGTGGCGCCGCCCACTTGGCCGGGCGTGTCGCGTCAGTGTGCAGCGGCGCCTTCCTGCTGGCGCGGGCCGGCCTGCTCAACGGCCGGCGCGCCGCGACCCACTGGGCCATGTGCGACACACTCAGGCAGCGCTTTCCTGCAATTGATGTCGATGCCGATGCCATCTTCGTCCAGCAGGGTTCGGTCTGGACCTCCGCCGGGGTGACCGCCGGTATCGACCTGGCACTGGCCTTGGTAGAAGCCGACTGCGGCCGCGAACTGGCCATGCAGGTGGCCAAGGAACTGGTGGTCTACCTCAAGCGACCCGGCGGCCAGGCACAGTTCAGCGAACTGTTGCAGTCGCAGTCCAAGGACTCTTCCTTATTCGACGAGCTGCACCTGTGGCTTGCCGAGAACCTGGGCGACGAAAACCTCACGGTCGAACGCCTGGCACAGCAGGCGCAGATGAGCCAACGCAACTTCGCCAGGGTCTACAAACTCAAGACCGGCCGCACGCCCGCCAAGGCCGTCGAACTGTTTCGCCTGGAGGCCGCAAGGCGGATGCTGGAAAACTCGCCGCGTAACATCGACCAGATCGCACGCCTGTGCGGCTTCGGCGATGAAGAAAGAATGCGTTGTACGTTCCAGCGCAACCTGTCCATTTCCCCGCGCGACTACCGCAGCCGATTCTCGCGGACCGGCTGACTGCCGTCGCCCTCCCCACCCCGGGGCCTGCCGACTCAAGCCACTGCCAGGTCCTGGGGGCTCGCCTGCCATTGGCTCAGAAAACAGCTGAGCCGCGAGCGCAACCAGCGCTCCCGTGGGTCGTCATGGCTTGCGCCGCGCCAGGCCAGCGACAGCTCTCTCGCCGGCAGGTCGATCGGCACGAGTTCGGCCCGCAGACCGTGGTGGCACGCCATCGCCTCGGCAACGTAATCCGGGACGATGGCAAGCATGTCACTGCCGGCCAGCAACGCCGGCAAGGCACTGAACTGCGGCACTGCCAACACCACCTTGCGTTGTCGACCGACCAGGCCCAGGACATGGTCCACATCCTCGATGACCTTACCCGTCGGCGATACCACCACATGAGGTCGCCTGCAGAATTCCTCCAGGTCCGGCGCATCGGCAGCGGAATCGGCAAGCAGCAACATCGGTCTGATCGGCCGCAGCCCCTTGCGCCGGGCGTTGGCGGGCAACTCCTGAGTATGGCTGATGCCAAGGGAGATCTCCCCGGATGCCAGCAGCCGCGGCAGTTGCCATTGGTCCGCCTGGCGCACCACCAGGGTGACATTCGGCGCGTCCTCCCGGAGATGCCTGGCCAGGCTGGGCAACAACGCGTACTCGACGTCATCCGAGAGGCCTATGTGGAATGCCACGCTGCTGGTGGCCGGATCGAATGCCTGAGTGCAGCTAAGGGCCATGGCGATACCATCCAGAGCGGGAGTCAGCTGGGTGTAGATTTCCATCGCCCGGGCGGTTGGTTCCATCACCCGTCCGCTCCTGACGAACAGCGGGTCGTTGAACATCGAGCGCAGCCGCCTCAAGGCGCTGCTGATGGCGGGCTGGCCGAGGAAAAGCCGCTCGCCCACCCGGGTGACGCTGCGCTCGCACATCATGGTTTCGAAGACCACCAGCAGGTTGATATCCGCACGCCGCAGGTCATTTCTGTTCATCGTGTTTGCCGCCCGGCCACAAGTGAAATCGCTTCTCGGATCGCTTCGCCTGAACGGCATCGAACGACCCGAGAGCAGATTACGCACGAGCCCACGCGCGCGTCTCTTGTACCTCAGGCCAGCCCATCGATGCCTTGGGTGCATTCCACGCTACCTGGGTATGCGTCCACCTTCGGGTTCGGCAGAAACTCAGGGTTTTATGGCCTAGGTAACCGACTGCATTGCTTTTACGATCCCCCGGCGTTCCAGCAGCATCGACCTGCAAGGAACGCAAATCCGGATGAAAAGCAGCCATTAAGCTCCGAACCGAACCAGGCCTGACTACCGCACACGCCCCCCGTCACTCGCCCGCGCAAACGGATTCCCGGATCCACGGCTCCGGTGGAGCCTCCCCCCGATAACCTGACTCGCCTCACTGATCGAGGCCACCTGCTCTGCGAGCCCCCCCTGATGAACGAACACCTTGCGTCGAACAGAACCACCAGCGATGAACCCTGCGTCTACGTCGTGGACGACGACACGACACTGCGAGAATCCCTGGGCAGCCTGCTGCGCTCCATAGGCTTGAGAGTCGGGTTGTTCGGCTCCGCCCGCGAATTCATCAACTTCAGCCGCCCCGATTCGCCCAGCTGCCTGGTGCTCGATGTGCGACTGCAAGGCAGCAGCGGCCTGGATTTCCAGAACTACCTGGCCACGGCCAATATCAACTTGCCGATCATCTTCATGACCGGGTATGGCGATATCCCGATGACGGTGCGCGCCATGAAGGCCGGTGCCGTGGATTTCCTGACCAAGCCCGTCAGGGAACAAGACCTCATCGACGCCGTATCCGTCGCGCTGGCGCGCGATACGCAACGCCGGGAATCCGAACGCGGCCTGGAAGCCCTGCGCAATCGCTATGCAACGCTGACGCCACGCGAACGGAAGGTTCTGGCACTGGCCGTATCCGGGCTGATGAACAAGCAGATTGCAGGGGAAATAGGCCTGAGCGAAATAACGGTGAAAACGCACCGCGGCAACGCCATGCGGAAAATGAAGGCACGATCCTTTGCGGACCTGGTACGAATGGCGGAATCACTGGGTGTCAACGCATCCAATTGAGGAAACGATACACAGATATAGTGTTGCGCATTACAGGCGAGCGTATCTTGCAGCAATGACAGGCGCCATTACGAGCGATCCACCTGATGCAAGATACTCATGCGCGAAACACCACCATCATCTCTGTGGTCGATGATGAGGAATCCGTTCGAACCGCACTTGAAAGTCTGTTGAGATCCAATGGCCATGAAGTCCAGACGTATTCGAATGCGCTGGACTTTCTGCAATCCAGCGGTCCCTTCGTTACACACTGTCTGATTTCCGACATTCAAATGCCGGGAATGTCCGGCGTAGAGATGTGCCAGGTACTCGTCGCAAGGGGAATCCGTCTGCCTGTCATTCTCATCACCGGCCATCCAGAGGCCCGGCAGCCTGCAGACACAAACGCCCTGAACCTGGTCGCGGTCCTTTCCAAGCCGTTTCGATCCGCCGAACTATTGGCCTGCATGGAATCTGCCCTGCAGAAAAGAACCTGACCCGGCATCTTCTGTTTCTCGTTATATCCCGGCTTCTCGCGGACCAATACCTTCGTATGGATTTACGAGACTTATGCATATTTTTCCCAAGCCAATGAATGGGGTGTTTCCTGGAAGGCGCATCAATAGCATGAAGACTCAGCGAACAAACGGCATCGCTGGATAAATCAATTGTCACGCACGACAGATTGATAACTTCCTTGCATTCTTCAGGAGTACCCAATGAAACAGCATATTCTGATTATTGGTGCAGGATTCGGTGGCGTCTGGAGCGCCCTGAGCGCTGCCCGTCTGCTGGACAGGCATGATCGAAACGATGTGCAGATCAGCCTGCTTGCTCCCCAGCCCGAACTTCGAATTCGTCCGCGCTTCTACGAAGCCGACGTGCATAAGATGTTCGCGCCATTGGGCAACCTGCTCGACTCGATAGGTGTGCGCTTCATCAAGGGCACGGCCAAGCGGATCAACGAACGGCAAAAGACGGTTGGCTACATCGACGACGCCGGCAAAGAGCGCGAGGTGTATTACGACCGGCTAGTGCTGGCGACAGGCAGCCAAGTCGTGCGTCCGAACCTGGATGGCATGCAGCAGCACGCATTCGACGTGGACCAGATCGAGGAGGCGGTACGCCTCGAGAATCACCTCAAGTCACTCAAGGACCAGCCCCACCGCACGGCGCGCAATACCGTGGTGGTGGCCGGCGGTGGATTTACCGGCATTGAAACCGCTACCGAAATGCCTGCGCGCCTGCGTGCAGCACTGGGCGACGACAGTGAAATCCGCGTGATCATCGTCGACCGGGGCCCCCGAATCGCAGCCGCCATGGGCGACGGAATCCGCCCCGCCATCACGGAAGCATCGGACCACCTGGGCATCGAGTGGGTGCTGAACGCCACAGTGACCTCGGTCGATGCAGAGGGGGTAACCCTCGCAGACGGATCTCGCATCGAAGCCAGCACCGTGATCTGGACCGTCGGCTTCCGCGCCAGTGCCCTGACCGAACAACTGTCCGGCAAACGCGACGCCCTGGGCCGCCTGCATGTCGACCACAACCTGAAGGTGCTCGACCAGGACAGCATTTTCGCCGCCGGCGATGTTGCCTACGCCGCCACCGATGACCTGGGAAACTTCGCTGCCATGTCCTGCCAGCACGCCATCGCGTTGGGCCGCCATGCCGGGAACAACGTCGCCGCCGAGCTGATCGGCGTCGACCCGATTCCCTATCGGCAACCCAAGTACGTGACCTGCCTCGACCTCGGCGCCTGGGGCGCGGTGTTCACCGAAGGCTGGGACCGCCAACTCAAGCTGGAAAAGCAGGAAGCCAAGGAGCTGAAGACCCAGATCAATACGGTCTGGATCTACCCGCCGGCTGCCGATCGCACAACTGCCCTCGCCGCTGCCGACCCGATGATTCCGGTGGCCTGAGTGCAGAAAGCCCGCTGATACGCGGCCATCCGCCGCGCGATCACATCCGCAAGTCTTCAGAGGGAGTCTGGAATGTTCGCTTTACTCAAGGACGCACGACGCGCACTGACACTGTCCACCCTGACGATGCTCGGCGGTGTGATCATGCTGGTGATCGGGAGCGTTGTGGCCTATGGCGTTGAAGAGTCCCGGCTCTCGATAGCGAACCTGTTGATGGCCCACCTCCTGACGCTTCTGGGGCCAACCGCGATCAAGCTTGGCTACGTATTGCGATTGCACGCGCTTAGGCGCCTTGGCGCATCGTCCGCGTAACCCGGCCATCGAGCGTCGCGACACGGAGCAGAGCGGATACTCCGCTGCAGCCCTGCAGGCCCGCCAGAACGGATGCTGGCGGGCCTTTCATTCGGCCCAGGAAACCCGACGCTCATCGAGGCGCCCGGTCATTGCCTGGCAATCGGCAGTGCAACGAAGAACGAGGAACCCTGCCCCACCTTGCTCGATGCCCAGATTTTCCCCCCGTGCCAGTCCACGATTGAACGGCAGATGGAAAGTCCGATCCCCAACCCTTCGGCCTTGGTGGTGAAAAAAGGATTGAACAGCGAGGGCATGGCCGCCTCTTCGATACCGATCCCGGAGTCTGAAACTTCCAGGGTGACCTGATCGCCTTGCGTCCAGGTACGCAATACGAGCACCCTGGGCCGATCGTCGACGCTGTCCATGGCCTGGCAGGCATTGACCACCAGATTGATGATCACCTGCTGCAGCTGCACGTTGTCGCAAAAGACATTCACCGGCTGTTCATTCTTCTCAAGCTGGAAGCGGATACGCCTGCTGATCATCTCGCGCGTTACGAGTGCAACCGCATCGCTGACGATAGTGTCGAAAGAAACGATCGTTCGCTGCGGATTCATCTTCCGCGCCAGAGATCGAACACTGGAGACGAACTCGGCAGCTCTTCCCGCACTATCAACGACTCTCTCGAAGGCCTTGCGCAGTTCATCGAGGTTCGGTTCCGGCCGATCCAGCCAGCGCAAGCCGCTCTCTCCGCTGGCCATGATGGCTGCCAGCGGCTGATTCACTTCATGGGCGATCGAGGCAGCCAGCTCACCCAGGGTGATGACCCGGCTCACATGCGCCAACTGCGCCTGAGAGTCTAGTAGCGCCTCCTCCGCCCGCTTCGCAGCGGTTATGTCCAACATCGCCCCGACATAGACGGTCTTGTTCTTGTTTACATGCGATCTCAGAACGGTAATTCGAACAAACTTTATACGGCCATCCGGCATGACCAGACGATGTTCCGACTCAACGGCCCGCTCAAGACCGCGAATCCTTTCAAAAAACGACTCGACCCGATGGCGATCATCAGGATGTATCCGGTTCAAGACCTTGTGAATCGAGCCCAGTTGCCTGCCTGGGTATTCAAATATCCAGGAAAGCTCGCTCCGCCAGGAAATCTCCCGCTTTTCATCGACATGAAATATCACACTGCTCGAGTTACTGACCCTTTGCGAGGCCAGCAACAGATCCCGACTTCGTCGCAAGCTTTCGCCGGACTTTCTTTTAACCAGCCAAAGCAGTGCGGTTGCAGACAGCAAGACTAAGCAGAATGCGTAATCCGAAGCCTGCACTTCGGGCAGATAGCGTCTGGCGACAACAAAAAACGATGAATCAATAAGCATACGAATTACCACAACAACTACATGAATCTTCCCTGATCCGAAGCAACACACCGACAAGCCTGATCAATCGCTTCCTCCAGCAGTTAAAACCTACAAATATCACGACACCAGGCACGCACTGCACTGTCCCAAAGTATCAAGTCGACATACGAAAATCGGACTGAAACCTGGATTTCACGACACAATTCGAGCAACTCGTGAAATCGATCAAAAGGCCATAGCGTGCATGCGCGCGAAGGAGAAGTCCTTGTGCCGGGGTTGAGTTGTCCTTGTTTTTCAGTCCAAGGGCAGGTCCCGCGCCGCGGACGGCGACTTCCGCCTGCTGGCTGGAACGCGACTCGGTGGGTGATTCAGCAGGTGGTCGGCTGGCCGGATCCTCTGCAATTCCGTAAAATCCGCCCCCCTTTTTATCGCCATTCCCCTGGCCAGTTCCGCTGGCCCAGTTCAGGTACACCATGAAACCAGCCCGCCTGCGCGCCGATATCCTGGCCGGACTCACCACGTCCTTCGCACTCGTTCCCGAATGCATCGCCTTCGCCCTGGTCGCCCATCTCAATCCGCTGCTGGGCCTGTACGGCGCCTTCATCATCTGCACCCTGACGGCCCTGTTCGGCGGCCGGCCGGGAATGGTCTCCGGCGCGGCGGGTTCGATGGCGGTGGTGATCGTCGCCCTGGTGGTGGAGCACGGCGTGCAGTACCTGCTCGCCACCGTGCTGCTCGGCGGCCTGGTCATGATCGCGTTCGGACTGCTGCGCCTTGGCAAGCTGGTGCGGATGGTTCCCTACCCGGTGATGCTCGGCTTCGTGAACGGTCTGGCCATCATCATCGCGCTGGCCCAGCTGGAGCATTTCAAGAGCGGTGAAGACTGGCTGGCCGGCACGCCGCTGTACCTGATGCTGGCGCTGGTGGCGCTGACCATGGCCATCGTCTACATCCTGCCGCGCCTGACCCGCGCGGTGCCGCCGGCGCTGGTGGCGATCCTCGGTGTCGGCCTGCTGGTCTACCTGCTCGGCCTGCCCACCCGCACCCTGGGCGATATGGCGCATATCGCCGGCGGCCTGCCTAGCCTGGCGCTGCCGGAGATTCCCTGGAACCTGGAAACCCTGAAGATCATCGCGCCCTACGCGGTGCTGATGGCGCTGGTGGGCCTGCTGGAAACCCTGCTGACCCTGAACCTCACCGACGAGATCACCGAAAGCCGTGGCTTCCCGGATCGCGAATGCGTGGCCCTGGGCGCGGCCAACATGGTGTCCGGTGCCTTCGGCGGGATGGGCGGTTGCGCCATGATCGGCCAGACGGTGATCAACCTCAGCTCCGGCGGCCGGGGCCGGCTTTCCGGGGTGGTGGCCGGGGTGATGATCCTGCTGTTCATTCTGTTTCTCTCGCCGCTGATCGAACGCATTCCGCTGGCGGCGCTGGTGGGTGTGATGTTCGTGGTGGCCCAGCAGACCTTCGCCTGGGGCTCGCTGCGGGTGGCCGGCAAGGTGCCGCTGAACGACGTGCTGGTGATAGTCGCCGTGACCATCATCACCGTCTTCACTGACCTGGCCACCGCCGTGCTCTGCGGCATCATCATCGCCGCGCTGAACTTCGCCTGGCACCACGCCCGCGAGCTCTACGCCGACAGCCACCACGAGGCGGACGGCAGCAAGCTGTACCGCGTCCATGGCACGCTGTTCTTCGCCTCCAGCACGCCCTTCCTCAACCAGTTCGACCCGGCCGGCGACCCCGCCCAGGTGACCCTGGACTGCCAGCACCTGAGCTTCGTCGACTACTCGGCCATCGCCGCGCTGAAAACCCTGCGCGAACGCTACGCCAAGGCCGGCAAGCACCTGCGCGTGGTGCACCTGTCCGAGCGCTGCAAGAAGCTGCTCAAGCGGGCCGGCGAACAGCACTGACCCCTTTTTCGCGAATGAATTCGCCCCCACACCCCAAAAAGAAAAACGCCGCGCGGATGCGTGGTCCGCGCGGCGTTGGGATCTTGCGGCGGATCAGTCTTGCAGGGATTCCACCCCAAGTTCGTCCCACACGGCTTCGGCCAGGTGGAAGGTGGCGTTGGCCGCGGGGATGCCGCAGTAGATCGCGCTCTGCATGATCACTTCCTTGATCTCGTCGCGCGTCACGCCGTTGTTCTTGGCGGCGCGCAGGTGCAGCTTCAGCTCGCCCTCGCGGTTCATGCCAATGAGCATGGCGATGGTGACCAGGCTGCGGGTGTGGCGCGGCAGGCCCGGGCGGGTCCAGATATCACCCCAGGCGTGGCGGGTGATCATTTCCTGGAATTCTTCATTGAACGGCGTGAGGTTCTGCAGGCTGCGGTCCACATGGGCGTCGCCCAGCACCGCGCGGCGAACCTTCATGCCGGCTTCGTAGCGTTCTTTCTCGTCCATCGATGTGTCCTCGGATGGAGATCGTAGGAGCGAGCTCTGCTCGCGAACCGCTTCGCGAGCAAGCTCGCTCCTACATCAATAGTCAGGCAGTGAGGAATGCCAGCACGCGCTGGCTGAAGGCATCTCCGGCCTGCACGTTGGACAGGTGCGCGGCGTGGAACTCCACCAGTTCGGCACCGGCGATGCGCTCCTGCATGAAGCGGCCGTGTTCGGTGGTGGTCACTGCATCACCGCTGCCGCAGACGATCAGGGTCGGGACGCCGATGCGGCCAAGCTGCTCGCGGTAATCGGCGTCACGCACGGCGGCGCAGTTGGCGGCGTAACCCTCGGGCGAGGTCTGCGCCAGCATGCCGACGATGGGTTCGACCTTGGCCGGTTCGGCCTCGGCGAACTCCGGGGTGAACCAGCGGGAGATGGAGGCATCGCGCAGGTCGCGCATGGCCTGGGCGCCGCCGGACAGTACGGTGTCGATGCGCGGGTTCCAGACTTCGGGGGAGCCGATCTTCGCAGCGGTGTTGCACAGCACCAGGCGCTCGATGCGCGCCGGAGCGTTGATGGCCAGCCACTGGCCGATCAGGCCGCCCATGGACAGGCCGCAGAAATACGCCTTCTCGATGTCCAGGGCATCCAGCAGGGCCAACACGTCAGCGCCCAGTTGCTCGATGCTGTAGGGGCCTTCGCTGACCAGGGACTTGCCGTGGCCACGGGTGTCGTAGCGCAGCACCTGGAAGTGCTGGGTGAACGCCGGGATCTGCGCATCCCACATGTGCAGGTCGGTGCCCAGGGAGTTGGACAGCACCAGGACCGGCTTACCGGCCGGGCCTTCGAGGAGGTAGTTCAGGTCGCCATCGGCGAGTCGTACGGCAGGCATGGAAAACTCCTAGCGCGAGAAATGCTTGTGTTCGGCAAGGGCCCGCTCCACCCAGCGGCGGGCCTGGCCAAGGTAATGGGCCGGATCGAGCAGGCGGTCCAGCTCGGCGGCGGAAAGTTGTGCGCTGACCTCGGCATTGTCGCCGAGCACGGCGCGCAGGTGGGCGCCCTCCTTCACCGCCTGGCGGCAGCACTGCTCCACCAGGTGATGGGCAGCGTCGCGGCCGATGCGCTGGGCGAGCGCGATGCTCACCGCCTCGGCCAGCACCAGCCCCTGGGTCAGGTCGAGGTTGCGGCGCATGCGCGCGGCGTCGACTTCCAGGCCGGGCACTACCAGCAGCGCCTGCTGCAGGGCACCGGAAACCAGGCAGCACAGCTCCGGCAGGGTTTCCCATTCGGCGTGCCACAGGCCGAGGCTGCGCTCGTGTTCCTGGGGCATGGCGGCGAACATGGTGGAAACCAGGCCCGGCGCGCGGGTGGCGGCGCCGATCATCACGGCGGCACTCACCGGATTGCGCTTGTGCGGCATGGTGGACGAGCCCCCCTTGCCCGGCGCGGAGGGCTCGAATACTTCGCCCGCTTCGGTCTGCATCAACAGGCTCAGGTCCCGCCCCAGCTTGCCCAGGCTGCCGGCGATCAGGCCGAGCAGGCTGGCGAATTCCACCAGGCGGTCGCGCTGGGTATGCCAGGGCTGGTCGGGCAGGTTCAGCGCCAGTTCACGGGCCAGCGACTCGGCCACCGGCCAGGCCCTTTCGCCCAGGGCGGCCAGGCTGCCGGACGCTCCGCCGAACTGCAGGCAGAACAGGCGCGGCTTGAGTTCGGCCAGGCGCTGGCGATGACGGGTGACCGCGCCCAGCACGCCGGCGAGCTTCATGCCCAGGGTGACGGGCGTAGCCTGTTGCAGCCAGGTGCGGCCCGCCAGCGGTGTATCGGCAAAACGCTCGGCCTGGACCGCCAGGGCTTCGGCCAGGCCGGCCAGGTCCTGTTCCAGCAGTTCGCTGGCGGCGCGCAGCTGCAGCACCAGGCCGCTGTCCATGGCGTCCTGGCTGGTGGCGCCCAGGTGCACGTAGCGTTCGGCGTCCGTGCTCTGTGCGGCGACCCGCTTGCCGAGGGCCTTCACCAGGGGAATGGCGGAATTGCCAGCACTGGTGATGGCCTGGGCCAGGGCGGCGAAGTCGTAGAGTTCGGCGTTGCAGGCCGCCTCGATGGGGGCGACGGCGTCGACGGGGATCAGTCCCACGCTGGCTTCGGCGCGGGCCAGTGCCGCTTCGAAGTCCAGCATGCCCTGCACCCGCCCACGGTCGGAGAACACCGCACGCATGGCAGGCGCCGTGAAGTAGGCATCGAAGAGTTGGTTGCTCGGGCTGTTCAAGCCAGTGCTCCGGAATTCGGGATGGTGTTTCGTTTTATAGCAGCCGGCCGCGTGGGGCCAGCTTTTGCGCAGTGCAATCGGTGCGCACGGCGCACCCTACGTCGGGTGTGCCGTGCGCATCGGGAGGCGTCAGACGCGCTCGATGGCCAGGGCCAGGCCTTGGCCCACGCCCACGCACATGGTCGCCAGGCCGAACTTGCCGCCGGATTTCTCCAGCTGGTGCAGCGCAGTCTGGACCAGGCGCGCGCCGCTGGCGCCCAGCGGGTGGCCGAGGGCGATGGCACCACCGTTGGGGTTGACCTTGTCGCTGTCGTCGGCGATGCCGAGTTCGCGCATCACGGCCAGGCCCTGTGCGGCGAAGGCTTCGTTCAGTTCGATGACGTCGAAATCACCGATGGACAGGTTCAGGCGTTCCATCAGCTTGCGCACCGCCGGCACCGGGCCGATGCCCATCACCCGCGGCGCAACGCCGGCGCTGGCCATGCCGAGCACTTTCGCGCGCGGGGTCAGGCCGTGTTTCTTCACTGCGTCGGCGGACGCCAGGATCAGGGCCACGGCACCGTCGTTCACGCCCGAGGCGTTGCCGGCGGTGACGGTCTTGCCTTCACCGTTGACCGGCTTCAGTTTGGCCAGGGCTTCGAGGGTGGTGTCCGGACGCAGGTGCTCGTCCCGGTCGACCACGGTCTCGCCTTTCTTGCCCTTGATCACCACCGGGACAATTTCCTCCGCGAAGAAACCTTCGGCCTGGGCGCGGCCGGCACGCTGCTGGCTGCGCAGGGCGAAGAGGTCCTGGTCCGCGCGGGAAACCTGGTAATCGTCGGCCACGTTGTCGGCGGTCTGCGGCATCGCGTCGACGCCGTACTGGGCCTTCATCAGGGGGTTGATGAAGCGCCAGCCGATGGTGGTGTCTTCGATCTTCTGGGTGCGGCCGAACGCGCTGTCGGCCTTGCCCATCACATAGGGTGCGCGGGACATGGATTCCACGCCGCCGGCAATCGCCAGCTCCATCTCGCCCGCGGCGATGGCGCGGAAGGCTGTGCCCACCGCGTCCATGCCCGAGGCGCACAGACGATTCAGAGTCACGCCGGGAATGCTCTCGGGCAGACCGGCCAGCAGCAGCGCCATGCGGGCGACGTTGCGGTTGTCTTCGCCGGCCTGGTTGGCGCAGCCGAGGAACACTTCATCCAGCTGGTCCCAGTTGACCTGGGGATTGCGCTCCACCAGGGCCTTGAGCGGGATGGCGGCCAGGTCGTCGGCGCGTACCGGTGCCAGGGAACCGCCGAAGCGACCGATGGGCGTACGAATGGCGTCGCAGATGTAGACCTCGCGGCTCATTCCTCACCCCCTTGCTGGCCGTGGGCGGCGGCGGTGCGGGCTTCCAGGGCACGCAGCGCGGTCAGCTCGGTCTCGTTGGGAGCCAGGGTCTCGGCCACGTTCGGCGCGAAGCGGATGGCCCAGCCGGTGTTCTCGATCACCTGCTCGCGGGTCACGCCCGGGTGCAGCGAGGTGACGATGAATTCGTTGGTGCCGGCTTCCGGTTCCATGATGCAGAGGTCGGTGATCAGTGCCACCGGGCCTTTGCCGGGCAGGCCGAGCTGCTTGCGATGGTCACCGCCTTCGCCGTGGCCAACGGAGGTGATGAAGGCCAGCTTGTCGACGAAGGTGCGATGGGACTGCTTGAGGATGATCAGCACTTCCTTGGCGGAACCGGCGATCTCCGGGGCACCGCCCGCGCCGGGCAGACGCACTTTCGGGCTGTTGTAGTCGCCGATGACGGTGGTGTTGATGTTGCCGAAGCGGTCCACCTGGGCAGCACCGAGGAAGCCGACGTCGATGCGGCCGCCCTGCAGCCAGTAGCGGAAGATTTCGCCGGTGGGCACAACGGTATCGGCGGTTTCGGCCAGTTCGCCGTCACCGATGGACAGCGGCAGCACGCTCGGCTTGGCGCCGATGGGGCCGGATTCATAGATCAGCACCACGTCCGGCGAGGAGGTCAGGCGCGCCAGGTTGGCGGCCTTGGACGGCAGGCCGATGCCGACGAAGCAGACGGCGCCGTTCTTCAGGCGGCGGGCAGCCGCCACGGTCATCATTTCGTTGGTGCTGTAGTCGAGGGTCGATTGAGCGCTCATCACTTGGCCTCCGCAATCTTGGCTTGGAACTCGCTGAAATCCTTGGTGCCGCGGATGTACTCATCGATCCAGGCAGTGAAGGTTTCGCGGTTGCGGGCAATCGGGTCCCAGGCCTGGTAGAAGCGGTTGTCGCGCTCGTAGTAGCCGTGGGCGTAGGACGGATGAGCGCCGCCGGGGACGTGGCAAACGGCGGTCAGGGCCCAGGTGGGCAGGACGCAGGCGTTCATCGGCGCGTTCAGGTCGTCGACGATTTCTTCGACGGTGACGATGCAGCGCTTGGCCGCCAGGGCCGCTTCCTTCTGCACGCCGAGGATGCCCCAGAGCAGCACGTTGCCCTTGCGGTCGGCCTTCTGTGCGTGGATCACGGTGACGTCCGGGCGAACCGAGGGCACGGCAGCCAGTTGTTCACCGGTGAACGGGCACTGGATGAATTTGATGTTCGGGTTGACCTTCGGCAGGTCGGAACCGGCGTAGGCGCGCAGTACGGCGAACGGCAGGCCCGAGGCACCGGCCACATAGGAGTTGGCCAGGTCGGCATGGCTGTGCTCGTCGATTTCCAGGGCATTCGGCCACTGTTTTTCCACGGCGTCGCGCAGGCGGTGCAGCGAGCCCACGCCGGGGTTGCCACCCCAGGAGAAGGTCAGCTTGCGGGCGCAGCCGGCGCCGATCAGCAGGTCGTAGACCAGGTCGGGAGTCATCCGCACCAGGTGCAGGTCTTTCTTGCCCTGACGGATGATCTCGTGGGACGCGGCAGTGGGAATCAGATGGGTGAAGCCTTCGAGGGCTACGGTGTCGCCATCGTTGATGAAGCGTTCGACGGCTTCGCGGAGGGAAAGGATTTCAGCCATGGTCGATCTCGTGTGTTGTCCAGGGCGTTTGGGCGCCGGGTGAGGAAAAAGTACTCCCCGGCCCCACCCTGGACAATCCGATAATCGACTATTCGTGCGGTTATCGAACAGATGTGTATCTTGCTATCGAATCTGTTCCGCGCCGCAATTACGCCTTGAAGGAGGCCTCAACCGTCGTAGGCTTTCTTCAATGCCGCGAGGTCCAGCTTCTTCATCTGCATCATGGCGGCGAAGGCGCGCTGGGAACCCTCCGACAGCGAATCCTCGAGCATTTCCAGCATGGCGATGGGCACCACCTGCCAGGACAGGCCGTAGCGATCCTTGAGCCAGCCGCACTGCTGGGCATTCGGATCGCCACCGGCGGAAAGGCGCTCCCAGTAGTAGTCCAGCTCTTCCTGGTCGTCGCAGTGGATCTGGAAGGACACCGCCTCGTTGAAGCGGAACGCCGGCCCACCATTGAGGGCGGTGAAGCGCTGGCCGTCCAGTTCGAAATCCACGGTGAGGACCGACCCCGGCTCCCGGCCGTGGACCTCCCTGCCCGCCTCGCCGTAGCGACTCATGGCCGTGATCCTTGAGTTGGGAAAGATGCCGACGTAGAAGTTGGCGGCGGCCTCCGCCTGGTCGTCGAACCAGAGGCACGGGACGATGGTGTGAATCCGCTTGCTCATGGTGCACCTCCTGATGGGTGGTATGACGATAGACACTCATCCCCTTATCGATTGGTGACCCGACGGATCGACAACCGGCGGTCTCCGTGGGGCGATTTCAATCGCGATGCGGACCGCAGGTTCGCCCCAAGGGGTTTCAGGGGGCAGCTGCGCTGTCCTTCGCGAATGAATTCGCCCCCACAGGAAAGCAAGCCGAAGGCTCAGCCCTGCATTTCCTCCACCAGCACCTTCACCAGTTCCGCTGCGGGCATCTCCCGCGCCAGGGGTGCGCCCTGCCCGGCCCATTGCACGGCGAAGTCGTTGCAGCCCCTGGCGCTGGCGGCGGCGTGCAGGGCCTTGGCGGCATCGTAGGTATTCGGGTAGTCCGGCAGGGCCGGGGCATCGGCGGTGTCGAGATCGGTCCAGAGGCGGTTGACCATGCCACGGGCGGCGCGGCCGGAAATGGCGGCGGTGATGCGCGTCTGATGGGCGCGTTCGCCTTTCAGCGCGGCGCGGTAGGCGGCGTTGGCGGCGGATTCCGGGCACGGCACGAAGGCGGTACCCAGTTGCGCGCCCTGGGCACCCAGCGCCAGCGCGGCACGAATGCCCTGCCCGTCCATGATGCCGCCGGCAGCGATCACCGGCAGACGGCAGTTGCAGGCGATCAGCCTCACCAGAGCCAGGGTGCCGATGCCGGCGTCGCCCTTCTCGGGCTCGAACACGCCACGATGGCCGCCGGCCTCGATGCCCTGGGCAACAATGGCATCGACGCCTGCTGCTTCCACCCGACGAGCCTCTTCCAGGCTGGTGGCGCTGGCCAGCAGGCGGATACCGGCCGCCTTGAGCGCATCGATCCAGTCGCGGGGAGGCAGGCCGAAATGGAAGCTGACCACGGCCGGACGTTCGTCCAGCAGCATCTGCAGCATTTCCGGGTCGGCGAGGAAGCTCTTGTAGATCTCGCGGATGCCGGCCGGCGGCTCGGCGCCGAACTCGGCGAACAGCGGCCGCAAGTGTTCCAGCCAGGCGGCTTCGCGCTGGGCGTCAGCCACGGCCGGGCGGTGGCAGAACAGGTTGACGTTGAACGGGCGGCGGGTCAGTGCCCGGGTCTCGGCCAGCATGGCTCGGGCCTGGGCCGGCGTGCAGGCACCGATGCCGATGGAGCCCAGGGCGCCGGCATTGGACACGGCAGCCGCGAGGGCCGGGGTGGAAACACCCACCATGGGCGCCTGGATGATGGGGTGTTCGATGTCGAGCAATCGGGTGATGGACATGGCGCAGCAACTCCGCAGTGCGTGAATTCCTGGCCAATCTATCTCAAATGAAGGCCCTGCCGATGTTCAGGTGAACGGCCTGGCTGTATTCGCCCAGGGCTACCCGGCCTGCCACTCCACTGGCTCGCCACTGTTTGCCCAGCCCTCGTGGCGTGGCAGGCCATCGTCCGGCAGGGTCAGCAATGGGTGCTTGGAGCGCACGAACACATAGCGGTCCGGCTTGCCGCCGGCATCGCACTCGCGGTCCAGGGTCGGGACGTGAATCAGCTCGAAATCCGGGAAGCTGTCCACGTGCACATACAGGTGGCAACCGCATTCCGAGCAGAAGTAGCGGTGACAGGTGGGCTTGGAATGGAAGCACTTGAGCTTGCCGGCATTGGCGGTGATCTTGAAGGCGCTTCGGTCCACCACGGCGATGATCGCCATGGCGCCGCCGCAGCAATCGGTGCAATCGGTACACAGGCAGTAATGCACTTCCGCGGGTCGGGCGCTGTATTCGTAGCGCACCGGGTTGTCGTCACAGCGGCAGCCGCCGACCGCCCTGAAGGACTCGATCATGACCGTTCTCCCATCGAAGTTGAAGCTGACGCCTGCGCCGCAGCGTGCCGGCGTGCGGGCGTGCAGCAGCGAGGGCCTGGTTCGTGGACGTTGGAAGAACGCCGGGAAACTGTCCCGGAGCGGGCCAGGGCCCGCGCAGGTACGGATCAGGTTGGCCTCACCGCTGCATTGTTCAGATTAGTTCAGAGACGACCGTGCAGCGCCTTCTCGAAGATCCGACTGTAGGTCTGCGCGTCGTAGGGCACCGGGTTGGTGCCCGCCGAAGGATCGACTGCCGCCATCCGTCCGACCTGTTCGATACGCGCGTCGTCGATGCCGATCTCCCCGAGGCTATGGGGAATGTCCAGCTCGCTGCGCAGGTTCACTACCCAGTCGAGCACGCCAGCGAAGCCCGCCTTGGGCAGACCGAGGTAACGGGCCAGGCGAGCCATGGGGCCTTCGATGTGGGCGCGGTTGGCCTGCAGCACGTAAGGCATCAGCACGGCATTGAGCAGGCCGTGGTGGGCGTCGTAGAGCGCGCCAAGGGGATGGGCCAGCGCATGCATGGCGCCGAGGCCGCGCTGGAACGCTGTGGCGCCCATGCAGGAGGCCACCAGCATCTGCAACCGGGCTTCCACGTCGCTGCCCTTGGCGGTAGCCCGTGGCAGGTAATCCTTGACCAGGCGCATGCCCTCCAGGGCGATGCCTTCGGCCATCGGGTGGTAAAGCGGCGAGCAATAGGCTTCCAGGCTGTGGGACAGCGCGTCCATGCCGGTGGCTGCGGTGATTTTCGGCGGCAGGCCGATGGTGAGTTCCGGGTCGAGGATGACGATGGCCGGCAGCATGCGGGCATGGAAGATGATGCGCTTGATATGCGCCTGGTCGTCGGTGATGACCGCCGCGCGCCCCACTTCGGAGCCGGTTCCGGCGGTGGTGGGCACGGCAACCACCGGCGCCATCCCGGCCACATTGACCCGCGAGGCGTTGTCGCCGACATCTTCGAAGTCCCACAGCGGACGGTCCTGCCCCACCATCAGGGCGATGGCCTTGCCGGCGTCCAGCGCCGAGCCGCCGCCATAGGCGATCACGCCATCGTGACCACCGGCCTTGAAGGCCGCCACGCCATCCATCACGTTGGGCCCGGTGGGATTGCCCTTGATCTGGTGGAACAACCCGGCCTTGAGCCCCGAGTCACTGCATTGGCGCAGGGCCGCGTCGATCATCGGCATCGCGGCCAGGCCCGGATCGGTGACCAGCAGCGGCGCCTGCATGCCCAGCTCACGGCAGGCGGCGCTCAGCTCGGCGATGCGGCCGACGCCGACGCGCACCGAGGTCGGGTAGTTCCAGTTCATGCGGAAGTGGCTCAGGTCCATGGTGCGCCTCACAGGCTGGTCTTGAAGTGGAAGGACTTGGGCCGGGTCAGGTGCTCGTAGCCCACCCGCGACAGGGTGCAGCCCCGCCCGGATTGCTTGACGCCGGTCCAGGCCAGCGCCGGGTCCAGGTAATCGCAGCGGTTGAGGAACACCGTGCCCGCCTCCACCCGGTCGGCCAGCGCCATGGCAGCGGCTTCGTCCTGACTGAAGATGGCAGCGGTCAATCCGTAGGGACTGTCGTTCATCAACGCCAGCGCCTCCTCGTCGTCACGTACTTTCTGGATGCCCACCACCGGGCCGAAGGATTCCTCGTTCATTACCCGCATGCCGTGATGAACGCCGGTCAGCACCTGCGGCGCCAGGTAGGCGCTGCCGGGTTCGTCGAGCGCAAAGGCAGACGGGTCCAGATGGGCCTTGGCGCCCTGCCCCACGGCTTCGCGGATCTGCGCCCGAACGAACTCCGCTGCTTCGGCCCGGACCAGCGGCCCCAAGGTAGTTTCCGGATCGTCGGAACGCCCGAGGCGGTACTGGCCCACCAGTGCCACGGCCTGTTCGACGAAGTCATCAAAGAGATCGGCATGCACGTAGATGCGTTCGATACCGCAGCAGGACTGGCCGGAATTGAAGAACGCGCCGTCGATGGCGGTCTCCACCGCATGGCCGAGGTTGGCGTCGGCGCGCACGTAGGCCGGGTCCTTGCCGCCCAGCTCCAGCCCGGTGCTGATGAAACGTCCGGCAGCCGCGCGTTCGACCATGGCGCCGCCCGCCACCGAGCCGGTGAAGGCCACGTGGCGAACCGGTTCGGCCTGGATCAGTCGTTCGGTGTCGCTGTGGGTCAGGTGCAGGTACTGCAGCACGCCGTCCGGCAGGCCCGCTTCGGCGAAGGCTTCGACCATGCGTTCGGCGCAGAGCGGCGTCTGGGCGGAATGCTTGAGCAGCACGCAATTGCCTGCCAGCAGCGCCGGCACCACCGCGTTCACGGCGGTCAGGTAGGGGTAGTTCCAGGGCGCGATGACCAGCGCCAGGCCCAGGGGTTCGCGGCGGATCAGGCGGGTGAATCCGGGTTTGTCTGGCAGGCGGATGTCGGCCAGGGCTTCTTCGGCGATATCGGCCATCCAGGTGGCGCGTTCGACGAAGCCGCGAATCTCACCCGGCGCGTAGCGGATCGGCCGGCCCATCATCCAGCAGAGTTCTTCCGCTAGCTGCGCCTCGCGGGTGGCAAAGGCGGCAATAGCACGGCGAGTGATGGCCACGCGCTCGACAACCGGCACGTCCTTCCACCTCCCGCGCGCAGCTTCGGCCCGCAGTAGCGCGGCGGCGATCTCCGCAGAGGAGGCCCAGGGCCGTTCGACGTAGACCGAGCCATCGATGGGCGAACAGCACTGCAACAAGTGGAGCATCGGAATCCTCCCGGGCAGGGAACGCCGCAGCCCGGCGACCCTGCCGGGCTGCGGCGTTCGCGATCAGTAACGGTACGGCGGGCCGGCCTTGGCCATCAGGGCGTTGTACTTCTTGAAGATCTCCACCACCTTGGCGCAGCGCGGACTGGTCTTGGCGATCTCGTCCCAGAACTTCTGTGCCTCGGCTTCCACCGTCTTCCACTCCTCGTCGGGAATGGAGGTGAGTTGCAGCTTGGTGCCCTCTACCCGCAACTTGGCTTCTCCACCCCAGTACCAGTGCTGGCGGTAGTAGTGGGAACTGTCCATGCACAGCCTGAAGAGGGTTTTCAGGTGTTCGGGCACCTCGGCCCAGCGCTTGGCGTTGGCGAAGTAGGAACCGATCCAGGCGCCGGAGATGTTGTTGGTGAGGAAGTATTTGGTGACGTTGGCCCAGCCGACGGTGTAGTCCTCGGTGATGCCGCACCAGGCGATGCCGTCCAGTTCGCCGGTCTGGATGGCCACTTCCACATCTTCCCAGGGCAGCGTCACCGGGATCACCCCGAAACGGGTGAGGAACTTGCCCGCCGTGGGGAAAGTGAACACCCGCTTGCCCTTGAGGTCCGCCAGGCTGCGGATGGGCTCCACCGTGGCGAAGTTGCAAGGGTCCCAGGACCCTGCGCCGAGCCAGACGACGTCCTTGACCTCGCCGTAGGCCTCTTCCCAGATCTGGTTCAGGCCGTAGGTGTGAAAGAGCGCCGGCACATCCAGGCTGTAGCGCGTAGCGAAGGGGAAATAGCCGCCGAACACCGCCACGTCCACCGGCGCGGCGATGGAGTCGTCATCGCTCTGCACCGCATCGATGGTGCCCTTCTGCATGGCGCGGAACAGCTCGCCAGTGGGTACCAGCTGGTCGGCGAAGTAGAGCTGGATCTCCATCTCGCCGTTGGCCGCCTTGTTGAAGGCATCGATGGAAGGCTTGATCACGTGCTCCGCCAGGGCGGCACCCGCGTAGGTCTGCAAGCGCCAGGTGATCTTCTTCGTCGACTGGGCATGCACGAAAGGTGCGCCCAGGGTCGTTGCGCCGACGGCGCTGGTCGCCACGGCAGCGGTTTTGAGGAACGTTCGTCTGGTACTCATGCTGTCATCTCCAGGAATGTGGATTCGGGTGTCCGGCACCCGCGCAGCGCCGCCTCGTCTAGGAGGCGTTTTCTCAGGTCGGCAAATGGCCCCTCTGTCTTTCACCTTCTCTGTCACGCTTGAAATGCTGCCTGACGTGCTGCCGCTCCTGAATCTTCATGCCTATCGACCGTAGTGCCACTGGGGAAGCCAGAGGGCGATCTGCGGGAACAGCATCACCACGGCCAAGGCCACGACCATGATGAAAACGAATGGAATAACCGAAACATAGATGTCCTTCAGGGTGATTTCCGGTGGCGCCATCGCCCGCATGAGGAACAGGTTGTAGCCAAACGGCGGCGTCATGTAGGCCATCTGGCACGTGATGGTGTAGAGCACGCCATACCAGATGAGGTCGAAGCCCAGCGCCTGCACCAGCGGTATGTAGAGTGGCGCCACGATCACCAGCATGGCCGTGTCGTCGAGGAACATGCCCATGATGATGAAGGACAGTTGCATCAGGATGAGGATTTGCCAGGGGCCGAGGCCCATCTGTTCGACGAAGATGCCTTCGATGGCCTTCACCGCGCCGAGTCCGTCGAAGACGGCGCCGAAGCACAGCGCGGCAAGGATGATCCACATGAACATGCAGCTGATGCCCAGGGTCTTGCGCAGGGTCTCTTCCAGTACCTCAGCAGTCAGGCGCCCCTGGAACAGCGCCGCCAGGGTGGCCGCCACGGCGCCGACGGCGGAGCTTTCCACCAGGCTGGTGTAGCCCATGAGGAACAGGCCGGTCATGGCAAGGAAAATGAACAGGGGAATCAGCCCGGCCCTGAGCAGGCGGATGCGCTCGCCCCAGGAAATCTGCTGGCGCTCCTCCAGGGCCAGCGGCGGGCCGAGCTCTGGCTGCAGGCGGCAGCGGATGACGATGTAGAGGACGAACATCGCCGCCATCAACAGGCCCGGAAAGACCCCCGCGAGCCACAGCTGCCCCACCGGCTGGCGGGCGATCATGCCGTAGAGCACCAGCACCACGCTCGGCGGTATCAGGATGCCAAGGGTGCTGCCCGCCTGGATCACCCCGGTGACCATGATCTTGTCGTAGCCACGGCGCAGCATTTCCGGCAAGGCGATGGTCGCGCCGATGGCCATGCCGGCGACGCTGAGGCCGTTCATGGCGGAGATCACCACCATCAGGCCGATGGTGCCGATGGCCAGGCCGCCATGCAGCGGCCCGGCCCAGACATGGAACATCCGGTAGAGGTCGTCGGCGATGCGCGATTCGGAAAGCATGTAACCCATGAAGACGAACATCGGCAGCGTCAGCATCGGGTACCACTTCATCAGCTTCATCGCCGCGCTGAAGGCCATTTCCGAGCCGCCATCGCCCCACAGCAGCAACGATGCCGCCACCGCGACGAAACCGATGGCGCCGAACACCCGCTTGCCGGTGAGCAGCAGCAGGATCATCGAGGAGAACATCAGCAGGGCGATGTATTCGTAGCTCATGGCAGTTCCTTGCCACAGGCGGCGGCGAGGTCACGCAGGAAGGTGACCGAGGCTTGCAGCAGCATCAGGAACACGCCGAAGGTCATGATGATCTTGATCGGCGCCATCTGCGGCGACCAGGAGGAGTAACTGGTCTCCTTGTACTCCAGGGCGTACTGGGTCGAGGAGACGCCGCCATAGAACAGCATCACCAGGTAGAACACCATGAAGATCATGGTCGCGGCATCCATGATCGCCCGGGTGCGCGGCGTCCAGCGGGAATAGACCAGGTCCATGCGCACGTGGGAATCCAGCTGCAGGGAATAGGCACCGCCCAGGAGGAAGTAAGCGACCATCAGGAACTGCGCGACTTCCAGGGTCCAGATCGACGGCTGGAAAAAGGTCTTGGAGATCGAGGAATACAGCAACACACCGAGCATCAGGAAAATCATGTACATGGCGAACCGCCCAACGATGCGGTTGAACCAGTCCACTGCCCTGACATAGGCACCTATGGCATTGAACATGCCGTGAACCCTGTGGAAGTTGCCGATTTCGAAACTCTAGTCGATGAATGGCGAATGCCAAGGCATCTCGCGTCAGGCGCGCGAGATGCCCTGGATATGGGGTTCAGGGTTGCGAAAAGACGTCCTTGAACAGCGCCTGCATGTCAGCCCAGGAATTCTCGTCGGCCACCTTGCTGTAGCCAAGGTCCGGCCCCTTCTCGCTGCCATGGCCGGCATGGCTCAGGCGATCGGCGTCCGGATTGCTGAAGCTGTGCTTGGCCTTGGGCTGGATCACGACCCGGTAATCCGCCTGGGCCTTGTCGAACTCGTCCTTGAAGGCATTGACCGCCGCCATGGGCACCAGGGTGTCCTTCTCGCCGTGCTCCACCAGCACCTTCGCCTTGACGCTGCCGGGCGTAGCCGGCGTTGTGGTGGCCAGGGCACCGTGGAAACTGACCACAGCAGCCAGGGGCACGCCCTGGCGAACCATGTCCAACACCACCTTGCCGCCGAAGCAGTAGCCGATGGCAGCGAGCTTGTCGGGGTCGGTCTGGGGCTGGGCCTTGAGCAGGTCGAGGCCGGCGAGGAAGCGCGCCTTGGCCGCCGGCGCGCTGGCCAGCGCCGCCTGCATGAACGCCTGGGCATCGGCCGGGTGCTCGGTGTTCTTGCCGTCGCCGTACATGTCGATGGCCAGGGCGCTGTAGCCAAGGGTGGCAAGGTCGCGGGCGCGGCGCTTGCTGTAGTCGTTGAGCCCCCACCACTCGTGCACCACCACCACGCCCGGACGTTTGCCGGTGATGGCGTCGTCGTAGGCGTAGTAACCGATCAGGGACGTGCCGTCCGGGGCCTTGTAGGGGATTTCACTGGTCTTGATTTCAGCCTGGACGAGACTGGCGCCAAGAAGCAGCGCCAGCGACAGGACAATTCGGGACATGCAGTTTTCCTCCAACCTGAAGTGAGAAGAGCGACTGCATCCAGTGTCGCGCGTTTGCCGGATTTCGCCAGCGATCCCTGCAAAGATCCAGGCTGAACGCCAATTGTGGGGGCGATTTCAATCGCTATGCGGACCGCAGGTTCGCCTCTCCACATCTCAGAGGGGGGCAGCTGCGCTGCCCTAAGCGAATGAATTCGCCCCCACAGGAGAAGCGATCCCGACGTTCGCCTCAGTCCCGGTCGAGCAGGTGGAAGCGCGGCAGCGAGAGCTTCCAGCGGATGGCCGCCAGGCGGATCAGCAGGACCACCAGCATTGCCGCCATGGAAACCAGCCAGCCCGGCAGCGCGAGCTCGCGCAAGGCCAGGAAGACCAGAGAGCCGGCGATGCAGGCGATGGCGTAGATCTCCTTCTGGAAGATCAGCGGCACCTCGTTGCAGATGATGTCGCGCAGCACACCGCCGCCCACGCCGGTGATCACCCCCATGATCACTGCCGTGCCCGGCTGCAGGTTGTGCTGCAGGGCGACTTCGGTGCCGTAGACGGTGAACACCGCCAGGCCGAAGGCATCGGCCAGCAGCAGGCCGGTTTCGTTGATCGGCCGGGTCAGGCGAACCCAGAGCACCGTGCCCACTGCAGCCAGGGAGGCGACCAGGATGTAGGTGTCGTTGCGGATCCAGCTCACCGGGTGGTTGCCGAGGATGACATCACGCAGCGTGCCGCCGCCCAGCGCGGTGATCACCGCGATCACCAGCACGCCAAACAGGTCCATGGATTTGCGCCCCGCCATCAGGGCGCCGGTGATGGCGAAGACCGCTACGCCGAACAGGTCGGAAAGGTAGAAGAGTCTTTCCATTCTGGATCAGGCATCCACCGGCGTACGCATGGTGACGAACTCTTCGGCGGCGGTGGGATGCACGCCGATGGTGTCGTCGAAAATGCGCTTGGTGGCGCCGGCCTTGAGCGCGACGGCCAGGCCCTGGACGATCTCGCCGGCCTCCGGCCCGACCATGTGGCAGCCGAGGACGCGGTCGGTTTCGGCATCCACCACCAGTTTCATCAGGGTGCGTTCCTGATTCTCGGTCAGGGTCAGTTTCATGGGCCGGAAGCGGCTCTCGAAAATCTTCACCTTGTGCCCGTTGGCGCGCGCCTGCTGCTCGGTCAGGCCGACCGTACCGATGTTGGGCAGGCTGAATACGGCGGTGGGAATGTGCTGGTAGTCCACCGGACGGTATTCCTCCGGCTTGAACAGGCGACGGGCCACGGCCATGCCTTCGGCCAGGGCCACCGGCGTGAGCTGCACGCGGCCGATCACATCGCCCAGGGCGAGGATGGACGGTTCGGTGGTCTGGAACTGCTCGTCCACCTTGATGAAGCCGCGCTCATCCAGCTCGACGCCGGTGGTCTCCAGGCCCAGGTTGTCGAGCATCGGGCGGCGTCCGGTGGCGTAGAACACGCAATCGGCTTCCAGTTGGCGGCCATCCCGCAAGGTGGCCAGCAGGCTGCCGTCGGGCTGTTTCTCGATACTGGCGATATCGGCGTTGAACTGCAGGTTCATACCCTTCTTGCCCAGCTCGTCACGCAGGTGCGTACGCACCGAATCATCGAAGCCGCGCAGGAACAGCTCGCGGCGATAGAGCAACGTGGTCTGGGCACCCATGCCGTGGAAGATGGAGGCGAACTCGACGGCGATGTAGCCGCCGCCCACCACCAGCACGCGCTTGGGCAACTGCTCGAGGAAGAAGGCTTCGTTGGAGCTGATGGCGAATTCGCGCCCCGGAATGTCCGGGATCTGCGGCCAGCCGCCGGTGGCGATGAGGATGTTCTTCGCCGTGCAACGCTGGCCGGCGACTTCCACGGTATGCGGGTCCAGCAGCCGCGCGTGGCCTTCCAGCAGGGTGACGCCGCTGTTGACCAGCAAGTTGCGGTAGATGCCGTTGAGACGGTTGATTTCGCGGTTCTTGTTGGCGATCAGGGTGGGCCAGTCGAAATCGGCCTCGGCGAGGCTCCAGCCGAATCCCTTGGCCTGCTCGAAGTCTTCGGCGAAATGGGCACCGTAGACCAGCAGCTTCTTCGGCACGCAGCCGACGTTGACGCAGGTGCCGCCCAGGTAGCGGCTCTCGGCGACAGCCACGCGGGCGCCGAAGCCGGCAGCAAAGCGCGCCGCGCGCACACCGCCGGAACCGGCACCTATGACGAAGAGGTCGAAGTCGTAAGCCATGGCAAGTCTCCAAAAATCAAGCCGCCAGCATACCGGAAGTTCTGACTCTGACCAGTTGCCGGGCCTATTCTTGAGGCATCGAGAAGGAGATTCCCATGCGCCCCACCCTCACCCATGTGGCCCTTCATGTACCGGAACTCGAACCCTGCATCCGCTTCTATGCGGACTTCTGCGGAATGCGCGTGATCCACGAGCGTGCCGCCAAGGGTTCGAAGATCGTGTGGATGGCCGAACCCGGCAAGGAACACCAGTTCATCTTCGTGATCATGCCCGGCGGCTACGACCGCCACCTGGCCCCCGACGACTACAGCCACTTCGGCTTCGCCGTGGACAGCCGCGAGCGGGTCGACGCCATCGCCGCCCAGGCCGAGGCGGCGGGATGCCTGATCTGGCCGCCCAGGGACGAGCCCTACCCCGTGGGCTACTACTGCGGCCTGCGCGACCCGGCGGGCAACTATGTGGAATTCAGCTATGGGCAGCCGCTGGGGCCGGGGTCGGAGGCGATGCCGATTCCGTAGCTACAGTTGTGGGGGCGATTTCAATCGCTATGCGGACCGCAGGTGCGCCCTTCAACCTTGAAAAGGGGCAGCTACGTTGTTCTCAGCGAATGAATTCGCCCCCACAGGAAGAAGCGAACACCGTGCACCACAAATGAAAAAGACCGCCCGAAGGCGGCCTCTTTGTTGACGCAGCCCGATCAGTAGGCCTTGCCGGTCTTGTACAGGTGCTCGAAGCAGTAGTTGGTCGCTTCGATGTAGCCTTCCGCGCCGCCGCAGTCAAAGCGCTTGCCCTTGAACTTGTAGGCCAGCACGCAGCCGTCCTGGGCCTGCTTCATCAGGGCGTCGGTGATCTGGATTTCGCCGCCCTTGCCCGGCTCGGTCTGCTGGATCAGGTTGAAGATGTCCGGCGTCAGGATGTAGCGGCCGATGATCGCCAGGTTGGACGGGGCGTCTTCCGGCTTGGGCTTTTCCACCATGCTGTTCACGCGGAAGATGTCGTCGCGGATCATCTCGCCGGCGATCACGCCGTACTTGGAGGTTTCCTCGCGCGGTACTTCCTGGATGGCAACGATGGAGCAACGGAACTGGTTGTACAGCTTGACCATCTGGGTCAGGACGCCGTCACCTTCCAGGTTCAGGCACAGGTCGTCCGCCAGGACCACGGCGAAGGGCTCGTCGCCGATCAGCGGACGACCGCTGAGGATGGCGTGGCCCAGGCCCTTCATTTCCACCTGGCGGGTGTAGGAGAAGCTGCACTCGTTGATCAGGCGGCGGATGCCGACCAGGTATTTCTCCTTGTCGGTGCCCTTGATCTGGTGCTCCAGCTCGTAGCTGATATCGAAATGGTCTTCCAGGGCGCGCTTGCCACGACCTGTAACGATGGAGATCTCGTTCAGGCCCGCATCCAGGGCCTCTTCAACGCCGTACTGGATCAGCGGCTTGTTGACCACTGGCAGCATTTCCTTGGGCATCGCCTTGGTGGCCGGCAGAAAGCGGGTACCGTAACCAGCGGCGGGAAACAGGCATTTCTTGATCATTTCGATCCTTTGGGGGAGGTGTTATGGCGAATTGCCGCGCAGTCTAATCACGCCGCACCCGCCTTACAATGCCCGCTCGCGGGCCGTCCTATGCCCCGATGGAGCCCCCCCTTCGGCCAGCTGCGCTGGCCTGTGGAAGTTGCATCCATCAAAGATCATGGGCACGCGCATAAGACCACGAATCCGCTCGAAGTTCGGCTGACGGAACGCTGGGCAATCAGATAGGCAGGACTGCGTGCAGATGTTGCCGGATACGAACAGGCCCGCACATGGCGGGCCTGGAATTCGTAGTAGGTGGCCGGTGCTGGTTTCCGGCTTACGAGGTTTATCGGGAATCTGACAGAAGAATGTCACCTCTTCTGCTTCACACGGCGTAAGGGCTGGATTTCATCTGGGAAATCTTTCTAACCGTGTACCCTTCGGAACGCGCCCCACGTTTCCTCGCTATCCGCTTGCGCATCAGTCTGCGTATCCACCTACTGATATTCAGGCTAGCAAAGCCCCTCGCCGCGGCCAGGGCATTTTTAGATCGATTTCTTTCAGCGCCAGGACAGGCTGGAACCGAACGCACTCAGCGCCTGGATGGCTCGGGGACTGCGCGCGACAGAAGCTTTGAGCAGATCACGAATCCACTTGAAAAACAGCGTGCAAGTGATTGATTTGAATGGTGCCCGGAGCGGGACTCGAACCCGCAAGCCCAAAGGGCGAAGCATTTTAAGTGCTCTGCGTATACCGATTTCGCCATCCGGGCTGGAGGGGGATTGGTGCAGGGCGCTGATTTAAGCCGAAATAAAATTTCGAATCAATCACTTAGGCGCCGAAGTGGCGAACGGCCCATCCACCAGGGCGCGTGCCTGGCACCCTTCAATCGCAAGCAGCGGCTCAAACCTTGAAGTGCATGCGTGAGCGGAATTGCCCCGGGGAAATGTCGAACTTCTCGCGGAAGCAGCGATGGAAGTGCGGCAGCGTGGCGAAGCCGCTTGCAACGGCTATCTCGATCAGGGACTTGTTGGTGTGCTGCAGCAACTGGCGCGCGTGGGTGAGCCGCAGCTCCAGGTAGTAGCGCGGCGGCGTCGCCTTCACGTGGCGCCGGAACAGCCGTTCCAGGTGTCGGCGGGAGATGCGCGCGTAGCGGGCGATCTCGTTGATCTCGATGGGGTCCTCGATATTGCTGTGCATCAGCTCCAGGGCGAGCTTGAGGGTTCTCGGCAAGGTCGGATCGAAGTCGAGCGAAACCACCGACACATCGACGATTTCCCGCATCTTGTCGCAGCCCAGGACCTCCTCGACCGCATCCACCAGCTCCTGCCCCGCGCTGTGCTTGACCACTTCGAGCATCATGCCCAGCGAACTGTTGGCGCCGGCGCAGCTGATCCGCTTGCGGTCCAGCACGTGGGAATGGCTGGTCACCGTCACCTTGGGAAAGAGCTCCGACATCATGGCCCGGCCATCCGGGTGGAATGCGCAGTCATGGCCGTCCAGCACGCCTGCATCAGCCAGGAAGTAACAGCCGTTCCACAGCCCGCCGAGCACGGCGCCTGCCCCATCGGCATGGCGCAGCTTGGCCCGCAGCACGGGATCGGATTCGAGACGAACCCGGAAGCCGCCGCACACGACGATGATGTCCTGCTGCCTTTCATCCAGCTCCGCCAGGGAGCAATCGGTGGCGATGGCGATGCCGAGGTCGCTCAGCACCAGGTTGTTTTCGCCGCCGACCACCTGGACCTCGAACAGCGGTGTCGAACTCATCAGGTTGGCGGTGACCAGGGCATCCACCGCGCCGGTGAACGCCATCATCGAAAAGTGCTCGCGCAGGATGAAGGACACGCGGCGAACCGGCACCGTCAGCCCAGCGCGGCTGGCCCTGTCCAGGTGTGCCAGGTTCTTGCTCTTCAAGACACTTTCGAATGACGTTCTCATCTCTCGACTCACAGACTTTCTGCTCGCTGGTGCTGGAACAGGGCTCCCGGGCGCCGGCCCGGGAGCCCTTCCCTGCCAGACCGAAGCCCGGCTCAGACGGCCGTTGTGCCGAACAACAGCGTAAACAGCTTCGCACAGTCGGGGCTAGCCGGCAGTGCCGCAACCGCCTCTTCGATAGCCCGCCGCGACTCCACCTCCAGGCTGATGCCCGCCAGCAGGTCGAATTTCGCCCGGAACTCCGCCCGGCTCATGGCCGTTTCAGGGTCGCCCTTGGACGCGGTGACCGGGCTGGAGAATGCCTGCCCATCCTTGAGCCAGACCAGCACACGGGAAAGGATTTCGTTGGGGAATCGTGCGGAGAGTTCGTCGCTCTCGACGATCTCGATACGTTGGCTGACCGCGAGAATATCCGGCGCATGGATGGCGTCGCCCGTCACCTCCAGCGGGCCGACCTGGCCGCGCACCACCAGGGCCGCCAGCGGGAACGCCAGCGCGTACTGGGCTTCGTCGGCGTTGGCTGGCGTGTGCCCCTGCAGGCGCATGGATTCATGGAAGGTCTGCACCTGGATCAGCTCGACGTCCTGGCCACGGATCTGCGGATGCTCGGCCATCAACGCGGTCATCGCGGTCAGCGCGGGCTGCGCCCAGCGGCAGACAGGCCAGGGCTTGAAGTATTGGGCGTCGATTTCCCAGCGCTCGCCCAGGTCGTACCAGTGGCTGGCCACTGCCGCCGCTTCCACGGACACCGCCGGTGCGCCGGTAACACCGGCTTGGGCCAGCAGCAAGGCATTCACCCCGGCAAAGGCCCCTGCCCCATGGGCATCGCGCAGCATCGAGGGATGGTCCACCAGGCGCATCATCGGGCAGCGTGGGCCGAAATACTCGGCAATGCCCAGGGCATGGCGGAAGCGCTCCTCGTCCAGGCCGAGCAGGCGCGCGCCACCACAGACCACACCGATCCCGGAGAACGCGCCGGAGGCGTGATATTCGGGCGCGGTCGCCATCAGCGCGGCACCGGCACGCAGGGCAGTCTCGTAGCCGATGCAGAGGGCGCTGAGCAATTCCTCGCCACTGATGGCCCTGCCCTGCTCGCGCCAGGCATCGGCCAGTGCCAGCAGGGCCGGCACCACTGTCGCCCCGGCATGGCCCTTGGAGGTGAAGTGGCCCTCATGGGCATCCAGGCTGTCGACGCTGAAGCCCCCCGCCCAGGCAGCCCCCAATGGATGGACCGCGCGCCCGTCGAAGAGCAGGCGGCTGGAGAGCCCCGTGGCCGGATAGTGCTCCAGGGCGTAGCGCTTGAGGGCCTGGCTGGTGTGGTTGTCGCGGGCTCCGGCGGCAACGCCGAGGATGTCCAGCAGGCAGGTCTGCAGCAGTTCCCGGGTGCGGGACGGCGCCTGACTGAAACGGAAATCACGGACGAACGAATAGAGCGACATGTGGACACTCCACAATCGGATTCTGTCGGGTTGAAGGAATGGGGTGCCCGCTACGGGGCACCCGCTGCATCTGTCACTGGGACGCCTGGGCCTGGGCGGCGGCGGCGCGGGAAGCCTGGAGCCAGGCATCGAACTGCTGGCGGTGCGCCGCGACCCACTCCTTGGCATGGCGCCGAATGTCGGCAGGCTTCTTCTCGCCTTGCTGCATCTTCAGGTTCTGCGCGCTCTCATCGGCGGTGGTGATCTGCATCACCGAGAGGAACTTCAGGGCGGCCGGGTTCTCTTCGGCAAACTCCTTGTTCATTACAGCCTCGACCTTGTCCACGGCGAACCCGAGGTTCTTGCCCTTGTAAAGGGTGTCCACATCGTTCTTGCCATCCGGCAGGTCGGTCCTGGGCACCTCCAGCCAGACCACGTCCTTGTCCTCCACCAGCACCGTGGCAATCCACTGCGGCACCCAGGTGAAATACAGGATCGGCTTGCCTTCCTTGTAGCGGGTAATGGTGTCCGCCATCAGGGCGAAGTACGAGCCCTGGTTGACATGCACGGTCTTGTCCAGGTCGTAGGCTTTCATATGATGGCTGATGATCAGCTCGCAGCCCCAGCCCGGGTTGCAGCCGGTCAGATCCGCCTTGCCGTCGCCATCGGCGTCGAACAGCTTGGCGATCTCCGGCTTCTTCAGGTCGGTGATGTACTTGATGTTGTGGGCATCGGCAGTCTTTTTGTCGATCAGGTATCCCTGGAGTACCCCGGGCATGATGTCACCGGCCTTTACCATGACCTCGTCACCGCCGGCCTGCTGGTAGAACTTGTCGTGCAGCTTGTCCCACAGGTGCACGGTGAAATCGGCGTCGCCATTGGCCAGGGCCGTCATCATCACGCCGTACTCGGTCTCTTTCGGTTCCTCGACCTCGTAGCCCAGTTCGCGCAGGCCTTCCATCGCCACCTCGCCACGGAAGCGCTCCTCGGCGATGGAGGGGAAGATCGGCGTGATCTCGACACCCTCGCCGGGCTTGTCGGCCGAGGCGCTGGCGCAGAGGGAGGAGACTGCCAGGCACAGCGCAGTAGCGCATTGCAGGAGGCTGCGGGAAAACTTGGATCGATGCATCGTCTCGTACCTTTCTTTTGTTTTATGTCGGGTTAGGCAGATCGAATCGGTCGGCTCAGGCGGTCTTGCGCCGCCCGGCGGCTTGCCCGGCACCACACAGGCGCAGCAGCGCACCAACGGGGCCGGTGTGGTACCAGCGCAGGCTCGGGTCGGCGCTGGTGCGCGCGCCCATGGCCTGGGTCAGGCGGTCAAGGAAGATGGCCAGCAGCACCAGCCCTACCCCGCCCACGGTCGCCAGGCCCATGTCCAGGCGGCCGATGCCGCGCAGGACCATCTGCCCAAGTCCGCCGACGGAGATCATCGAGGCGATCACCACCATCGACAGCGACAGCATCAGGGTCTGGTTCATGCCGGCCATGATGGTCGAGGTGGCCAGCGGCAGTTGTACGCGGGTCAGCATCTGCCGCGGGGTGCAGCCAAAGGCGCGGGCGGCCTCGATCTTGTCTTCGGGCACCTGGCGAATGCCGAGGTTGGTCAGGCGCACCAGCGGTGGCAGGGCGAACACGATGGTCACCAGCACGCCGGGCACGTTGCCGATGCCGAACAGCATCACCACCGGTACCAGGTAGACGAAGGCCGGCAGGGTCTGCATGGCGTCGAGCACCGGCCGCACCACCCGCTCCAGGTGGTCGCTGCGGGCGCAGAGAATGCCAAGCGGGATTCCGATCACGGCGCAGAAGAACACCGAGGTCAGCACCAGCGCCAGGGTGGTCATGGACTCCGACCAGACGCCGATCAGGCCGAGCAGGGTCAGGGTGACGAAGCAAAGCAGTGCCATGCGCTTGCCGGCCAACTGCCAGCCAAGCAAGGAGGACAGGATGATGCCGATGGTCGGCGGGATGCTCTGCAGGACGTACTCGATGCCATTGAGCACCTGGTCGATGGGCCAACGGATGGCGCGGAACAGGTCACGGAAGTTGTGCACCAGGTAATTGAGGGTGGTTTCCACCCACTCACCCAGTGGAATGGTCGCGCTCTGGAAAGGATCGAGAAGACTGAACTCTGACATGCTGGCTACCTATTCTCCGAAGTTGCGGCTGCTGTGTGATCCGTGACGCGCTCAGTGGCGGCTCAGGGTGTGCAGCAGCAGATTCTTGGAAATGGTGCCCTTCAGAGCACCGCTGCGATCCAGGACGGGCACGGGGTAAGGCAGTGCCGCAACGATATCCAGCACGTCATGAAGCGGCGTGTCGGTGTACACCGGGTTCTGCTTGTGCAGGCTCAATTGCTCCTCTGCCTGGCTGGCGGACACGCCGCCGGCCTCGTCCGCTCCCACCACGGCCAGCAACTGGTCGCGCTCGTCGATCAGGTAGCCGTAAGGCACCCCCGCCTGGAAATGCGGGGCCTTGCCGTTCACCCGGCAGACCATCGCCGGGTCCAGCTGGGCCACGTCGCCGGCCTTGAGTACGCGGGAGCTGTCGAAGCCCTTGAAGAAGGTCTCGACGTACTCGTTGGCGGGATTGCCCAACAGTTCCTGCGGGGTGCCGATCTGCACCACCCGGCCGCCTTCCATGATCGCGATGCGATGGCCGATGCGGATGGCTTCCTCGATGTCGTGGGAGATGAAGATGATGGTGCGCTGCTGCTCCGCCTGCAGGCGTATCAGCTCGCCCTGCATCTCGCTACGGATCAACGGATCGAGCGCGGAGAAGGCTTCGTCCATGAGCAGGATGGCCGGGTCGTTGGCCAGCGCGCGGGCCAGGCCGACGCGCTGTTGCATGCCGCCGGACAGCTGGTGCGGGTAGCTGTGTTCGTGGCCGGCGAGGCCCACCTGGCGCAGCGCTTCGCAGGCACGGGCATTGCGCTCGCGCTCGCTGACGCCGGAGATTTCCAGGCCGAAGGCGGTGTTTTCCAGGACGCTCATGTGTGGCATCAGCGCGAAGGACTGAAACACCATGCCCATCTCCTTGCGGCGCACATCGAGCAGCGCCTTGTCGGAGAGGCCGGTGATCTCGCGCCCGTTCAGGTGGATGCTGCCCGAAGTGGGTTCGATCAGGCGGTTGAACAGCCGCACCATGGTGGACTTGCCCGAGCCGGACAGCCCCATGATCACGAAGATCTCACCGCGCTTGACCGAGAAGCTGGCGTCGAACACGCCGACCACATGACCCGTCTTGCGGAATATTTCGTTCTTGTCGGCACCTTTGCGCAACATCTCCATGGCGATATCCGGATGGGGCCCGAATACCTTGAAGATGTTCTTCACCGAAAGAATCTCATCGGCCTGGCTCATACAACCCTCATTCTTATGCTTATAACCCGTTAACAACTTCTCACTGTCACTAGACAACTCATGACAAGTGCAGAAAAAACGCCGGAGTCCTGTTGCAATATGACTTATGAAAACCGGCGTGCAGAAACTCCTGCTTCATAAAAAAGGACATCGAACTAGGATGTCGTGTTGCAACTTCAAATTAGGATTTAGCTATCGCAGCGTCCAACTACATTTGTTTGCCCTAAACCATAACTTGATGTTATCGGTCGGGACTGACGCCGCCGCGCATAGCGGCCGGTTCCCGCTCCGCGCTGCCCTGACGGGCCAGGAATACCGCGGCAAGCAGCACCATCACCCCACCCAGGAACATGGCGTAGGTGAACTGCTCGCCCATCAGCAGCACGGCAATGGTCACCGCCACCACCGGTTCCACGGTCGAGAGCGTGGCCGCCGTGGACGGGCCTATGCGCGGGGACCCGGCAAGGAATGCCGCCACCGGCACCAGGGTGGCGAATACAGCCAAGCCCAGGGTCGCCCACCAGGCCGGGGCCGTCGACGGCAGGGAGGCGCCTTGCAGCAGCGCCGCCACGGCGAAGGTCAGTGCGCAGCCCAGGAGCAGCATCGCGGCGGATGCCAGCGGGTTCTCATGGGTGATCCGGTGCGTGCCGTAGATGATCGAGGCGCCGTAGCAGATCGCAGCGAACAGCGCCCACAAGGCGCCAGCCGAGACGCTGGTTACGCTGAGCCCGGTGGCCATCAGCACACCCCCCAGCGCCAGCGCGAGGCTCGCCAGCTTGAGCACACTGAGCCGTTCGCCCAGGCAGGCGATAGACACCACCGTGACAAATGCCGGGAAGCTGTACACCAGGATGATCGCCAGGCTGACCGAGGTGGAATGACAGGCGCTGTAGTAACCCAGCGCCGCCAGCCCATAGCCGAAGCCCAGCAGCAGGTTCTGCCGCACCAGTCGCCCTCTCGGCAGGACGACTCCCCGCCAGCGCAGGATCGCCAGCAGTACCACCGCAGCCAGCGTGAAGCGCGCCAGCAGAAGCCCTACCGGGTCGGTGCCACCGGCATAGGCGTACTGGGCGAAGAGCGGTTGCAGGCCGTAGCAGAACGCGGCCAACAGCACCAGGCAGAAGCCCCTGGCATGGCCATCGAGACGAGAAATGACGTTCAGCGAATGCATTAACGGGTCCTTGGCCACAGGGCCATCCAGGCAGACGAAAGCCCCGCCTCACCGCAACGGTGAAACGGGGCTGGCTCGAAGGCGAATGAAGCTCAGTCGGCCAGTCGGCTGATCATGGTTGTGCAGTACCAGTCAACGAACTGGCAGACGCCGTTTTCTGCGATCTCCGAGTACGGGCCCGGCTCATAGGCGGGTGAGCTGACGCCCGCCTGGGCGCCTTCCACCAGGCGCCGGTCCTGGTCGTTGGTGGCGATCCAGACACGGGTCAGGCGCTCGATGTCGTAGTCGATGCCCTCCTGGGCGTCCTTGGGCACCAGCCATTTGGTGGTGACCAGGGTTTCGTTAGGGCCTTGCGGCAACACACGGAAACTCAGCGCGTGGTCGCCGAGGAAGTGGTTCCAGGTGGACGGATAGTTGAAGTACAGGAGCGCCCCGATGTTCTCTTCGCCGCTGCGGTCCAGGCGCCCGGCCACCGCAGGCTTGCCGTCCATGGTGTAGCTGACGGCGCCGGTCGAGAGCGGAATCCGCGTCATGCGGAACTGTCCGGCTTCATCCATCACCATCCGGCTCGGCAGGCCAGCGGCTTCGCAGCGATCCCAGTGCGCCACCAGTTCCGGGTCCTCGGCGCCACCGACGCCGGCCACGGACAGGTTTTCGACGAAGGAATTGAGCAGTTCCGGATGGCTGCCGTCGCAGTGGTAGCACTCGCGGTTGTTCTCGAACACCAGCTTCCAGTTGCCCCGCTCCACCAGATTGGACTCGAAGGCCACCTTGCAGTCTTCCAGGTTGTGCGGAGTGATGAAGGGGGAAACGGCATCGCGGAACCGCGTGAAGTCCGGTGCCTTGTCCGCCACGCAGACGTAGATGTAGCTGTTCACCACCTCGCAATGGGCCGGCTTGAGACCGTAGTCGGCCGCATTGAAATCAGGCCCCATGTTGCGGGCGAACAGCAGTTTTCCGTCCAGGTCGAACGCCCACTTGTGATAGGGGCAGACCAGTCGGGCGACCTTGCCCTTGGCCTCGGTGCACACCTTGGAGCCGCGATGCCGGCAGGCATTGTGGAATGCACGGACCTGGCCATCCCCGCCGCGCACCACGGCGATCGGGTAGTCGCCGATCTGCAGGGTCAGGTACTGGCCGGGCTTCTCCAGCTCGAAGGTATGGCCGGCGAAGATCCACTCCCTGTGCCAGATTCGTTCGAGGTCCTGGCGATATACCTCGGGGTCGCTGTAGGCGGCGCCAGGCAGTGCGTGGCGCTCCTTGCGCTGGCGAATCAGGTCCAGTACGGCGGCAGTGTTGTTCATTGTCATGCGCACTCCAGATCAGGCACGGGAGGTTGTGTCGGTTTTGGCCCTTTGCGGCAGACAACGGATACGGACTCGACAGCCCGCATTTCCCGGTGTCAGGCTTGTGCAAAACGTCTGCAAAGCCACTGCGCCGCGATTGCCCGCAGTCTAGGATCAGGTTGCAGGCCGGCAGAATCGACTTTTTATCCAGGATCTTGATTACCTCCCGTTATGGTCAAACACACCGAACCCGATCAGACCCTGATCAAAATGCCCTCCCTTCGCGCGGTGAAATCCTTCGTCGCGGCAGCCAAGTACCAGAACTTCACCCGCGCGGCAGAAGCCCTGTGCGTGACCCAGGCGGCCATCAGCCGGCAGATTCGCGAGCTGGAAACCTATCTGGGCGCGGAGCTGTTCAAGCGTGTGGGGCGCGCCGTGGAACTCACGGCGGCCGGGTCGATCTTCTTCGATGCGGTGCAGTTGTCCTTCGTCAACATCTCCCAGGCCGCCGAGCGAATCCGCAGCCACAGCACCACCAAACGCGTGCTCACCCTCTGCTGCTCACCGGCGTTTTCCGCGCTTTGGCTCTCCCACCGCCTGCCGAGCTTCTTCAGCGCGAACCCGGACGTGGACCTGAACCTGATCACCACGCAGAACTTCCTCTCCATGGAACCCGGCGTGCGCCCCGACATCTTCGTCACCAAGATGGCCAAGATCCGCGAGGGCTATCGCAGCTATCCGCTGATGCACGACGTGATCTACCCGGTGTGCACGCCGCAGTACCTGGAACAGCACCCGGAACTGGGCACCCTGGAGGGGCTGCGCGACAGCGTATTGCTCAACCTCAGCCCCTACGGACGCTCCCAGGTGGCCGAGCACGTGGACTGGCAGGTCTGGCTGGCCTTCCACGACATCGATATCGAGACGCGCACCGCCAATGCGCCGCACTTCTTCAACGCCAACGACTACAACCTGCTGATCCAGATGGTCCTGAGTCATCAGGGCGTGGCACTTGGCTGGAACCACCTGGTGGGCCACCTGGTGGCCGCGGGCGCGCTGGTTCGCCCCGTCGCGCACGAACTGGTGCTCAAGGACAGCCAGCACTACCTGACATTCAACGAAGACAAGGAGGACGACGAGGCTTGCTGCCGCCTGCGCGACTGGCTGATCGCCCAGATCTGATTATCTGGCGTTATTGTCAGCCCCAAGTTCTGGTTGTTAATAATCGAATTCGCAGCCAGGCAATATCGATAGCAATATTCCGTATTACCCGAAAACAAGAGACCTGCCATGAGCAGGTCTTTTGCTTTTTGTTCCCTGCGAACAACTCATAACCTCCGCTCATTGATTGCCAGCCTTAAATGTTGCTTGTTGGTGAAAGAATCGCCTCATTAACCTTCATCTCGAAATTCCCAACAAATACAACTTGTTCGCCCAGGTGATTACATGAACTTTGATGGTGTCTGGACCCCCGTTGTTACCCCGTTCACCCAAGAGGGTTCCATCGACTTCGCTGCCCTGCCCCCGGTGATCGACAGCCTGATCGGCCACGGCATCCACGGTCTGATCGTCGGCGGTACCACAGGCGAGTACTACGCCCTCGGCAACGGCGAGCGCAAAAAGCTCTTCGATGCGGTTGCCGAGCTGGCCGGTGGCCGTATCCCGCTGATGGCGGGTATCAATGCCACCACCACGGAAGACAGCCTCGACCTCGGCCGCTACGCCAAGTCCGCCGGCTTCAACTGCATCCTCCTGGCCGCGCCCTACTACTGCCAGCCGACCCAGGACGAGCTGCTCGCCCATGCCCTCACCGTGGACGACTCGCTCGACTTGCCGACCATGCTCTACAACTTCCCCGCCCGCACCGGCACCGCCATGAGCTTCGAGTTCATCGATGCCCTCAAGCAGCGGCCGAACTTCCAGGCGATCAAGGAAAGCACCGGTTCCATCGAGCGCATGCACACCCTGACCCAGGACTACGCCGACCAGCTGCAGGTCAGCTGCGGCATGGATGACCAGGTGCTGGAGTTCTTCACCTGGGGCGCGCGCAGCTGGGTGGCCGGGGCCTCCAACTTCCTCGCCCCCGAGCATGTCGCGCTGTACCGCACCTGCGTGGTCGAGCAGGACATGATCGCCGGCCGCGAACTGGCCAGCCGCCTGCTGCCGATGCTCAACCTGCTCGAACAGGGCGGGAAGTTCTGCCAGTACATCAAGTACGGCTGCGAGCTGGCCGGCCTGCCGGTGGGCCCGACCCGCCGTCCGTTGCTGCCGCTCGGTGAGCACGAGAAAGCCGCTTTTGCTCGCGCCTACGAGCAACTGATTGCCGACCGCGGTTAGTTCGCCGGAACTGGAGGCGTCCCATGCAGCTTCAATGCAATTTCCTGCCCCAGAACGACGGCCACTGCGGCTGGTATGAAACCCTGCCACCGCCGCCGCCCGGCACCTCGCTACGCGGCACCGTGCAGGCGGATTGGGTGGTGCTGGGGGCCGGACTATCCGGCCTGGCCGCTGCCCGTCGCCTGGCGGAGCTGCAGCCGGAGGCGTCGATCGTCCTCATCGACGCCCGGCGGGTCGGCTTCGGTGCCGCCGGACGCAATTCCGGTTTCATGGTCGACCTGCCCCACGACCTCACCTCCCACAGCTACACCAACAGCCAGGAGGCCGATCAGAAGATCATCCGCCTGTGCCGCGGCGCCATCGACTACGTGCGCGATATCGTGAAAACCCACGGTATCGAATGCGACTGGCGCGAACAGGGCAAGCTGCACGGGGCGGTCAATGGCCGCGGCACCCACTCGCTGGAAGCGTTCGCCAAGGGGCTTTCAGTCCTTGGCGAACCCTACCGCATGCTGGATGCCCGGGAGATGAAGGCCGTCACCGGCTCCGCCTTCTACCAGGCCGGCCTGCATGCCCCCGGCGCCGTGCTGGTGCAGCCTGCGGCGCTGGTCCGCGGGCTGGGCCAGACCTTGCCGGAGAATGTCCGGCTCTTCGAGGACAGCCCGGTGCTGACCATCGAAGTCGGCAAGCCACACACCCTCACCACCGCACAGGGTTGCGTGAAGGCGCCGCGCCTGGTGCTGGCCAACAACGCCTACGCCTCCACCTTCGGCGAGTTGGGCCTGAAGGGACGCATCCTGCCCGTGTACACCTACGCCAGCATGACGCGCCAGCTGACCGCGCAGGAACTGGCCGCCCTGGGTGGCGACGAATCCTGGGGCCTGATTCCAGCCGACCCGCTGGGCACCACGGTGCGGCGCCTGGCCAACGGCCGGATCTGCATCCGCAACTCCTTCACCTACAACCCTCGGGTCCAGGCCAGTGCCGCGACCCTCGAGCGCGTCCGCCGCGCCCATCGCAAGTCCTTCGAGAACCGCTTCCCGATGCTGCCCGGCGTCGAGTTCGAATACACCTGGGGTGGCGCGCTGTGCCTGGCGCGCAACTCCGGTTCGGTGTTCGGCGAGATCGCCCCTGGCGTTTACAGCGCGGTGTGCTGCAACGGCCTGGGCCTCACGCGCGGGACCATCTCCGGGAAGCTGATCGCCGAGTACGCCCTGGGCATGGACAGCGACCTGCTGCGCAGCATGCTCGAACAGCCCAAACCCTGCCGCAACCCGCCCGAGCCCTTTCTGGGCATCGGCGTGCGTTCCTCCATCGCCTGGAAGGAATGGACCGCCGGCGCCGAACTTTGAGACCGCCCCGCTCTGGAGAACAACAATGACCGACGCCCTTACCCGCAGTGCCATCGATCAGCAGATCGAACGACTCGAATACCGCAACCAGGCCTTCATCGACGGACGCTTCGTCGCCGCCCGTTCCGGTGCCACCTTCGCCACCCTCAACCCCGCCACCGGCCAGGTGCTGACCGAAGTCGCGGCCTGTGATGCCGAAGACATCGACCTTGCCGTGAAGGCTGCCCGAGCCGCCTTCGAATCGGGCGTCTGGTCGAAGCTGGCGCCCGCTGGCCGCAAGGCGATCATGCAGCGCTTCGCCGACCTGATCGATGCACATCGCCTGGAACTGGCCGTGCTGGAATCGCTGGAATCCGGCAAGCCGGTCGGCGAATGCTTCGCCATCGACATCCCCGATACGGCGGCGACCATCCGCTGGCATGCCGAAGCAGGTGACAAGCTGTACGACGCCATCTCGCCGTCCTGCCCCGGCAATCTCGGCATGATCAGGCGCGAACCGGTTGGCGTGGTGGGCGCGGTGCTGCCGTGGAACTTCCCCTGCATGATGGCGGGCTGGAAGCTGGGGCCCTCGCTGATCACCGGCAACAGCGTGATCCTCAAGCCCGCCGAGCTGACCTCCCTGGCGACCCTGCGTCTGGCCGAACTGGCCTTCGAAGCCGGCATTCCCGCCGGTGTGCTCAACGTAGTGCCGGGCCTCGGACATACCGCCGGCAAGGCCATCGGCCTGCACCCCGACATCGACCTCGCCGCCTTCACCGGCTCCACCGAAGTGGGCCGCCTGTTCCTGGAATATTCGGCCAGGAGCAACCTCAAGCGCGTCGTGCTGGAGTGCGGAGGCAAGAATCCGCAGGTGGTCATGGCCGATGCCGGCGACCTGCAGACCGTGGCCAGTCATGTGCTGAGTGCGGCGTTCTGGAACATGGGCGAGAACTGCTCGGCGGGCTCGCGCCTGATCATCCATCGCTCCATCAAGGACGCGCTGCTCGACGAACTGGTGCGCCAGCTGGAAGACTGGGCCACCGGCGATCCGCTGGACCCGAGCGTGCGCCTGGGGGCGCTGATCGAGCAGGCCCACATGGAGAAGGTGCTGGGACATATCGAGCAGGCCAAGGCCGAAGGCGCTCGGCTGGTTACCGGTGGCGTGCGCCTCTATCCGGAGAGCGGCGGCTACTTCGTGGCACCGACCATCTTCGATAACCTGACCAACGCTTCTTCGGTCGCCCGCGAGGAAATCTTCGGCCCGGTGCTGGCGGTCATCACCTTCGACACTGAAGAAGAAGCCATCGCCATCGCCAATGACACCTGCTACGGCCTTGCCGCCTCGCTCTGGACCGACAACATCAACACCGCCCACCGCATGGCCTCGGCCATTCGCGCAGGCACGGTGTCGGTCAACTGCTTCTCCGAAGGCGATATCTCCACCCCCTTCGGCGGTTACAAGCAGTCGGGCTTCGGTGGCCGCGACAAATCCATCCATGCCCATGACCAGTACTGCGAACTGAAGACCACTTGGATCCAGCTGAGCTGAGTCCACCTGCCAGCGCCGGCATCTTCAGACTTGGGAGCAGGTCAATGTCGGTGCGAATCCCCTCTCTCCCTCCGGGAGAGGGGCCGGGGGAGAGGGAAGCGCCAGGCGGACACAGAGACCTGAACTCCCTGGCTAGGACATTCCCTTCAGCACTGCAACACCTGACGCAGACATAGCCAATAAATTCGCCCCACGGAAAGATCGAGTCAGGAATACGAGACGAGATATGGTGCTTCGTCCGGAGGGCATCAGTCAGCTGCTGCCAGTGGGCGCTATTGCGAAGCCGCCATCGAAGTGACGAAAGTTCCGGGACGCGCCCCGGTACAAAGAGCTGGACGAACTTTCGCAAAGACATGAAAAAAGCCCCGTAGATTTTTGATCTACGGGGCTTTTTAGATGGAGGCCGAAGTCGGAATCGAACCGGCGTACACGGATTTGCAATCCGCTGCATGACCACTCTGCCATCCGGCCTAAACGATGACGCCGCTTGCGGCGGCGTCATCGCGTGAAACTGGAGCGGGAAACGAGACTCGAACTCGCGACCCCGACCTTGGCAAGGTCGTGCTCTACCAACTGAGCTATTCCCGCTTTGTCGTGTTGACGGGCGCCATTCTATAGATTCAGGAAGCGCCGTCAACCCCTTGATTCAAAAAAACTTTTATTTTTCCTTCGGGTCGGTGCTGAGGTGCGGCAGAGCGGCCAGCAGGTAGTGCAGCATCGACCAGAGCGTCAGCGCCGCAGCCAGGATCAGCAGGAAGTAGCCAACGCCGACCCAGAAGGTAAGCAGCGGCGGATTGGCCAGCAGGATGACCAGCGCCAGCATCTGCGCGGCAGTCTTCCATTTGCCCAGGTTGGACACTGCCACATGGGCGCGGGCGCCGAGTTCCGCCATCCATTCACGCAAGGCCGACACGACAATTTCACGGCCGATGATGATCGCCGCCGGCAGGGTCAACCAGAGATTGTGGTGCTCTTCCACCAGCAATACCAGCGCCACCGCCACCATCAACTTGTCCGCCACCGGATCGAGGAAGGCGCCGAAGGGCGTGCTCTGTTGCCAGCGACGAGCCAGATAACCGTCGAACCAGTCGGTGACGGCGGCGATGGCGAAGACTGCACTAGCTGCCAGATAACTCCAGGAGAACGGCAGATAGAACAGCAGGATGAAGACAGGAATGAGCAGTACGCGCAGAACGGTGAGCAGGTTTGGAATATTCATCGTTAGGCTGGTTCTGAAAGAAGGCGGCATTCTACTCGCTGTGCAGGGCCGCATAAATCGACTCAGCAAGCTTTTTGCTGATGCCAGGCGCCTTGGCAATTTCCTCGATACTCGCGCGATTGAGTTCCTGCAACCCGCCGAAATGCTTGAGCAGCTCCCGGCGGCGCTTGGGACCTACCCCGGCGACGTCTTCCAGGCTGGAGGTGCGTCGCGCCTTGCCGCGCCGGGCACGGTGCCCGGTAATGGCGAACCGGTGCGCTTCATCGCGAATCTGCTGGATCAGGTGCAGTGCCGGAGAGTCCGCAGGCAGGGTGAATTCATGAGCGGCATCGTTCAGGTAGAGGGTTTCGAAACCGGGTTTGCGGGTGACGCCCTTGGCCACGCCCAGTAGGATCAGCTCGGGCACCGCCAACTCCTTCAGGACTTCCTGGGCCATGGCGAGCTGGCCCTTGCCGCCGTCCACCAGGAGGACGTCGGGCAGCTTGCCCTCCCCGTCCTTCAGCTTGCCGAAGCGGCGCGACAACGCCTGATGCATGGCAGCGTAATCGTCGCCCGCGGTGACCCCTTCGATGTTGTAGCGACGGTAGTCGGACTTCAGCGCACCTTCGGGCCCGAACACCACGCAGGAGGCCACGGTCGCCTCGCCGCTGGAGTGGCTGATGTCGTAGCACTCCAGGCGTTGCGGCGCCTCATCCAGCCCCAGGGCTTCGGCAAGAGCTTCGAAGCGCGCCGCCGTGTGCTGCCGGTTGGCCAGGCGTGCTGCCAGTGCCTGCTCGGCATTGGTGACAGCCAGCTGCTGCCAGCGTGCGCGGGTACCACGCACCCGGTGGCTGATATCCGGCTCACGGCCACGGAGCTCGGCGAGAGCAGCGATCAGCGCCGGGAAATCCTCGTGGGTCGTGTTGACGATCAGTTCGCTGGGCAGGTCGCGCTCGTGATTGCCGAGGTAGTACTGGGCAATGAAGGCCACCAGTACGTCAGCGCCCTCCTCTTCGATGGCCACCTGCGGGAAGAAATTCTTGCTTCCCAGCACACGTCCGCCGCGGACGCTGATGAGGTGCACGCAAGCGCCGCCGGGGGTAGCGATCGCCGCGATGACATCGATGTCACCGGTGCCGCCTTCCATGCTCTGCTGGTCCTGGACGCGACGCAGGATGGCGATCTGGTCGCGGAGTTCGGCCGCCCGTTCGAAGTCCAGGCGTTGCGCCGCCTCCTCCATTCCCGTGGACAGTTCCTGGGTCAGTGCATTGCTGCGCCCTTCGAGGAACATCACCGAGTGGCGCACGTCCTCGGCGTATTCGGTGGGGTCCACGAACCCCACGCAGGGCGCCTTGCAACGCTTGATCTGGTACTGCAGGCAGGGCCGGGTGCGGTTCTTGTAGTAGCTGTCCTCGCATTGGCGAACCAGGAAGGCCTTCTGCAGCAGGTTGAGGCTCTCGCGGATGGCGCCCGCGCTGGGATAGGGCCCGAAGTAACGCCCTTTCTGCTTCTTCGCACCCCGATGGATACTCAGCCGCGGATAGTCTCCGTCACTGAGGAGCACGTAGGGATAGGACTTATCGTCGCGCAGCAGGATGTTGTAGGGCGGCCGCCATTCCTTGATCAACGTCTGCTCGAGCAGCAGCGCCTCGGTTTCATTGGCGGTGATGGTGGTTTCGACCTGGGCGATACGCCCCACCAGGGCGGCGGTCTTCGGGGCCAGGCCAGTCTTGCGGAAATAGCTGGCCAAGCGCTTCTTGAGGTTCTTCGCCTTGCCTACATAAAGCAGCTTGCCGCCCGCATCGAACATCCGGTAAACCCCCGGACGACCGCTGCAGGCGGCAAGGAAAGCACTCGCATCGAAAGAGTCGGACATCTTAGCTGACGGCGTCTACCATGCCGTGCCGGACAGCCAACAACGCCAGTTCCACATCGCTGGAAATGGAGAGTTTGTCGAAGATACGGTAACGATAGGTGTTCACCGTTTTCGGCGACAGGCAGAGCTTGTCGGATATGCTCTGGACCTTCTGGCAGTTGGCGATCATCAGCGCAATCTGGATCTCGCGTTCCGACAGCAGATCGAAAGGCGATCCGCTGGCCTGGGGCTGGAAGGACTTGAGCGCCAGTTGCTGGGCGATCTGCGGACTGATGAAACGCTGGCCGGCGAAAACCTGGCGAATCGCCAGGACCATCTCTTCCAGGGCGGCGCCCTTGGTCAGGTAACCGGCCGCGCCAGCCTGTAGCAAGCGGGTGGGAAAGGGATCCTCTTCGCAGGCGGTCACGGCAACCACCTTGATATCGGCATGGCTGCGGAGCAACTTGCGGGTCGCCTCCAGGCCACCGATGCCGGGCATCTTGACGTCCATCAGGACCACATCAGGCTTCAGTTCCCGCGCCTTCTTCAGGGCTTCCTCGCCGCTATCGGCCTGCCCAACCACTTGCAGGCCATCGATATCGGCCAGCATGCGGGTAATGCCCGTCCTCACCAGATCGTGGTCATCGACCACCAGCACCCTAATCAAGCGACACCTCTCAGTGCATCGCGCGCTGCCATGGCAGCAAGCTCGTCCAAATGAAGCTCACATTAGCAAATGAGCGGAGAATGACCTAGTTCCAGATGCAGGACCGTCAAACGGGCAGCGCCAATTTTCTCGACCGAAAAGCGCCCCGAGCGGCCCAATCGAACACCCGATTGCAGTCGAATGCGAATAATTACAGCGAATTGTCCGACATTTCGACCGCGAATGATTAAGTAAGGACGGCAAGGAGCGCGAGGGTGCCCCTGTTAATCCAGGGACACCCTCACGTGTTTCAAGAAACCGCGTCCCATTCGCGGTCGACGTGATTCAGCGTGGCAAGGATATGTTGCGTGCCGGTCAATGCCGGCGCCATGGTCCAGCGCTGGTAGTTATCGTTCCCCATGCGCACCAGGCCGGTGTGGCTGGCCAGGTTGCGATCCACCTCAGGATCGATGTCATAGAAACCCAGGCTGAAGCGAATGGCGTCGATGTCTTCCGGCGCCCCTGTCAGGAATGCCCAGCCCGGGCCGATGTGATGCTCTTCGACATAGGCCTTGAGCACCTCCGGCGTATCCAGCAGCGGCTGCAGGGTAATGGAGTACATGAAGACGCTCCGCCCTACCCGCTCTCCCAGCAGTTCCTGGAGTTGACGCAGGTTGGCCGTCATGGTCGGGCATTTGCCCTCGCACTGGGTGTACATCATGTTGAAGGTCACGACCTTGCCGCGAATGAGGTCGTCATAGAACCTCACCCTGCGCCCCTCGTGGGTATAGAGCGTGACATTGGGAAACGGAATGGCGCCGCTCCCCTGCTCGGAAGTGGCTTCCGCCAGGCCGGCGCGCCCGCGCATCGCCGTCCAGCCGGCCAGCAGGGCGGCAGCGCCACCGATTCCAGCCAGCATGTTTCTTCGCGTGTTCATGACGATTCCTCCCACCTCGAAATTGCGTCGCCACGGGGCTCAGACGATGTCCCAGCGCAGCATCATGGCGTGGTCCTCGTGGATCAGGTTGTGGCAATGCATGGGGTACTTGCCCTTGTAGTCGCGGAAGCGCAGGAAGACCCGCAATGTGGTGAAAGGCTCGACCACATAGACGTCCTTGCGCCCTCGCTCATAGGCCGGAATCGGGACACTGACACCCTTGACGATCTTCTGCAGGATCCGCCCTTCTTCGAAGTGAATGTGGATGGGGTGGCTCCAACCATCGTCGACATTGGACAGTTCCCAGATCTCATAACCACCCTTGGGTATCTGCGCCCTGGCAACGTTCACATCGAAGAACTTGCCATTGATTGCCCACATGCCCTTGTCGCGCTCGAAGATCCAGCGCCGCACCGGTGCGGAGTTGATTTCCGCCTGTGTAATCACCGGCAACGGCCGCAGCGTGGCCGGCACCCGGCTCAGATCCTGGGACGGCGGGTAGCGATCGACGATGATCTTCAGCACCCGGTCGCCCGGGTCCTTGATGTCCTTGGGTCGGCGGGTCTCCACCTGACGCATCCGGTTGACCAGGTACAACTGGGCCCCGATCGCGTACTTCGAGAAATCGACCACTATGTCCGCGCGCTCGGCCACCCCCAGCGTCACGTTGGTCTGGTTGAGCAGCGGTGCCGGGAACAGATTTCCGTCGTTGGCGATGTGAGTGAACTTTTGCAGCACGTTGGTCGGTGAAACCAGCGCGAAGTTATAGAAGCGGCTCGGCCCGGTGTTCAGCAGGCGGAAGCGGTACTTGCGGGCAGCCACTCGCAACACCGGCTCGATTCGACCATTCACCGCCACCTTGTCACCCAGGACTCCCTCCGGGTTGACCTGGTCGTAGAACAGCCGTCCGTTCGCGTCGAAGCGCCGGTCGTTGAAGTTCAGCGGGTAGTCGTACGGATGGCTCGGCAGACGCAGTGCAGCGGGGTTGGGATCGGCCTCGTTCCCCGAGTCCAGTTCGTCGAACAGGCAGTAGAAACCTGCCAGGCCGAGGTAGAGGTTGGGGGATGTGAAGTCCAGGGTGTGGTCGTGATAGAAGAGCGTTCCTAGCGCTTCCGTGGGATCGCCGACCAGGTCCTGCCGCTCCTCGAAACCGGCCTTGACGTTGGAATACAGGTGATCCTTGAAGCGTCCGTTGGCCGACAGGGTCGGGCCGTGCTTGTTAGGGCTGTAGTAGTCGCCCGGAAAGCCATCGCTCTCTGACCCGCAGTGCAGGTTGTGCAAGTGGGTGGAGATTTCCGGCGTGCCAAAGCCCACGTGGTTCTGCGGCAGCTTGTTATGGATGCGGCAGATCATCGGACGCCCATAGCGCGCAAAAACGGTAGCGCTGGGCATGGTCTTGTCCGGATTGTTGTTGGCCTGGTAGCCCCAGATCCGCTGCGCCGGGTAGGAAGGGCTGTAGACCCAGTCATTCCGCTCGATCGCACTGATCTCGTAGTACAGCGCACCCGGCGCGAACTGCGCCCAGCGCTGATGGGGATATCTCCCCGCCTCGCCCCCGGCGACGTTGGCAACCTCGGTAGGCGCCGGACTCAGGGAAGAAACCGGGCTGATGGGATTCACCTGGGTGGGCAACTCATGGGCCCAGGGAACGGTCGACGGGCTGGGTGGGAACGCTGGGAGCTCGTCTTTCGCCCGAGCCCTGGTGCCCGCCATCAACAGCGGCGCCGCCATCGTCGCTGCCGTCAGTTTCAGAAATGTCCGTCTCCCCTCGCTGTCGGCCAATTCCTCAGGCCGACCTGTCGCGTGCTCGCAGTCAGGGCGTTTCATGACTCTCTCCAGTTGCTGGTCCTCGACACCGGCCGGGCGCCTAGAGGCGTCTCTGGGAGGAATTTCACCGGTGAAGAAATGGACTCATTGAGCAATCGCTCGTTTTGTTTAGCGCCGCAGAACGTCAACAACCTGACTAAAGTTCATGTGTTTCAAAATGTAAATGCCGACTGTCACGATATTGACGCGCCTGTCTGTAAAGACTGAACAGCCCGGTCAGAGCTGTTTAAAGAAGCGCGGGAGAGCAGGAAACAGTCGCGCGATAGACGAACGGCTCACTGAAGAACCATGGTCGCTCGCCCCCCGGGAGTCGCAGATAAAGACCTCAGGCGATGGCCGCCTGAAACGATCCGTTTCGACTTCGAAGTTGCGAGACCGGCCAGGCACGACTATCAAAAATGTTCCACTTCTACCTACACAAGGAGATCCACCGTGAGTGCACGCTTCTCGGTGAAAAGGGTCCCACGTACACATTCCAAAGGAGTCAGGAATGGAGAAGTTCTCGGGGGAACAGCACTGGACGCCTACTGGTACAGGATCATCGACAGGGCCACAGGCGATTTTGTCGGTGGCAAGCATGAAGACGAGGCAATGGCGATGGGGGAATGCGTTCGGCTGAACACCAGAACCTGACGCTTGTGAGCGCGGCCCCTGGTGGCCGCGCCATCGGCCTGTAGCGGTGGTCAGGCTGCGCCCAGGGTGTACCATCGGTGCGTTGCTCACTTTCCCACCGAGGCCCGCATGTCACTCGCGTCCCTCAACCTGCCGGACGATATCGCCCGCCACCTGGCCAGCCTGGCCAAGGCCACCGGCCGCAGTGCCGATGCCCTTGCCCAGGAAGCCCTGAGCGAATACATCCGCCGCGAGAGCTGGCAGATCGCCAAAATCCAGCGCGCCGTGGCCGAAGCCGACGAAGACGACTTCGCCACCGCCGAAGAGGTGCAAGCCACCCTGGAGAAGTGGACCGGCAATGCGCATTGAGTGGCTCTGCAAGCTGGACGTCACCGCCCCGATCAAGCTGCTGCAGCGTGGCTACACTCTGCTTACCGCAGGTTTCACGCATGCAAAAAAGCCCCCAAGGATGGGGGCTTTTTCTACTTTTGCCTGACAAGCAACCTGCACCACTCGATCTGCCGAACAGGTGCGTAAGTGCTTGTTTCATATGGCGGAAGCGCAGAGATTCGAACTCTGGGACAGTTACCCGTCGCCGGTTTTCAAGACCGGTGCCTTAAACCGCTCGGCCACGCTTCCAAATTCTTCCTACAGAGGTTTTCAAGACCGCTGCCTTAAACCACTCGGCCACACCTCCGCTTGCGCGGGGCGCCATACTACCGGAACGCAACACGCTGTCAAACTCTTGCAATTGGCGGCTTCAAAGCCTCTGTTAATATCCAGGACTGACCAAGGTCACGGAAACCATTTTCGGGAGTGTCGCGATGAACGAACAGAACTATGCCCTCAACCCTGCGCAGGCGGAGCAGCTGGAAGTCAGCCGCGTCCTTCGCAATACCTACGGGCTGCTGGCCCTGACACTGGCTTTCAGCGGCCTGGTCGCTTACGTCGCTCAGCAGATGCGCGTGCCCTACCCCAGCATCTTCGTCGTACTGATCGGCTTCTACGGACTGTTCTTCCTGACCGTGAAGCTGCGTGATTCCGCCTGGGGCCTGGTATCCACCTTCGCCCTGACCGGTTTCATGGGCTACACCCTGGGCCCGATCCTCAACATGTACCTCGGTTTGCCCAATGGCGGCGAGGTGGTGAGCTCGGCCTTCGCCATGACCGCCCTGGTCTTCTTCGGCCTGTCCGCATACGTGCTGACCACCCGTAAGGACATGAGCTTCCTCGGCGGCTTCATCACTGCGGGCTTCTTCGTCCTGATCGGCGCCATGCTGGCCAGCCTGTTCTTCAACATCAGTGGCCTGCAGCTGGCGATCAGCGCCGGCTTCGTGGTGTTCTCGTCGGTCTGCATCCTATTCCAGACCAGCGCCATCATCCATGGTGGCGAGCGCAACTACATCATGGCCACCATCAGCCTGTACGTATCCATCTACAACCTGTTCATCAGCCTGCTGCAACTGGTTGGCGTATTCAGCAGCGACGATTGATCGCCAACCGCTCCTCGGACTAGCCCGCTTCGGCGGGCTTTTTTCTGTCCGGACGGGCAAAAGAATGCGTCTGGCCGTATCATTCCAGCAGTTTTCCATTCGCCCGAGCGACCATGAAATTCGCCATTGCCCTGTTCGCCCCGCCCCACGCCCCCTCATCCCGCCGCGCCCTGCGCTTTGCCGCAGCGTGCCTGGCCGGAGGCCATGAAATCGTCCGTCTGTTCTTCTATCAGGACGGCGTACATAGCGCCTCCGCCAATGTCGTCCCCCCCCAGGACGAGCCGAATCTCTCCACCGAATGGACTGAGTTCGTGCGCAAGCACCAACTGGACGGCGTCGTCTGCATTGCCGCGGCATTGCGCCGTGGCGTGCTGAACCCGGAAGAGGCGCGACGCTACGAGCGCCCGGCCGCCAACCTGGCCGAAGGCTGGGAGCTTTCCGGCCTGGGCCAGTTGCACGAAGCGGCGCAGATGGCCGATCGACTGGTCAGCTTTGGAGGCAATTGAGATGAAGTCCATGCTGATCATCAGCCGTCAGGGTCCCTGGAGCGGTCCGGGCGCCCGTGAGGCGCTGGATATCGCCCTTGCCGGTGGTGCCTTCGATCTGCCCCTTGGTTTGCTGTTCCTGGATGACGGCGTGTTCCAGCTCGTCACCGACCAGCAGCCCGCGACTCTCGAGCAGAAGGACCTGACCGCCAACCTCCAGGCCCTGCCGCTGTTTGGCGTGGAATCACTCTACGCCTCCGCTCGTAGCCTGCAGGAGCGCGGACTTGAAGGCGCCCCCCTGAAACTCGCGGTGGAAGTTCTCGACGACAGCGCCCTGACTGCCCTTATCGACCGTTACGACCAGGTGCTCACTCTCTGATGGCCACGCTGCATATCCTTTCCCACTCCCCATTCGCCGACAGCCGTCTCGGCAGTTGCCTTCGACTGCTGGGCCCCAATGATGGCCTGCTGCTCAGCGGCGAAGCAGTCTACGCCCTGCAACCGGGCAGCGCGGCCCGTCAGGCGCTGGAACTAATGCCCGAATCCATTGCCTTGCACGCGCTTGCCGAAGACCTCGAGGCCCGCGCGCTGACCGACCTGCCCTCGCGCCTGAACGCAGCGGATTACCCGGCGTTCGTCGAGCTGTGCTGCCGCTACGACAAGGTGAACAGCTGGCTATGAATGAACTTCTGATCGACGGCCGCAGCATCCCGCTGGACAAGGACGGCTACCTTCACGAACTGGCAGACTGGAGCCCGGCAGTCGCCACCGCGCTGGCCGAGCGCGAAGAGCTGGAGCTGCAGCCGGAGCACTGGGAAATCCTTGAGCTACTGCGCGGCTTCTATGCCGAATTCCAGCTCTCCCCGGCCAACCGCCCGCTGGTCAAATACGTGGCGCAGAAGCTTGGTCCCGACAAGGGCAACAGCCTGCACCTGAACCGCCTGTTCAAGGGCGCACCGGCCAAGCTTGCTGCCAAGCTCGCCGGACTGCCAAAGCCGACCAATTGCCTATGAATCTCGTCACCCCACCTGAACACCCCTTCGCCCAGTTCGTTCGGATACTCGGCAAAGGCAAGCGCGGCGCCCGCAACATGACCCGCGAGGAAGCGCGCGAAGCCATGGGCATGCTGCTCGACGGCGAAGTGGAGGACACCCAGCTTGGTGCCTTCCTCATGTTGCTGCGCCACAAGGAGGAAAACGCCGAGGAGCTGGCCGGGTTCACCGAAGCATTCCGGCAACGCAATCAGGCCCCTGCGATCGCAGTCGACCTAGACTGGCCAAGCTACGCCGGCAAGAAACGCCACCTGCCCTGGTACCTGCTGGCCGCCAAGGCCCTGGCCGACAGCGGCATACGCATCCTGCTGCACGGTGGCGGCGCTCATACCGCCGGACGCCTCTACAGCGAGCAATTGCTGGAACTGCTGGATATTCCCCTGTGCCAGAACTGGGAACAGGTGGCCACTGCTCTGGACGAGCGCCAACTAGCCTTCATTCCCCTCGGCGCCTGGGCGCCGCAACTGCAGCGGATGATCGACCTGCGCAACACCCTCGGCCTGCGCTCCCCCATCCACTCCCTGGCGCGCATACTCAATCCGCTCGGTGCCCGCTGTGGCCTGCAGAGCATCTTCCATCCCGGTTATCAGGCGGAACACCGCGAAGCCAGCAGGCTCCTGGGTGACCACGCCATCGTCATCAAGGGCGAAGGCGGCGAGATCGAAACCAACCCGGACGCCATCTGCCATCTCTACGGCACGACCAATGGGCAAGCCTGGGATGAAGAGTGGCCTGCACTTTCCCCGTTGCGCCATGTGAAGCCGGAAAGGCTTGATGCCACCCAACTCGTCCGCGTCTGGCGCGATGAAAGCGAGGATGAATATGGCCGGCTGGCGATTCGAGCCACCCTGGCCCTGGCCTTGCGCGGACTCGGCGCGGAACGTGAACAGGCCTTTTCGGAAGCGGATCGCATCTGGGACGCCCGCAAGTCATCGAGTTGATCGATATTCAGGGTCACTTATTTGCGCTTTTCCATCGAACATCTATCGATAGACTCTAGTCCGAACTCAGTTTCGGAGACCGCACATGGGCCTGTTGATCGATGGAAAATGGCAAGACAAGTGGTACGACACCGCCAAGGATGGCCGCTTCCAGCGTGAAAGCGCACGGCGGCGCAACTGGATCACCGCCGATGGTTCTCCTGGCCATTCGGGCATTGGCGGTTTCCCCGCTGAAGCCGGCCGCTATCACCTATATGTATCCCTGGCGTGCCCCTGGGCACACCGCACCCTGATTTTCCGCAAGCTGAAAGGCCTGGAATCGCTGATCGACGTCTCAGTGGTGAGCTGGCTGATGCTGGAGCAGGGATGGACTTTCGACCCGCAATTCGGCTCCACCGGCGACAAGCTGGATGGACTGGCCTACCTGCACCAGCGCTATACGCGGGACACTGCCGACTACAGCGGCCGGGTTACCGTGCCCCTGCTGTGGGACAAGCAGACTGGGCGCATTGTCAGCAACGAATCATCCGAGATCATCCGGATGTTCAACAGCGCCTTCGATCACCTCACCGGCAACCGTCTCGACTTCTACCCGGATTCACTGCGAGCGGAAATCGATGCGCTCAACGAGCGCATTTACCCGGCGATCAACAATGGCGTGTATCGCGCCGGCTTCGCCACCACCCAGGAGGCCTATGAGGAAGCCTTCCACGCCCTCTTCGACGAACTGGACCAGTTGGACGCCCTGCTGGAAACCCGTCGCTACCTGACCGGCGAACGGATTACCGAAGCGGACTGGCGCCTCTTCACCACACTTATCCGCTTCGATGCGGTGTACCACGGACACTTCAAGTGCAACCTGCGGCGCCTGGAGGACTACCCCAATCTTTCAGGCTGGCTGCGTGAGTTGTACCAGTGGCCGGGCGTGGCGGAGACGGTGAACTTCACCCACATCAAGCACCACTATTACGCCAGCCATCGCACCATCAATCCCACCGGTGTGGTGCCGCTGGGGCCCGTGCAGGACTTCAATCGCCCCCATGGCCGCGAGCACCTGAAGGCCCTGCCGGTCGCGGAGAAGGATCAGGCTCCGGCCTGATCGCCTTCGAACCAGGCCAGCTTGTCGCGTAGGGTCACGACTTCGCCCACGATCACCAGGGTGGGGGCGTGGACTTCGTGCTCCGCCACCAGTTGCGGCAGGTTGGCCAGGGTACCGGTGAACACCCGCTGGTGACAGGTGGTGCCCTGTTGCACCAGCGCGGCCGGCGTGTCCGCGGCGCGGCCGTGCCTGATCAGCTGCTCGCAGATCACCGGCAGACCGACCAGCCCCATGTAGAACACCAGTGTCTGCCCCGGCGCAACGAGATCGCCCCAGGGCAGATCACAGCTTCCGTCCTTCAGGTGCCCCGTGACGAAGCGCACCGATTGCGCATAGTCGCGGTGGGTCAGCGGAATACCGGCATAGGTAGAGCAGCCCGAAGCGGCGGTGATGCCGGGCACGACCTGGAAGGGAATGCCATTGGCCGCCAGCTCTTCGATTTCCTCGCCGCCACGGCCGAATATGAAGGGATCCCCGCCTTTCAGGCGCAGCACGCGCTTGCCCTGCCTGGCCTGTTCGATCAACAGACGGTTGATCTCATCCTGCGGCACGGCATGATTGGCCCGGCGCTTGCCCACGTAGATGCGCTCGGCGTCACGGCGGCAAAGTTCGATGATCGGCGCAGCCACAAGGCGGTCGTAGAGCACGACATCGGCCTGCTGCATCAGGCGCAGGGCACGGAAGGTCAGCAGATCGGGATCACCCGGCCCAGCGCCCACCAGATAGACCTCGCCCAGCGCCTTGGGGGCGCCGCCAGCTACCCGCTCTGCCAGAAGGCGCTCGGCTTCGGCACCCTGCCCGGCCAACATGCGCTCGGCCACCGGGCCCTGGAACACCTCCTCCCAGAACACCCGGCGCTGCTGCACATCCGGGAACAGAGTTTTCACCTGATCGCGGAATTTCTTCGCCAGGCCGGCCAACTGGCCATAGGCTGCGGGAATCCAGGTCTCGATCTTGGCGCGAATCAACCGGGCCAACACCGGAGCATCGCCGGCGCTGGAGACAGCGACGATCAGAGGCGAACGGTCGACGATGGCAGGGAAGATCACGCTGCACAGCTTCGGCGCATCCACGACATTGACCGGAATGCCACGCGCCTGGCACTGGGCCGAAATCCCGGCGTTCAATTGCTGGTCGTCACTGGCGGCAATGACCAGCAAGCAACCATCCAGATCCGCCTCCTGGTAGCCCCGCAGAAGAGACTCACCCCCGCCCTGCTCCACCATTTCCAGCAACTGCGTATCGATCTCTGGCGCAACCACGCGAAGCCGTGCCCCGGCGTCCGCGAGCAAACGTGCCTTGCGCAGGGCCACTTCGCCCCCACCAACAACGAGCACCTGACGCCCTTGAAGATTGTGGAACAGCGGGAGGAAATCCATAGCAGCGCCTTCTAGCAATGACAGGTGGTGGAGCTTGAATGGTCACCGCCCGCGTGCAGCCTGGCTACGACGCGGGCGGTAGGGCGTTGCGCAACCCCTGCCCAGGCAGGGGGAAGGCAATCAGCCGATAACTTCGATGCCGCCCATGTAGGGCTTGAGCACATCAGGCACGCGGATGCTGCCGTCTGCCTGCTGGTAGTTCTCCAGCACCGCAACCAGGGTACGGCCGACAGCCAGGCCGGAGCCGTTCAGGGTGTGCACCAGTTCCGGCTTGCCGGTTTCCGGGTTGCGAAAGCGCGCCTGCATGCGACGGGCCTGGAAGTCACCGCAGTTGGAGCAGGAAGAGATTTCGCGGTACTTGTCCTGGCTCGGCACCCAGACTTCCAGATCGTAGGTCTTGGTGGCGCTGAAGCCCATGTCGCCGGTGCAGAGCGCGAGCACGCGGTACGGCAGTTCGAGCAGCTGCAGTACGCGCTCGGCGTTGGCGGTCATGCCTTCCAGGGCCTCGAAGGACTTGGACGGCTCGACGATCTGGACCATCTCGACCTTGTCGAACTGGTGCTGGCGAATCATGCCGCGGGTATCGCGACCGGAAGCACCCGCCTCGCTACGGAAGCACGGCGTATGGGCTACGAACTTGATCGGCAGTTGCTTGGCATCGAGGATCTCGCCCGCAACGATGTTGGTCAGAGAGACCTCGGCGGTCGGGATCAGGTAGAAGTCGGCCTCGTTCTCGCGGGAGATCTTGAACAGGTCTTCCTCGAACTTCGGCAGCTGGCCGGTGCCCTGCAGCGCCGGGGCCTGGACCAGGTAAGGCGTGTAGGCCTCTTCATAGCCGTGGTCGGTGACGTGCAGGTTGATCATGAACTGCGCCAAGGCGCGGTGCAGACGGGCGATGGGACCACGCAGCAAGGCGAAACGGGCGCCGGATAGCTTGGCGGCGGTTTCGAAATCCAGCCAGCCGTGCTGCTCGCCCAGGGCGACGTGGTCCTTGATCTCGAAGTCGAAGCTGCGCGGAGTGCCCCAGCGACGCACTTCGACATTGGCCTCTTCGTCTGCGCCTACCGGTACGGACTCATGGGGCAGGTTCGGAATGTTCAGCAGCAGGTTGTCCAGCTCGGTCTGGATGCTTTCCAGCTCGCGCTTGCCCTCTTCCAGCTCGCTGCCCATGCGATCGACATCAGCCAGCAGCGGCGCGATGTCTTCGCCACGCTGCTTGGCCTGGCCGATGGACTTGGAACGGGCGTTGCGCTCGGCCTGCAGCTGTTCGGTGCGGGTCTGCACGGACTTGCGCTGGTTCTCCAGCGCCTCCAGGCGCGCTACGTCCAGTTCAAAGCCACGGGTGGCAAGGCGTTCCGCGATTTCCCGGGGCTGGGTGCGGACCAGTTTGGCATCGAGCATGTCAGGTTCTCGTCTCTCAGATTTTCGTCAGTATCAGGCCTGCCCAGGTGGCGAACAGACCGCCCAGCACGCTCAGCAACCCATAGCCCAGGGCCAGTGGCAGCTGGCCGCTTTCCAGCAGGCGCAGCGTGTCGAGGGAAAAGGATGAAAAAGTCGTCAAGCCACCCAGAAATCCCACCATGAGGCCCGAGCGGATTTCCACCGGCACCTCGGGACGCAGCAGGAACAAGCCATACAAATAGCCGATCAGCAGGCAGCCGACGATGTTGACCGCAAGGGTACCGGCGTAGAAGTAGCGTGGCCAGTAGGCAGCGACCAGATTGCCAGTAGCGAATCGAAGCAGCGTACCCGCCACGCCACCTGCGGAGACTGCGAGGACGAGCCCGATCACGGCTTTCTCCGCTGCCAGGGACTGCTGCGGTCCAGGTTCTTCAGGTGCTGCAGCTTGTCGCGGATCTTCAATTCCAGGCCGCGCGGCACCGGTTGGTAGTACTGTCGTGGCTCGAGCTGGTCGGGGAAGTAGTCTTCCCCCGCCGCATAGGCATCCGGCTCGTCGTGGGCATAACGATATTCCTCGCCATAGCCCAGCTGCTTCATCAGCTTGGTTGGCGCGTTACGCAGGTGCAGCGGCACTTCCAGCGAACCGTTCTCGGCGGCGTCGCGCATGGCAGCCTTGAAGGCCATGTAGACGGCGTTGCTCTTCGGCGCACAGGCCAGGTAGGTGATGGCCTGGGCGACGGCCAGTTCGCCTTCGGGGCTGCCAAGGCGCTCCTGGACATCCCAGGCGGACAGGCAAAGGCTCAGGGCGCGGGGGTCGGCATTGCCGATGTCCTCGCTGGCCATGCGCACGACACGACGCGCGATGTACAGCGGATCGCAACCGCCGTCGAGCATGCGCGCGTACCAGTAGAGCGCGGCATCCGGGTCGGAGCCGCGCACCGACTTGTGCAGGGCGGAAATCTGGTCGTAGAACGCCTCACCGCCCTTGTCGAAGCGGCGACGGCTATCGCCCAGCAGGTTCTGCAGCAATTCGGCGCCGATCTCGCCGCCGTCTTCGGCGAGGTCCGCCGCGTTCTCCAGCAGGTTGAGCAGACGCCGGCCATCGCCGTCGGCAGCGGCCATGAGAATGGCGAAGCTTTCGTCCGGCAGGCTCAGCCGGCGCTTGCCCAACCCCTTGTCCTCATTCAGGGCGCGCGCCACCAGCTTGCGCAGGGCAGCCTCGTCCAGGCTTTTCAGCACGTAGACGCGAGCGCGGGACAACAGCGCGTTGTTGAGCTCGAAGGAGGGGTTCTCGGTGGTGGCACCGATGAAAATCAGAGTGCCGTCTTCCACGTAGGGCAGGAAGGCGTCCTGCTGGGACTTGTTGAAGCGGTGCACCTCGTCCACGAAGAGGATGGTGCGGCGGCCGTACTGGGCAGCCTGCTGCTTGGCCATGTCCACCGACTGGCGGATTTCCTTCACCCCGGAAAGCACGGCCGAGATGGTTTCGAAATGAGCGTCGGTGACCTGTGCCAGCAGCTTGGCCAGGGTGGTCTTGCCCACCCCCGGCGGTCCCCAGAAGATCATCGAGTGCAGCGCGCCCTGCTCCAGGGCCTCGCGCAGAGGCTTGCCCGGCGCCAGCAGGTGCTCCTGGCCGACGTACTCGTCCAGGCTGGTGGCGCGCAGGCGCGCCGCCAGCGGCTGGGCGATGGGTTCGGAGCGAAAAAGGTCCATGGGCGTTACAGCTTATTCCTGGATGACGTCGGCGCCTTCCGGAACCTGGAAGTTGAACTGCGCGGCGTCGATCGCCTGGTTCATCTTGATCCCGAGGAAGAGGATGTTGGTGCGCTGGCCAACGCTGTCGATCAGCTGCATGTCGTTGATCACGCCATTGCGGAACGACAGTCGCAGGGTATCGAACAGGGTGTCCTTGGCCTTGGGCTTGAGGATGAAGTCCACCACATCGCCGCCCTCCTTGTGGGTGATCTCGAAATTCTCGCTGATCTTCGAGACGTCACCGGACAGCAACAGAGCAGGGGTGTGGGTCAGGCGCTGGTCCAGGGCCTGGATGGTCACCTGTTGCAGGTCCGGGTCGTAGAGCCAGACCTTTTCGCCATTGGATACCAGCAGCTGCTCCATGGGCGCATCGGTATGCCAGCGGAACAGGCCCGGGCGCTTGAGCGACAAATCGCCGGAGGTTTCCTGCAGCTGAGTACCGGAGCCATCCAGCGTCAGCTGGGAGAAGCGCCCCGTGATGGTCTGGGCCTTGTTCAGCATTTCGGTCAGGCGGCTGATGGCCACCTTGTCATCAGCCTGGACGTTCAGGGCCGCCAGGCCTAGCACGGCCACCATGAGCATGCGGATCAGTCGCATGGAAATCCTCGTCAAAAATCCGTTTCGGATCAGTCTCGCACCGGTGCCGGCGCAATCACCTCGCGCGACCCGTTGCCGTTCATGGGGCTCACCACCCCAGCCATTTCCATCGCCTCGATCATGCGCGCGGCGCGGTTGTAGCCAATCTTCAGCTTGCGCTGTACCGCGGAAATCGAAGCACGGCGGCTTTCGGTGACGAAGCGTACGGCCTCGTCGTACAGCGGATCGTCTTCACTGCCTTCGCTACCACCTTCACCACCGTCGAAGCCGCCGGAAGAACCGCCGCTGCCCTCTTCCACGCCGGAAAGGATGTCTTCGATGTAGTCCGGTGCGCCACGCAGCTTCCAGGCCTCCACCACACGATGCACTTCATCGTCGGAAACGAAGGCGCCATGCACGCGGATCGGCAGCCCGGTGCCCGGCGGCAGGTAGAGCATGTCACCGTGACCGAGCAGCTGTTCCGCACCGCCCTGGTCGAGGATGGTGCGCGAGTCGATCTTGCTGGACACCTGGAACGCCATGCGGGTGGGGATGTTGGCCTTGATCAGGCCGGTGATCACATCCACCGAGGGGCGCTGGGTCGCGAGAATCAGGTGGATACCGGCGGCACGCGCCTTCTGGGCGATACGGGCGATCAGCTCTTCGACCTTCTTGCCGACGATCATCATCATGTCGGCGAACTCGTCGACGATGACCACGATGGTCGGCAGGGTCTTCAGCAGCGGAGCCTCGTCTTCCATACTCTCGCGGCGATAGAGCGGGTCGGTCAGCGGCGTACCGGCTTCCTCGGCGTCCTTCACCTTGCGGTTGAAGCCCGCGAGGTTACGCACGCCCATGGCGGCCATCAGCTTGTAGCGCCGCTCCATCTCGGCGACGCTCCAGCGCAGGGCGTTGGCCGCCTCCTTCATGTCGGTGACCACCGGGCACAGCAGGTGCGGAATGCCTTCGTAGATGGAGAGTTCCAGCATCTTCGGGTCGATCATGATCATCCGCGCCTGCTCCGGCGTGGACTTGAACAGGATCGACAGGATCATCGCGTTCACCCCCACCGACTTACCGGAACCGGTGGTACCGGCCACCAGCAGGTGGGGCATCTTCGCCAGGTCGGTGATGATCGGCTTGCCGCCGATGTCATGGCCAAGGGCCAGGGTGACCGGCGACTTGGCTTCGTCGTATTCGGACGATTCCAGCACTTCAGAGAAGCGCACGATCTGGCGGTCTTCGTTGGGAATCTCGATGCCGACGGTGGTCTTGCCGGGAATCACTTCCACGACACGGACACTGATTACCGCCAGGGAACGCGCCAGGTCCTTCGCCAGGTTGGAAATGCGGCTTACCTTCACGCCGGCGGCCGGCTGAATCTCGAAACGGGTGATCACCGGGCCCGGATGGACCGACTCCACAATCACCTCGACGCCGAATTCCTTCAGCTTGATTTCCAGGAGGCGCGACATCGCTTCCAGGGATTCCGGCGAGAAGCTCTTCTGCTTCTTTTCCGCGGCATCGAGGATGGAAATCGGCGGCAGAGTGCCTTCGATCGCCGTATCGACGAACAACGGCGCCTGCTTTTCCTTTTGTACGCGCTTGCTCGGCTCGGCCGGCTTGGGCGGCGGCGGCGGCGCGATGACCGGCGCCGGGCGCTTCTCACGCTCGGTCATGTGCTTGGTCAGAGCTTCTTCGCGCTCGATGAGGCGCTCCTTGACCTTGGCCTGCTCGCGACGATCAGGCACCACTGGCGCTGCCACCTCGTTCACGCGCACATCCACTTCACGCAACTTGGCCACCAGTTGCTTGCGCTCCACGCGCGCGCTCCACCAGCGATTGACGGCGCTCTGGATGAGCTCGAAGAGATCGAGGGTGATCTTCCCGGTGAGGTCCATGACCTTGAACCAGGACAGGTCGGTGAACACGGTCAGACCGAACAGGAACAGGGCAAAGAACAGCAGTGTGCTGCCTTGCACGTTGAGGGCATTGACCGACAGATGGCTGAGGCTTTCGCCAAGGGCGCCGCCAGCGGAAGCCGGCAGGCCGGCGTGGTCCTGGAAGTGGATATCGGCCAGTGCGGCGCCGGACAGCACCAAGAAGATCAGGCCGATCAGGCGCCAGGAGAACAGCCAGCCGCTCCAGTCGATGGGTTCGTGGCGGTGGCGGAAGACCTGCAGCGTCTTGATCGCCAGCAGCAGCGGGAAGACATAGGCGAAGTAGCCCAATGCCATGAACAGGATATCGGCGAACCAGGCGCCGAGTCGGCCAGCCGCATTCTGCACCTGCTCGACGTTACTGGTGTGGGTCCAGCCCGGATCAGAGGAATCGTAGGTAAGCAGCGCCATCCACAGGTAGAGGCAGACTGCGCCCAGCGCGATCAACGCACCTTCCTTGAGGCGATAATGCAATTGCTGGCGCCAGACAGGAATCTGGGCTCTGGTCGTGGAATTCTTCAAAACGCGTCTTTTCCTGCGCCCGTGGCGCGCTCAAGAGTCGGTCGAGGGTGAAAGTCCGCCTAGCGATCTGCCATCACGGGCTCCAACCCAATCGGAACGTGGCCCATTGTACGGATTTGCCTGCGCGACGCCATGTGGGAAGTGATTGTCGCTCCGGCGTTTTGGCGACGTCTCGCGCTTCGGTGTAGCATAGCCGCCAACGATTTGCGCAATGCTCAATTTGAGCATGCATTCTCTTTCGTGACAAAGACTTATGGAGCCTTTTTATGAGCGAAGTCAAGCATTCCCGATTGATCGTCCTGGGCTCCGGCCCGGCGGGTTACACCGCGGCCGTATATGCTGCTCGCGCCAACCTCAAGCCAATGGTCATCACCGGCATCCAGCCTGGCGGCCAGTTGACCACCACCACTGAAGTAGACAACTGGCCCGGCGACGTCGAAGGCCTGACCGGCCCGGCCCTGATGGAGCGCATGCAGAAGCACGCCGAGCGCTTCGACACCGAGATTATCTACGACCACATCCACACCGCCGAGTTGCAGCAGCGCCCGTTCATCCTCAAGGGTGACAGCGGCACCTACAGCTGCGACGCCCTGATCCTCGCCACTGGCGCCTCCGCCCAGTACCTCGGCCTGCCGTCCGAGGAAGCCTTCGCCGGCAAGGGCGTCTCCGCCTGCGCCACTTGCGACGGCTTCTTCTATCGCAACCAGGTGGTCTGCGTGGTCGGCGGTGGCAACACCGCGGTGGAGGAGGCGCTGTACCTGGCCAACATCGCCAAGGAAGTGCACCTGATCCACCGCCGCGACAAGCTGCGCTCCGAGAAGATCCTCCAGGACAAGCTGTTCGAGAAAGCTGCAAACGGCAACGTCCGCCTGCACTGGAACCACACCCTGGATGAAGTCCTGGGCGACAACACCGGAGTTACCGGCGTGCGCCTGAAGAGCACTGTCGACGGCAGCACCAAGGAGCTGTCTCTGGCCGGCGTCTTCATCGCCATCGGCCACAAGCCGAATACCGACCTGTTCAAGGGCCAGCTGGAAATGCGTGACGGCTACCTGATCGTCCAGGGCGGCCTGGAAGGCAACGCTACCGCCACCAGCATTCCGGGCGTGTTCGCTGCCGGCGACGTGGCGGACCACGTATACCGTCAGGCGATCACCTCTGCCGGCTCGGGCTGCATGGCCGCACTGGACGCCGAAAAGTTCCTCGACAACAACTGACAGGCACGGCGGGCCCTCGGGCCCGCCCTCCCCTCCTCCATGCTCACCTGGCTGCAACGCGACTCCCTCGATTTCCCGCCACTCGGGCGCGCCATGCGCGAACCCAACGGCCTGCTCGCGGCCGGCGGCGACCTGTCGCCCGAGCGACTTGTCCGCGCCTATCGCCACGGCTGCTTCCCCTGGTACCAGGAAGGCCAGCCCATCCTCTGGTGGTCTCCGGATCCACGTACCGTGCTGCCACCGCAGGAGATCCACATATCCCGCAGCCTTTCCAAGCTGATGCGTCAGCAGCGCTTCCGGGTGACCTTCGACCAGGCATTCCCTGCGGTCATCGAAGGCTGTGCCGGGCCGCGCAGTTACGCCGATGGCACCTGGATCACCCCAGCCATGCAGGCTGCCTATATCGAGCTGCACAAGCGGGGCGTGGCGCATTCGGTGGAAGTCTGGCAAGACGACCAGCTCGTCGGCGGCCTGTATGGGCTCGCCATGGGCAAGCTGTTCTTCGGCGAGTCCATGTTCAGCAGGGTCGACAACGCTTCCAAGGTCGGCTTTGCCACCCTGGTACAGCACCTGCACAAGTGGGGATTCGTGCTCATCGATTGCCAGATGCCCACCCAGCACCTGCAGAGCTTCGGCGCCCGCCCCATCAGCCGCGAGAAGTTCTCCCGCTACCTGCAGCTCTACCTCGACCAGCCGAATGTCGCTGACTGGATCGCCTAGGCGAGCCCCGCAGCCTGACATACACTTGCTGAAGGGTTCTCCCGGGGGTTGATCATGACCGAGCTGGCTCGCCTCAAGTTTTACGCCACTCAACCGCATCCATGCAGCTACTTGCCCGAGGAGCAGGCCACCACACTGTTCCTCGACCCCAGCCAGCCCATGGACGTGGACGTCTATGCCGAACTCTCGGAAATGGGCTTCCGACGCAGCGGCGACCACCTCTACCGCCCCCATTGCCAGCGCTGCAATGCCTGCGTACCAGCGCGCATACCGGCCGACCAGTTCATCCCCAACCGACAGCAAAAGCGCATCCTCAAGCGCAACACGGATCTGACCGTGACAGCTGTACGCCCGGCATTCACCGAGGAGTACTACGCGCTCTATGTCCGTTATATCGAGCAGCGCCACGCCGACGGCGACATGTATCCGCCCAGCCGTGACCAGTTCTCCACCTTCCTGGTACGCGACCTGCCGTTTTCCCGCTTCTATGAATTCCGCCTCAACGGCGTCTTGAAGGCGGTAGCGGTCACGGACGTCCTGCCCAATGGGCTGTCAGCGGTCTACACCTTCTACGACCCCGACGACGAACGCCGCAGCCTTGGCCGATACGCCATCCTCTGGCAGATCGGTGAAACCGCCCGCCTCGGCCTGCAGGCCGTCTATCTCGGCTACTGGATCAAGAACTGCAGGAAGATGAACTACAAGACCCAATACCGGCCTATCGAACTGTTCGTCAATCAGCGCTGGGTGACGCTTAGCTGAAGCCCTTGGCGAGAGGTGCTGTTTTCGGGCACAATGCACGCCGTTTTTGCCCGCCGCTCTCTGCGGCAGGGCCCATCATTGAATACCGAGGGCTTTACTGCATGTCGAAAGAAGACAGCTTCGAAATGGAAGGCACTGTCATCGACACCCTGCCCAACACCATGTTCCGTGTGGAGTTGGAAAATGGGCACGTCGTCACCGCGCACATTTCCGGCAAGATGCGCAAGAATTACATTCGCATCCTCACCGGCGACAAGGTTCGCGTCGAGCTGACGCCGTACGATCTGAGCAAGGGCCGTATCACCTACCGCGCCCGCTGATCGAACGATCATAAAAAAGCCCGGCATCCGCCGGGCTTTTTTGTGGATGGCCGTCAGGCCATCTCTGCAGTGGTTTCGAACTCGAAGCTGAGCTCCTCGTCCTTGACGTCGACGTGCACCACCCCACCGTGCTCGGCCAGTTCGCCAAACAGGATCTCTTCCGCCAGCGGACGCTTGATCTTGTCCTGGATCAGGCGAGCCATGGGGCGCGCGCCCATCTGCGCATCGTAGCCACGCTCAGCCAGCCAACCGCGCGCCTCGTCACTGACAACCAACTGCACGCGCTTGTCTTCCAGCTGCGCCTGCAGCTCCGTGAGGAACTTGTCCACGACGCTCTTGATGACTTCATGGCTCAGGCGACCGAACTGGATGATGGTATCCAGGCGGTTGCGGAATTCCGGCGTGAAGCTCTTGCGAATGACTTCCATGGCGTCCGAGGAGTGATCCTGCAGGGTGAAGCCGATGGAAGCCCGCGCAGCGGTTTCCGCGCCGGCATTGGTGGTCATGATCAGGATCACGTTGCGGAAATCCGCCTTGCGACCATTGTTGTCGGTCAGAGTGCCGTGGTCCATCACCTGCAGCAGCAGGTTGAAGACTTCCGGGTGAGCCTTTTCGATCTCATCCAGCAGCAGCACGCAGTGCGGCATCTTGGTGATGGCTTCGGTCAGCAGGCCGCCCTGGTCGAAGCCGACATACCCGGGAGGCGCACCGATCAGACGCGAAACGGTGTGGCGCTCCATGTACTCGGACATGTCGAAGCGAAGCAACTCGATGCCCATCGCCTTCGCCAGCTGGCGCGCCACCTCGGTCTTACCCACACCGGTAGGACCGGCGAACAGGAAGGAACCTACCGGTTTATCCGGAGACTTGAGGCCCGCACGGGAAAGCTTGATGGCAGTCGACAGGGAATCGATGGCTGCGTCCTGACCGAACACCGTCAGTTTCAGGTCTCGCTCCAGGTTGCGCAGCAGTTCCTTGTCGGAGCTGGTGACGTGCTTCGGAGGAATCCGCGCGATCTTGGCCACAATGTCTTCGACCTGCGCCACTTCGATACGCTTGGCCCGTTTCTCTTCCGGCTGCAGCCGCTGGTAGGCGCCGGCTTCATCGATCACATCGATCGCCTTGTCTGGCATGTGTCGGTCGTTGATGTAGCGTGCAGCCAGTTCAGCCGCGGCACGCAACGCTTCATCGCTGTACTCGATGTGGTGATGCTGCTCGAAGCGCGCCTTGAGCCCCTTGAGGATGCCCACAGTGTCCTCGACCGAAGGCTCGGTCACATCGACTTTCTGGAAGCGCCGCGCCAGGGCCCGGTCCTTCTCGAAGATGCCGCGGAACTCCTGGAAGGTCGTCGAGCCGATGCAGCGGATCTCCCCGGAAGAAAGCAGCGGCTTGAGGAGGTTCGACGCATCCATAACCCCGCCCGATGCAGCGCCGGCACCGATGATGGTGTGGATCTCGTCGATGAAGAGAATGGCGTGCGGGCGTTTGCGCAGCTCATTGAGCAGCGCCTTGAAGCGCTTCTCGAAGTCGCCGCGATACTTGGTACCCGCCAGCAGCGCGCCAAGGTCCAGGGAATAGACCACGCTGTCGGCCAACAAGTCAGGCACCTGGTTGTCGACGATGCGCTTGGCCAGGCCTTCAGCGATTGCGGTCTTGCCGACGCCGGCCTCGCCGACCAGTAGCGGATTGTTCTTGCGACGACGCGCCAGGATCTGGGCAACACGCTCCACTTCGTTCTCGCGACCGACCAAGGGATCGATCCGCCCCATGCGCGCCAGCTCGTTGAGGTTGCTGGCGTAGGCATCCAGCGGATGGCCGGAAGCGGAGGCTTCGCCCCCCTCCTCGTCCTGCATCTCCTGGTCGTGCTCGTGCTGCTCGCCATGCCCCGGAACCTTGGAGATACCGTGGGCGATGTAGTTGACGACGTCGATACGGGCCACGCTCTGCTGCTTCAGCAGGAATACGGCCTGACTCTCCTGCTCGCTGAAGATGGCGACCAATACGTTGGCGCCTGTGACTTCACGCTTGCCGGAACTCTGCACGTGGAATACCGCGCGCTGTAGAACGCGCTGGAAACCGAGCGTGGGCTGGGTTTCGCGGTCTTCGTCGTGCTGCGGAATCAGCGGGGTGGTGGAGTCGATGAACTCCTGCAGGTCGTGCCGCAGCTTGTCCATGTTCGCGCCACATGCACGCAATACGGTGGCAGCGGCTTCGTTATCCAGCAGGGCGAGCAGCAAATGCTCGACCGTCATGAATTCGTGGCGCTTGGCCCGCGCCTCCTTGAAGGCAAGATTGAGGGTGACTTCGAGCTCGCGGTTCAACATGGCTTCACCTCATACCCAAGCGGCGGCGTTAACCGTCCTTCTCGATTTCACAGAGCAGCGGATGCTGGCTCTCTCTCGCATATTGATTGACCTGCATGGCCTTGGTTTCGGCGATGTCGCGAGTGAACACACCACAAACCGCCCGCCCCTCCGTATGCACAGTCAGCATGATCTTGGTGGCGAGCTCCCGGTTCATACCGAAGAACATCTCGAGCACCTCGACCACAAAATCCATAGGGGTGTAGTCATCGTTAAACATCACCACCTTATACATAGGTGGCGCCTGCAGGGCCGGTTTCGCTTCCTGCACCGCCAGGCCCGTGGAGTCGTCCTCATGATGCTGCGGACTGTCCTGATTGAATGTTAGTCGAATCTGGCTGCTTGCATGCATGCTGGAAATAAAGGTCATGGATGAATGAAAACGGCTACTGGAAAGACTTTGAGCCGTTTCTCAGGCGATGCCGGGAACGCCTTGACTAACGGCAAAACGGTGTTACAACCAGTGGATACCCGTCTTCGGGTATCAGGGGTTCCATGCGCGCGGCCATGGCGGCCTTCGAGGCATGGAGTCGTAGTGGATGATACTCCAGTGATGGAGTCCTTTGCAGAGGGATATCAGCATGCTTAGCGGTAAGGTCAAGTGGTTCAACAACGCCAAAGGCTATGGATTCATCCTTGCCGAAGGCCGAGATGAGGACCTGTTCGCCCACTATTCGGCCATCCAGATGGAGGGCTACAAGACGCTAAAGGCTGGACAGCCGGTAAGCTTCGATATCATCCAGGGCCCGAAAGGGCTGCACGCCGTGAATATTCGTCCGGTCACGGCCACTACCGAAGCACCTGCCTCGATCAGCCAATCCCAGGGCAGCACGGTAGAAGTTTGAGCCCCGCAATATTTGGGCATAAAAAAGGTTCATCGCGCTTTCCCGGGGAAGGCGGCCTTGATTTTCAGGAAAAAGTAGGCCGAGTCCCGAAAGCCATAGGCCATGCGTTTGATCACCTTGATGCGGTTGTTCACCCCCTCCAGGACA